>JAZLII010000222.1:0-5632 GCA_045617275.1 Bacteroidaceae bacterium
GACGCATCACTCAGCAGAACACGGTGAGCGACTACTTCCCCGTGGAGCAGGAATATGGCTACTCTGTATTCAGCACCGTTTTCCATGTGGAATGGAACAACAAGAAGCTGAATATCATTGACTGCCCGGGTGCAGATGACTTCGCCGGCAGCTATATCACCGCACTGAACGTAACCGATACCGCCGTGCTGCTGCTCAATGGTCAGTATGGCGTAGAGGTAGGTACGCAGAACCACTTCCGCATCACCGAGAAGTTGGGCAAGCCCGTCATCTTCCTGGTGAACCAGCTCGACAATGAGAACTGTGACTATGACAATATCCTGGAGCAACTCACTTCTATCTACGGATCGAAGGTAGTGCCCATCCAGTATCCCATCGAGACCGGTCCCAACTTCAACAGCCTGATCGACGTGCTGCTCATGAAGAAATACAGCTGGAAGCCCGAAGGCGGTGCTCCCATCATCGAGGAGATACCCGAGGACCAGATGGAGAAGGCTCAGGAGATGCACAAGGCCTTGGTAGAGGCTGCAGCAGAGCATGATGAGACCCTCATGGAGAAGTTCTTCGAGAGCGAGAGCCTCACCGAGGACGAGATGCGCGAGGGTATCCGCAAGGGACTGGCAAGCCGTGGCATGTTCCCCGTATTCTGCGTATGTGCAGGCAAGGACATGGGCGTGCGTCGTCTCATGGAGTTCCTCGGCAATGTCGTACCTTTTGTAGACGAGATGCCCCCCGTACACAATACACGTGGCGAGGTAGTGGTGCCCGATCCCACTGCTCCTACCAGCCTCTATTTCTTCAAGACTGCCGTAGAACCCCACATCGGTGAGGTACAGTACTTCAAGGTGATGAGCGGTAAGGTACATGAAGGCGACGACTTCACCAATGCCGACCGTGGCTCTAAGGAGCGTATGGCTCAGCTCTTCGTCTGCGCAGGTGCCAACCGTGAGAAGGTGGAAGAGATGGTAGCCGGTGATATCGGTTGTACCGTGAAGCTGAAGGACGTCAAGACGGGCAATACCCTGAACGACAAGGTGGCAGAAAACCGCTTCAACTTCATCAAGTATCCCAACCACAAGTATTCGCGTGCCGTTCGAGCTGTCAATGAGAGCGAGACCGAGAAGATGATGAACGCCCTCAACAAGATGCGTGAGGAGGATCCCACATGGGTAGTAGAGCAGTCTAAGGAACTGAAGCAGATCCTGGTACATGGTCAGGGTGAGTTCCATCTGCGTACCTTGAAGTGGAGAATGGAGAACAACGAGAAGATCCAGATCGTCTTCGAGGAGCCCAAGATACCTTATCGCGAGACCATCACCAAGGCTGCCCGTGCAGACTATCGCCATAAGAAGCAGTCAGGTGGTGCCGGCCAGTTTGGTGAGGTGCATCTGATTGTGGAGCCTTACTACGAGGGTATGCCCGATCCCGACGTATACCGTTTCGGCGGCCAGGAGTATCGCATCAATGCAAAGAGCACAGAGGTGATCGACCTGGAGTGGGGTGGTAAGCTCGTCTTCATCAACAGCGTGGTTGGTGGTGCCATCGATGCCCGCTTTATGCCCGCCATCCTGAAGGGTGTCATGCAGCGTATGGAGCAAGGTCCTCTGACTGGTTGCTATGCTCGCGACGTACGCGTCATCGTATATGATGGTAAGATGCATCCCGTAGACAGCAATGAGCTCTCGTTCATGCTGGCTGGACGTCAGGCATTTGCCGCAGCCTTCAAGGAGGCTGGTCCAAAGATCCTTGAGCCCATCAACGACGTAGAGGTATTCGTGCCCAGCGACAAGATGGGTGACGTGATGAGCGATCTGCAGGGTCGTCGTGCCATGATCATGGGTATGTCGAGCGAGGCTGGCTATGAGAAGCTCATTGCCAAGGCTCCCCAGAAGGAGATGAGCAGCTACAGTACAGCACTGAGTAGCTTGACCGGTGGTCGCGCAAGTTTCATCCAGAAGTTTGCAAGCTACGAACTTGTGCCCGCCGATGTACAGCAGAACCTCATCAAGGCTTACGAGGCAAGCAAGGCTGCAGAGGATTAAAAGGTCGCTATCCTTTCTACTCAAAGGATAGCTCCCCATATAGTAAAGAAGGACTTTGTGTGAACAATTTCGCACAAAGTCCTTCTTTTTTCTGCATTTATCTTAATTTGTGGACTACTTTTCTATAAAACTTTTCATCTCTTTCACTATTTTAGTTAATTTTGAGGTATGAAACAGAAGAGCATTTGGTTAGTCGGTATATTGATAGGCGTATTGAGCGTCATCTTGCTATACTTGCAATGGAACAGTGCCAGGACCATGGTTCGCATGCGCAAGGAGCAATTTGATGAGTCCGTCTTGCGCAGTCTGGATCAGGCCTCGCGCGACCTGGAGCGTGATGAGACGTTTCGCTACCTGCAGTTGGTGACGAGCAATCACGAGCAGGAACTCGACTCTCTGGCCAACCTGCAGCGTGCGCGTCTGGCCGTTCAGGCTGCAGGAAATGTGCCTTCCACCGGGGCAGACTCCCTGTCCATCGTCTATATGCCCGAGCAGGTGATGCAGAGAGGAGGTCAGTATCCCGGCACGATGCTTATGCCGCAAGGATCGGGCATCATGGAGACCGTAGGGCTGGATTTCCTGGAAAAAGTGAAGAATGCCTATGTCTACCAGCGAGGCGTCTTGGACGAGGTCATCTATACCTTATTATATAACGCGAGCGAGGGAAGCCTGAGCGACCGTCTGGATGGCGACCTGCTGGACTCCTACCTCACGAGTGCCTTGCGCCGAAACGGAGTGTACATACCTTTCCACTACCGTGTGACGACGGCCGATGGCCAGGAGTTGCTGCGCTGTTCGGACTTCGATGAGGATGGGGCAGAGAAGACCTACCATCAGGTGATCTTCCGCAACGATCCCTCGAGCAAGGTGGGTGTACTGATGGTACATTTCCCCACGGAGAATGAGTATATATGGGGCGTGGCACGCCGTATGACTCCTGTGATGGGATTCACCTTCGTCCTTCTGCTCATCTTCTTGTACACCATCTATCAGCTGGCACGTCAGAAGCAGGTGAGCGAGATGAAGAATGATTTCGTCAACAATATGACGCACGAGTTTAAGACGCCCTTGGCCAGTATCTCCCTGGCTGCCGAGATGCTCAACGACAAGACCGTCTCCAAGACGGAACGTATGTATGAAAATCTGGCCGGCACCATACTTACCGAGAGTAAGCGTCTGCGCTTCCAGGTGGAGAAAGTACTTCAGATGTCGCTTTTCGACCACGACAACATCGCCATTAAGCAAGACGAACTCGATGTCAACAGCCTTGTGGAATCCGTTGTTAATACGTTCTCGTTGCGCATCAGGCAGTTGGGCGGTGAGGTAAAGACTTGCATAGAAGCCTACGATCCGTTTGTCTTCGGCGATGAGATGCACCTTACCAATGTGATCTTCAACCTGATGGACAATGCCGTGAAATATCGTCGCCCTGAAGTCGACCTTCAGTTGACCATTTACACCAAAAATGTGGGTGACCATCTCCAGCTCATCGTACAAGACAATGGTATGGGTATCCAAAAGAGTGACCTGGCGCATATCTTCGAGCGATTTTATAGGGTGCATACGGGCAATCAGCACAATGTGAAGGGCTTCGGTCTGGGACTGGCCTACGTGCATACCATCATAGAGTTGCACAAGGGCAAGATAAAGGTGGAGAGTGAGTACGGACAGGGAACCTGCTTCATCATCTCGCTACCTGTGGTGAAAGACGATGAATAGAGTGTGAGATAGTGAGTCTATAATGTTAGATTAATCAATCCCAAAAGAAAATACTATGGAAGAGAAATTGAGAATTTTGCTGTGTGAGGACGATGAGAGCCTCGGTATGTTGCTTCGTGACTATCTGCAGGCAAAGAACTATGATGCCGACTTATGTCTGGACGGAGAAGCCGGATATCGTGCATTCTGCAAGAACCAGTACAATATGTGTGTGCTCGACGTCATGATGCCTCGTAAGGATGGATTTCAGTTGGCTCAGGAGATTCGTGCGCTCAACTCGGAGGTGCCCATCATATTCCTCACAGCCAAAAATCTGAAGGAGGATGTCTTCGAAGGTTTCCGCATCGGTGCCGACGACTATATCACCAAGCCATTCTCTATGGATGAGCTGGTGTTCCGCATGGAGGCCATCCTGCGTCGTGTGAGAGGGAAGAAGACGGTCGACACGGTGACTTTCCGTCTGGGCGAGTTCACCTTCGATAGCCGTCGTCAGGTGCTTATCCATGGTGATGAGCAGACCAAGTTGACCACGAAGGAAAGCGAACTGCTGAGCTTGCTCTGCAAGCATGCCAACGACGTACTCCAGCGTGAACTGGCCTTGAAGACCATCTGGGTGGATGACAACTACTTCAATGCACGCTCCATGGATGTGTACATCACCAAGCTGCGCAAGCATCTGAAGGCAGACCCCTCCATCGAGATCAACAATGTGCATGGCAAGGGCTACCGCCTCATCGTGCCTGTCACAGAGGATCAGGAGCAAGCGTAAATGGGGTAGACCCTGCGAGCGCTAAGACAATGATACCATAAATATAAGGTAATCACAACTATTGTATACAAAAAAATGGGGATTGGCCAATAGCCAATCCCCATTTCTCTTTTATGGGTTGTCCCAAATGGATTAAGCTGCTTCTGCGTATACAGTAGCTGCGGTGACGAGAGCTGCTACAACGCCAAGGGCGAGAACGCCAAAGCCGATCTGTGCAAGCTGCTTCTTGCCAACGAAGAAGCCGGTCATGGTGCAAGCCAGACCAACCAGCCATGCCAGCATACCGCCATAGATAGATACAGCGGGGAGGAATGCGGGCTGATCCTCCATCTTGCCCAGACACAGAGGCACGATAGCCACGATCAGAGCAAAGGCTGCAAGACCCAAACCAATTTCAGAAGACTTGCCTGAACGCTCCTTCTCAGCACCAGCCAGTTTGATGCTCAGGATGTGAGCCAGCACACCACCCAGAATCAAGTGGAAGAAGGCTATAATCTGCACTCCGTTGATGTCCACCCATGAGATGGGGAACAAACCTGCGATAGCATCGCATGACTGGGAAAGGTAGCTTACAAGCATGATGATCGTACCCAGAACGATCATCGACACACCTAAATACTTTGTCATAATGGTATAGATATTTTTTATTAATTTTGCCGTTGGTATTCAATTCAGCTACAAATTAACGAAATATTCTTCATTTAACGAAACATTTTCCCGAAAAAAACATGCTTGCCGTTGAAAATAGTTGAGCAATGTGCTCTTAAATAGAAAAATGAATAAAAATGCTTTGTCAATTCAAGAAAAAGTAGTACCTTTGCACCGCTTTAAGCAAAATAAACAATTTATTAATCAATTTTACGTATTATGAATCAATACGAAACCGTTTTCATTTTAACTCCCGTTTTGTCTGATGTTCAGATGAAGGAAGCGGTTGAAAAGTTCAAGGGCATCCTCACCAACAATGGTGCTGAGATCATCAATGAGGAGCTTTGGGGCTTGAAGAAGCTTGCTTATCCCATCGAGAAGAAGAGCACGGGTTTCTACGTACTCGTAGAGTTTAAGGCAGAGCCTACTGTAATCAAGACTCTGGAAGTGAATT
>JAZLII010000223.1:0-8997 GCA_045617275.1 Bacteroidaceae bacterium
TCTGTTGTTGAACAAGCATAATACATTCTTCTATTACGCTATAAAGGTACAAAAAAAATCGCACATATGCAAGTTTTTACCTACATATGTGCAATCTTATTTTTACACCTCAGCAATCAAGAGGGTTTTTCAGTGCCCTCTCGCTTGAGACTCACTCTTTTTGTTCATCCAAATATTTTAATAAAAAGGGATTTACAATTGGTACCTGTATAAATAGTGTGAAACCGAGAACGAAACGAACGAAACGAACAATATCTGTCATTCACCGTGAAATGAGTTCCCTTTCATCACACATTTTACGATGGAAACCAGTTTGTCGAGATTCTCTCGACTATTCGCGGCCAGTACACCGGTAGGCTGGGTGAGTGGGAGAGGACTGCCATCCAAGGTGCACAGACAGCCACCCGCCTCTTCCAGGATGAGCGATGCTGCAGCAAAGTCCCAGGGGGAGAGGAGATACTCGAAATAGAGTTCACATCGGCCCATGGAGAGGAAACAGAGTTCTGGGGCAGCTGCACCGAAACGTCTGATGTCGTTGCACTCCAAAAATGTCTTCACGATGATATCGGAGCACACCTGTGCATACTCCTTATGATAAACAGCCAGGGCCGTACAGAGCACACTGTCTTGGAAGGGACGGGCAGAGACATGGATGGGTTTGCCATTGAGCTTCGCCCCCTTGCCTCGCTCTGCTTGAAAGAGTTCCTGCGTACGGGGAAGATAAACGACTGCCAACTCCATCTTCTCCCCGTGTTTCAGCCCCACACAGATGGCACACTCACGGATACCGCGGGCATAGTTGGCCGTACCGTCTATGGGGTCGATGATCCAGGTGTACTCATTGTTGAGATGGTGCACGTCTTCCTCCTCACACAGAAATCCACTTCCGGGGAGTAGGGTAGAGAGATGCTGTTTGAGGAAGTCCTGCACAGCCACATCACTGGAAGTGACGATGTTGGCAAATCCTTCCTTTTGGTTGATCTCAAAAGTGTCGGTAAGCATCAAGGACGATGCTTGCTTCACTATTTCTATAAGCGCTTCTATCATAGCCAGTATGGGACTTCTCTGTGGGCAACAGAGACTCGCACTGTTGCCCAGTAGCCTTCAATTATTTAGAAAAGATAAAGTCGTAAATCTCACAAAGAGAGGCATTTGACTTATTGGACTTAAAGAGGAAGTATAAGGCTTGCTTGCCTTTCTTGGACAGCAAACCCGTCACGGGAATATTCACTTCCGTCAACTTCTTCTGCATCTGTGAGCTGAGGGCCAGACTACCCAAGACCTTACCGCCTTTCTCCTCGTAGGGACTACCTAGCATTACCACGATCTCACCGTCCACACCCTGTGGGATGAGGTTCATCTTGAGAGTGGCACTGTTGCTCTTGCCCATCTTGGAGAAGTCGAAATACTTATAGCCGAGTACCGAACCATTGGTGCAGTTCACCACGGGAGTGGCCACTTCTTTGAGGTTGAACGGACCCTGGGTGGACTTCACGTCGAGTCTGGTAGGATTCATGTATGGACCCGTATGGATGAAGTTGGGATACTCATTCTTCGACACGCTTGGACCAGTGTAGTAGCAAGCGATACCGGCAGCCGTACGATTGAGCGGATTGAGACCCTTGATGGCAAATCCTTCACTCGTATATTCACCTTCGCTGATGTACACCTTACCGCCTTTGCCTTTCTCCACCTTTACCGTGATAGGCGAGGCCATAGCCTGACGGTTGTACTCGTTGAGACCCGTCTGACGATGGTATACCACCCACCACTGACCGTTGGCTTCAAAGATCGAACCGTGTGTGTTACCGCCCGAAGTGGCTGTGGGACGCATCTTGCCAGTAGCGGGATCTATCTCACGTCCACGTCCGTCGATGATGGTTCCGCCATAGGTGAAGGGACCCAGAGGACTGTCGCTATAAGCATAGGCCAGCGTGTAGTTGGTCGTGGGCAGGTCGTTTTCGCCTTCGCGCGTCCATCGGCTGTATATGAAGACATATTTGTCCTCGATCTTACGCATAGAGGAAGCCTCAAAGAAGCGGAACGTCTCGTCCTGCTTGTAGTTGGGCACCATATCGGTCACGATCTCCGTACCAGGTTTTAAGGTAGCCATCGTCAGAGGATCGAGTTCGGCACCGAAGCTCTGCTCAAATCCCCAGTAGCCATACACCTTACCATCGTCATCGATGAAGACGGCAGGGTCAAATCGCAGTACGCCATCCGTCTCACGAGGATTCGTCTTACTCCAGTTGATCACCTTGAACGGACCGTCGGGGCGCTTTGCCATAGCCACCATGCCTTGGCGTCCACCTTCTTGATTGTTGGGATATAGGAAATAGGTCTTCGTGCCATCAGCTTCGATGCGCTCAGCCACATCGGGAGCATAGAGCATGTCGCCACGACCATCCTGACGAAGCAGTTTGCCGTTGGCATCCTTGTCGCTCTTAAATCCGATACCGTCATAGCGCCAGTTCGTGAGATCCTTGATGTTGGCCGACCATACCACCTGCTCATATCCGCAGTATTCCTTGATGGCCGAATCATGAGAACCGTATACATACACACGATATTCACCAGGCTTATCAGGATCCTCAAAGACATAGGGTTCACCGTCGGGCACATATTCCCACAATGGAAGGAATGGATTTTGCGCTTGTGTACTCATCGCACAAAGTGCAAAAACAGAAAGGATGAGATTCTTTTTCATGGCTATATGCTTTTACTATTATTTATTCATTTTTAGCGGTTCGCTTATTAAACATAACGTTGATTAGACAAATGCCTTTGCAAACTCGCATATACGTATCAATGTGTGAGTATTTTTCGCGCTTTTCCGGAAGTTGACGTCACCACCGTGATACCTTGTGAGGATGCTTGAGTGGCAATGCCTTGGAGGTTGTACCTTTTATCTACGATGGATGTTGTCTGAGGGGCTGAGGGACCTTGTATCGCATCAGGAGCCTCTGCATCACGTATGTAGATGATGCCTTTCGTGTAGAGCTCTGTGAGATCCCATTCATGATTGTCGGAGGGTCGCTCAGGAACGATCTTCTGGAACTTACCCGTAGGCTTCGAAGTGCTGGTGAAGACACGGATGGACAGACCGCTGTTGAGCGTCTCAGGCAGGTTGCTCATGTCGATTTCCAAGATAGATGAAATGCCCAAGGAGATTTGCTTGGCATCGAGATGGTTGGAAATGATCTTGCCAGTACTCTCGACAAAGCGAGTCATCACGCGAACTTTCGCACCAGCTTGCAACGTGTTGGTTCCCTGTAGGATAAGCGTCTTGCTAGTGATGGTAGAGTCTCCTGCCATCAGCGTGCCACCTTTCTTGATGGTCACATTGCCTGGGATGGTGCCTTGACCGCTCAATGTAGCTCCACTGGCTACGGTGAAGGCTCCCTGACCTTTGTGCACACCGTTGACGATGAGGCGTGCTGAGGTAACGGTTGTCGCGCCACTATACTCATTGGCACCGGTGAGTCGCCAGTAGCCTTTTCCGGTCTTTTCGATGCTCACGGTGCCTTGATGCCCCGAACCGGAGCAACTGTAATTGTTGATCACACCGGCAAAAGTCTCATTGGTATTGGCACCACCGATGTGCCAGATGCAGTTGAAACCGTTCTGCTGCTTCGACGAACCGCAGAGCTGTGTGCCAGCTTCACCGGCCAGTCCGCCTAAGGTGGCATCACCATTGGTATCCCAGTTGCACGCCCTTGCACCGTTTTTCAGTTCTACGACAGCCGAAGGCATGTTGAAGCTCTTCTCGGCCAGCAGAAGATTGCCTGCCGACTTGGCATTGGCTATGAGTCGACCCGTAAATCCAGTCCAGTTACCTTTTATATATTCGCGCACGTAAGGGATGTCGAGTTGGAGGTTGCCACTTCCAGTCACCGTGCTGGACATGTAGCAGTTGCGGAAAGGAGCGAAGACCGACGTAGTGCCAGCCTCTACCTTGATGGGGAAACTGTATGTCTCGTAGGTCTCATTCTCGCCTTTGGTCGACAGGCGTCCTCCGGCCATCACTACCCCACTCGACTTGCCCACACCGCCTTTGCTCGCATTGACCGTAGAGAGGTATAGTTCACCACCTTTCAGGATGGTCTGACCCGAATATTGGAAGAAATTGGGATCGCTCACCACGAGCGTACCCTTACCGGCTAAGGTGAAGGCTTTGGTACCCTCTATGTGTCCCGTCATATCCACCTTGGCACTGGCCGATGCGAGCTCGAGTGTGGTGGGTTGGGTCAACTTCGCACTACGATTGGTCGTCGTACTGGCACCCGTATATCTGTACGTACCGCCATCCATGATCCAGTTTTGGGCAAATTCCTGTGAGGCACCGATCGCAGAGGCCACTCCACCATTCTTCAACGTATTGAATTCGAGTACGCCACCATGGAGCACCGTGGCACCCTGATAGTCATTGAGCGACTTCATAATGAGCGTACCCTCATCGGCCTTGTTGACGGAAGTATTTTCACCGGAAATACGGCCTGTACCTTCCAGTACCAATGTTCCATCACCCTTCACCACGATGGCCGAAGGCTTGATGCTAGCCTCCAAGGGAATAGTCACGGTGGTATCATTCGTGATGTCGAAGAGCACGGGACTGTATCCGTCATTGTTCCACGCTATGCCTTCCTTCCATCCTTGTGCATCCTCGGTCCAGGCCGTGACGCTAGGCGTCCAGGTGTATTCGGGCTGGAATGAGTCAATGTCGATGATGCCCACATCTTCTGGACGAGTCTTGGCACGGAGTACCTCGCTGTATTCGGAGTACACCTCTGCCCCATCGTGCTCGGCAAAAGCACGGATACGCACCACATATTCATGGCCGGGAGTGAGGTCTGTGAGCCTTACCGTATTCGTCTTGGCCTTGCATCTCATCCATTCCTTCCACACTCCGTCTTCCTCTCTCTCCACGACAAATCCGTCCTCGTCTCGGGTATAGTCAGCCCAACGAAGGGTAAGTGTCTTTGTAGTAGACGCCGTGGCTTCCAAACACATGGGACGACGGAGGAAGAAGTCGCTCTGCGCCTCGGTGAGGCTGTTGATGTAGTTCTCTATGTTGGCATATCCATTGGAGGCTATCTTCATGGCATCATTCGCCTTGGCATTGGTACCGTTGGCCTCCTCCCACCAGTCGGGCATACCGTCACCATCGGTGTCAATGCGCTGATTTCCAGCAAATATCTTCCAAGTATTGGGCGTACCATAGGGCAGACTGCCTTCATTGCCGATGAGTTCGCCTCTCGTACCGAAACTCATCACTTCGTCTATCATGTAGCAGTCCGTCATGTCACGGTAAGGAAGCGAGGCACCCACGGTAGGAAGCAGGTCTTGTATGAGGTCCTTGCCACTGGTGAGAGTTAGCGCGGGATAGTTGTAAGGCGTGCTCTGACGGTCGGAGGCGGAATAGTCCGTTACGGTCTGTGGATTGAAGGAGCCATCAGCCTGACGGTCTTGCCAGTTGTCATTGCCATAGAAGTGGAAGTTGCCATTGCCTCCCGTGAAGGCATTGCCACCGCCCGAGGGGCCGTTGATGAAGAGGTTGCCCTGGATGTTGCAGTAAGACTGTCCCTCGCTGTCACCTCCCATGATGTAGGCACCGTTGGACCAGTTGTATACCAAGCAGTTAGCATATTGATTGCGACCCTTCACCTTATTGTTTCGGGTGGAGTTGTCGCAGTAGAGGTTGCGATAGAGGGTGATATTGTCGGCCTGAATGAGTCCACCGGCGGAGTGTGTCATGAGGCCTTGGCCGATGAGGCAGTTCTGTATGGTGATGTCGCCCAGGGCGCCTTTTCCGTCACTGTTGATGCTGAATGTCTCGTCGAGTCCCCAGGCAAACGAACAGTGGTCGAATATCATCGTGGTACCGTTGGCCACACCAGCACAGTCCTTGTCCTTCGTGCCTCCATGACCCATGCGCACGCGTAGATACCTGCATATCAGACCGTTGGCTCCGGAGAATGACACACCGTCTCCATAGATGGTCACACCCTCACCGGGAGCTGTCTGACCGGCCACGTAGAGGTTTTTGGCAAAACTGATGCGCGACTGTATGACGATGACTCCAGCCACGTCGAAGACCACGATACGGTTGGGCTGGGACACGGCATCTCGGAAGGAGCCCGCACCGGAATCGTTGAGATTGGTCACGTGGTAGACCGTTCCGTAGCGTCCTCCTTGGGCAAACCTACCCCACCCCTGCGCTCCAGGGAAGGCAAGTTGGTCTTGCGCCAAGGCGATATCTTGTACGAACAGCCCCAAGAGGAGCAGGAAAAGGCGATATATATTCATTCTCATGATGGCGTGATTATGGTATTTGCTACAAATTTAGCAAAAATATTCCTATTATTCTTAATCTATATCAAAAACACGCAAAAAAACGGATTAATTGCATCAATTTTTTGAAGTTCAGCAAACAATTATTGAGATTTAATTTGTAACTTTGTAGCAGAAAACAATAAGTTTTCGGAAATCATAAGTAAGGTATTAATTTATAAAAAGATTGCATCATGGGCGGTTTTTTCGGCACTATCCAGAGCAAACAATGTATAACTGATCTTTTTTACGGTACTGACTATCAGTCACATCTGGGCACAAGACGTGGTGGCATGGCTACCTACAATCAAGAGAACGATGGCTTCTATCGTTCCATCCACAACCTCGAGAATACTTACTTCCGCACCCGTTTCGAACCGGAGCTGTCGAAGTTTGTGGGCCACAGCGGTATCGGCATCATCAGCGACACTGACGCTCAGCCCCTCTTGATGAACTCGCACCTCGGCCGATTTGCCCTGGTGACCGTAGCCAAGATCAACAATCAGGAAGAAATAGCCAAAGAACTGCTGGCTGAAAACATGCACCTCAGCGAATTCTCCAGCGGTAAGATCAACCCTACCGAACTGGTGGGGCTTCTTATTATAAAAGGTAAGGACTTCGTGGAGGGTATCGAAAATGTGTTCAATCGCGTCAAGGGTAGCTGTTCGCTCATGCTCCTCACCGAGGATGGCATCATCTGTGCTCGCGACAAGTGGGGACGTACGCCCATCGTGCTCGGTCAGCGTACGGGCAATGCCAAGGATGCCGTAGAGGCAGAAGACACCGAGGCATGGGCTGCCACCAGCGAAAACACGGCATTCCCCAACCTTGGCTATGAGACCAAGTACTACATGGGCCCCGGTGAGATCGTTCGCCTTCGTGCCAATGGTATGGAGGTTCTCCGTCCTGCCAACGAGGAGATGCAGATCTGCTCCTTCCTCTGGATTTACTATGGTTTCCCCACCTCTTGCTACGAGGGTCGCAACGTAGAGGCTATGCGCTACGAGACCGGTCGTATCATGGGTGAAGAGGACCCCACGGAGGTCGATGTGGCAGGTGGTATCCCCGATAGCGGACTGGGCATGGCCACCGGTTATGCCGCAGGTCACAAGGTGCCCTACCAGCGCTGTATCTCGAAGTACACACCCACATGGCCCCGAAGCTTCATGCCTGCCAACCAGGAGATGCGCAACCTCGTAGCGAAGATGAAGCTCATCCCCAACAAGGAGATGCTCGAAGGCAAGCGTTGCCTCTTCTGCGACGACAGCATCGTACGTGGTACTCAGCTTCGTGAGAATACCGCCATCCTCAAGGAACTCGGTGCAAAGGAGGTTCACATGCGTATCGCCTGTCCTCCTCTGATCTATGCTTGTCCCTTTGTAAACTTCTCCGCATCGAAGAGCGAACTGGAGCTCATTGCCCGCCGTGTCATCATGGACTTTGAGACCGGTAGCAACGAGGCCACCATGCTGGCCGATGCACACAGCACCCAGAGCGTGCAGATCCCCGAGGAGCGCCTCAAGGCTTATGCCACCACCGACTCTCCCGAGTACAAGCGTATGGTAGAGGAGATCGCTCGCCGCCTGAAGATCGACACCCTGCAGTTCTCCAAGCTGGAGACCATCGTCAAGGCCATCGGTCTTCCCAAGTGCAAGATCTGTACCCACTGCTTCGATGGCAGTTCAGCCCACACCATAGAGGACTGATCCCCGAGCCATGCAGTTCAAGGATAAGATCGTCATCGTCACCGGTGGTGCCCAGGGCATAGGCCGGTGCATCGCGGAAGAGTTTCGCAAGGAAGGAGCTCAAGTCATCGTCATAGATAAGCAGGAAGGTCCCCACTATGTGGGCGACCTTTCTTGTCAACAGGTCCTCGAGGAGTTCACCCAGTGGGTCATCAGTCAGTATGGCCATGTGGACTGCATCATCAACAATGCCCTACCCCTCATGAAGGGCCTCGATGAGTGCTCCTATGAGGAGTTTCAGTATGCCCTGAGTGTAGGCGTCACAGCCCCCTTCTATCTCGTCAAGCTCCTCAAAGAGCGCCTCACTCCCGGTGCCTCCATCGTCAACATCTCCTCCTCTCGCGTCCGCATGAGCATGCCTCAGACCGAGAGTTACACCGCCGCTAAGGGAGGCATCGCCGCCCTCACCCATGCCCTGGCCGTGAGCCTTGCAGGCAAAGCCCGTGTCAACTCCATTTCTCCAGGCTGGATCGATACCGACTTCACCGTCTATCAGGGTCCCGATGCCACACAGCAACCCGCAGGCCGTGTAGGCCATCCCCTCGACATCGCCCATATGGTCCTCTTCCTATGCTCCGACAAAGCCGGCTTCATCACTGGCGAGAACATCTGCATCGATGGTGGCATGACCCATCAGATGATCTACCATGCCGAGCATGGCTGGACCCTCTCGTAAGGCATCTGCATTTCCCCTTAGATGCCATTTGGGCAATACAAATACCTTTGGGCAACATTTTTTTGTTCAAAGCATGTTACCTTTTTGGCCAAAATGGTATCTTATAAATGTAGGCTCATACACTTCATAAGAAAATCTAATCCCGAGATATTCGCATGGTAACCATTAAAGACGCACGCCAACAACTCAATTTCCACCCTCAGGTGATCTATTTCCTGCTCGACACGACAGACTTTGAGAAATACC
>JAZLII010000224.1:0-13168 GCA_045617275.1 Bacteroidaceae bacterium
CGCGGTCCATCTTGTTGACAAAGATGATCACGGGTGTCTTACGCATACGGCACACCGTCATCAGCTTGCGCGTCTGAGCCTCTACACCCTTGGCACCGTCGACCACGATGATGGCGCTGTCGACGGCAGTCAGCGTACGGAAGGTATCCTCGGCAAAGTCCTGGTGACCCGGTGTGTCGAGGATGTTGACCTTGTAGACCACGTCGCTCTTCTCACCGGTCTCGGGGTCTGTGGGAGAGTAGTCAAACTCCATCACAGAAGTGGTGACAGAGATACCACGCTGCTTCTCTATCTCCATCCAGTCACTGGTGGCCGTCTTCTTGATCTTGTTGCTCTTTACAGCACCAGCCACCTGTATCTGTCCTCCGAAGAGCAGCAGCTTCTCCGTAAGTGTGGTCTTACCCGCATCCGGGTGTGAGATGATGGCGAATGTACGCCTGCGTTCTATTTCTTGATTCATATCTTCAGTTTGTCTTCTTTATATTTCTGATTGAGCAGGGTCAGCATAGAGGCCACTGTGTCGTGGGCCTCCTGTGTCTGCTTGCACACTTCCTGCTGTCGCATCTTGAGCAGCATCACGCCATAGAGCACCTCGATGCATAGTTGCAATTCAGGCTTTTCGCAATTGTGGCCTTTGGCACGCAGTTCAACGATAAATGGCAGAGCCTTATAGTACAGGGCATTGTAGACGTGCTCCTTGGTATCGGCAAGCAGTTCGGCATGCTTGTCAGCCAGCAAGGAGAGGGTACCCTTGACCATCTGCAGATGGCCTTGCTCGAAGATGCCTTCACTACGCATCATCTCCACGATGTCCCTCCACCACTGTGTCTCCTGTCTCAAGGCATCGCCCTCGTATCTGAATCGGGGAAGATACTCCTTCTCTATGCGCTCGGCATCGCACCCATAAGCACGCACCACGTCTTCCAGTTGCCACATATAGAGGATATATCCTATCTCGCTCTCTTCCTTTATCTTTTTTGCCAAAAACATGCTTAGTTCAAACTCCTTGTCTTAAATCATGCACTACCTACAAAAAGCAAGCAGATGCCTTCTGGCATCCACATGCATCAGTACAGCGTGCGTCCTGTGATGGTAAAGAAGAGGCTCATCAGAGAGACCACCATCACGATGATGCCAATGATGCGATTGAGCAACCATATACGCTCGACGCTGAATTTCGTGCGTACCTTATTTATAGTATATGTCACACCTATCCACCATCCCAGGGCACCGGCAATGATGGCCAGATAGCCCAGCATCTGCTCCACAGGATGGCCCATACCTTCGCTTGTGGGGATGACAAACGAGAAGCGGGCAAACAGAGCCAGGAAGAGGAAGATGATGAGTGGATTGCTCAGCGTGATGAGAAATCCCGTCACGCCATTGTGCATAAGCGTACCCTTCTTGTTGCCTCCCTTGTGGGGAAGGTTGGTCTGAGGCTTGGTCTTATAGGTGTAGAGACCGAAGATGAAGAGCATCGCACTGCCCACCACCTGAAGGACCATCTTCTTGGTGGGAGAAGGATCGTCGACGATGAAGGAGATGAAACTCATACCAAAACCCGTCAGCAAAGCATACAGCATGTCGCTGACAGCGGCACCGACACCCGTCACGAAACCATACCAGCGCCCCTTATTCAAAGTACGCTGTATGATCAGCACGCCCACAGGACCCATGGGAGCCGAAGCCACCACGCCTATGATAAGCCCCTTGAAGATACTGTCAAGGGCCAGTACGGGATCCAATTCCACCATAATGAACGGCAAATTTAACACATTTTTGCCATAATAGAAAGGAAAAGCGCAAAAAAACATCTTTTACGTCGATTTTCGGCCGATTATTTTGAATGCTCCGCCCTTTTTCCCTACCTTTGTGTGCTAAAGAAATGCCCTCCATAAATGGAGGACATGCCATGAAACGACGCGACATAGCCCAAGTGGCTCACTAAAAAACGACTAACAAACTTTTACACCAAATGGATACAGCAAGCAAACCCTACGTAATTGGTCTTGACCTGGGTGGCACCAATTCCGTATTTGGCATAGTAGACGCCGATGCCAACGTAGTAGCACAAACCTCAGTGAAGACTCGCGGACACGGACCCGTGGAGCAGTATGTGGCCGACTGCGTGGAAGCCTTGAAGCCCATCATCGAGCAGGTGGGCGGCATCGAGAAGATCAAGGGAATGGGCATCGGAGCCCCCAATGGCAACTACTACACCAACTGCATCGAGTATGCCCCCAACCTGCCTTGGGGCATGGAGAAGATACCCTTGGGACAGATGTTCAGCGAGGCTCTCGGCATCCCCGTGGCCATGACCAACGATGCCAATGCTGCTGCTATGGGCGAAATGGCCTATGGTGCAGCCAGGGGCATGAAAAACTTCATCATGATCACCCTGGGCACCGGAGTGGGTAGCGGTATCGTCTGCGATGGCAAGATGATCTACGGAAGCGACGGTCTGGCCGGCGAGTTGGGCCACATGGTAGTGATGCGTCCCGACGGTCGTGAGTGTGGCTGCGGAAGAAAGGGTTGCTTGGAGACCTATTGCAGCGCTACGGGCGTGGCTCGTACCGCACGCGAGATACTCAGCACCACCGATGAGCCCACCCTGCTCCGCGAGATACCTCTCGACCAGATAGAGAGTAAGGACGTGAGCATCGCTGCCGGCAAAGGCGACAAGGTGGCTCAGCAGATCATGGACTTCACCGGCCGACTGCTGGGTGAGGCCTGTGCCGACTTCGCCTGCTTCAACAGCCCCGAGGCATTCATCTTCTTCGGCGGTCTGACCAAGGCTGGCGACCTCATCATGGATCCCATTCGCAAGAGCTACGACGAGCACATCCTGAAGTGCTACAAGGGCAAGGCGAAGATGCTCATCAGCCAGCTCGACGACGCCAAGGCTGCCGTCCTCGGCGCCAGTGCCTTAGGATGGGAACTTTAGTATCTTTTTTGAGTACAAACATTTCCAATTATTGACAAGGTGGCATCCTACTCCATGATGCCCCTTGTCAATTTGACGTTTTTAACAAACAAAGCACCAACCATAAACTCACAGCCCGGCACGGCTTCCGACCCGCAGGGCCAACACATTCACTTATGAGACCACACAGACCACGTCTTCTTCACCTGGGCATGATGGCCCTGGTGCTGGGAGCAGCATCCTGTGTCGACCCCGACTACGACCTGGACGACATCGACCTCACCTTAGGCATCGACACCGACCTCACCTTCCCAGCCTCGAGTACGAGCGACATCCTGCTCAAGAACATCTTGGAACTGGAGCAACAGGAAATCGTGCAAAACATAGACGGCGAATACTATCTCGTGGAAGAAGGAAGCGCCGACCTGCAGCCTCTCCACATCGACCCCATTGCCATCAAGAGTCCCGACGTCAGCTTCAAGGAGACCTACGTAGATCTCAACGCGCTTACCAAGGGTTATAGCAGTCGAAAGAAGGTAGATGCCATCTCGCTACTGGAACAGCAGACGCTACTCTATACCATCCAGGAGCACGACAGTGCTTTCTACGATGCGGACTTCAGTTCGTCCGACCCCATCACGGAGGATGTGGTGAGCATCGACGAGATCACGCTCGAGCCCGGCACGGCCATCACCCTGGGCATGACCATCCAGATGGAGGAGCGCTATAGCTTCATACGCAAGATACACTACGACGACTTCACCCTCACCCTACCCCGCGGTCTGTACATCTCAGAGGCATCGTGCACCTACGTCGACGAGACGGGGTCGCACCTACGTACCATAGCCCCAGCCGACATCGACAACGAGAAGGGCATCGTACGCCTCACTCCACCACAGGATCCTACGGGCAACCTCGTCAACCACCCCATCCAGATCACGCTCACACTGGGCAAGATATACGTAGGCGAGGACATCACCTTTGCCGACCACAAAGCCACGCTCACAGGAAGGTTTCAGCTCAATGGCACCTATCGCCTTGAGCGAAGTGAGATGGACATTCCCGCAGCGCTCCTCCAAGAGGCCTTCGCACAGGGTGATGCCAGCATCATCTGCCCCAGTTTCGTGAACATCCTCGGCACAGCCAAATTTGAGTGCGAGGAGATACGTGTGAAGTCTTTCTCCGGACAACTCAAGCATCACGTGGAGGACATTGCTCCCATCGCTCTCGACGAACTGCCCAACTTCCTCGAGGATGAGGACGTGGTGCTCGATCTGGAAAACCCCGTCATCTTCGTTCGGCTGCTCAATCCTTTCCCTTGCGACGTAAGCACGAGCATGAGCCTCACGAGTCACTATGCCGCCACTCCAGAGGTGTCGCGACACACGGGTCACATCAGCATCCCTGCCAGCCAGGAGACCATCTTCTACATCTGCGAGTCCGGAAAGGATGTCAAGGTGCCAGCCGAATATCGTGGCAAGCATCTTCAATGGATCAGGGTGGACGACCTGAAGGGCCTTCTCCGCAAGGTGCCACAGTCGATAGAGGTCAACGTGGCCGACATCACCATGGACTGCCACGACATGCCCATCTCCGGTGACTACCAGGTGGAACTGGACTACAAGATATTCTCCCCCCTGGCCTTCGGTCCCGACTTCCGTCTGGTCTACGTAGACACAGAGCGCAACCTCTCCGTGGATCTCGAAGACATAGACAACATCGACTTCACACGTCTTTCACTCTCTGCCAATGTACTAAGCGACATGCCTCTCGATCTCTCACTCACGCTCACGCCTCTCGATGAGGATGGCAACGTACTGCAGGGGCTTGTCGTAGAACAACTGAGTACCATCAAGGCCAACAGCCAGGGTACGCCCGTGACTTTCGCCCTTCAGGCTGAGGCAGGACACACCATCAACGAGTTCATCAGCGGCAAGAACGCTCAGGGTCAGCGCGTGCCACGCTTCGACGGCATCAAGTACCGCGCCGTAGCCCTTGGCAATCAGGGCGGTGCACTCACGGAGCAGGCTAAACTGCGCCTCACCGACATCAAACTGCGTGTGGTGGGCAAGGTCACTATCGATGCCAACGAGAGCGAAGAAGATGACGAATATGACAACTACTAAAATAGGTACGACACGATGAAAAAGACAAGCATCAAGATAATAGCAGCCATGTTGCTGCTCCCTAGCCTTTTGCATGCACAGAATCTCACGAGTGCCTATTTTGCTGACGGATATGCCTATGGCCATCAGCTCAACCCGGCCAAGGACTACGATCGCAATGGCTATTTCAGTCTGCCTTTCCTGCCAGGCAACCTCAACGTGGCCTTGCGTGGCAATCTCGGACTGAGCGACGTGCTCTACAAGAATCCCAATGGAAAGGGCCTGGTTACCTATCTCCACCCGAGCCTCTCGAAGAAGGAGGCACTGAGCGGATTTAGTGCCAACAACAAGTTGCTCACAGACTTTCACTACGATCTCTTCAGTTTCGGTTTCCACAGCGGCAAGAGTACTTATCAGACATTTACCATGGGCCTTCGTTCGCATGCGGGTCTCAACCTCCCCGGAGCACTCTTCTCCATGACACGCGAACTGACCAATAAGGACTACAACTTCTCCAGCTTCGGCGCCAACGCTCAGATCTGGGCAGAGGCAGGATGGGGCTACAGCCGAGACGTGCTTGGCATACTGCGCATAGGAGCCAAGGTCAAGCTGCTCATGGGCTTGGGCTACGCCGACCTTCACATGGATCGCCTCGATCTCAATCTTTCCAACGAGAATCGCTGGACGGCCATTGCCAACGCCACCTTGGAGGTAGGTGTGCCGGGATTCAGCTGGGGAGAACCAGAAATCAAGGAATACACGGAGTCCTACCGACAGCACTATGCAGAGAAGCATCCCGGACAGCCCGTACCGACACACTATGAGTCCGTCTCTTTCGACAACGTAGAGGCGGAGCGCCCTCATCTGAGTGACTTCAGCAATCTGGGCGCCGCCATCGACTTGGGTGTAGAGGCCGACTTGTCGCACTTAGGCATCAAAGGGCTTAAGCTCGGTGCCTCGCTGCTCGACTTGGGTTTCATCCATTATAGCAACGTGGCTATGGCACAAAACAAGGGGCAGGAGTTCGAGTTTGACGGTTTCCACGACATCCAGGTGGGCGATGGTCCTGGCGTAGACATTGAGGACCAGTGGGACGAACTGGGTGACCGATTCGAGGACCTCATCTGCTTGCAAGACGGTGGCAGAACCTCCACCAACAAGGCCTTGGGAGCCACGCTCAACCTGAGTGGAGAGTATACCCTACCCTTCTGTCCCAAGGTTGCTGTGGGTCTGCTCAGCAGCAGCCGTCTTCAAGGCAAATACAGCTGGAACGAGGAGCGTATCTCACTCAACTTCCATCCCTGGAAGAGTCTGGAACTGATTGCCAACGTGGGTGCTGGCACCCTGGGTACCAGTTTCGGATGGATGATCAACTTCCACCCACGTGTCATCAGCATCTTCCTGGGTAGCGACCACTTCATCGGGAAGGTCTCCAAGCAGTATGTCCCCCTGCGTAGCAACGCCGACCTGGCTATGGGTATCAACTTCCCCATTGGCCGATCCAAGGTGAGTCGAAAGGTTGCAAAATGATGACAGACGACAAGAAAAAGACCGGATCTTCACCTATTTATATAAAAATCATCTTGTTAAATAAGTGTTAACGTTATTCTCATAATATTTTCTCAACCGCACACACAGCACACATCATGAAAAGATATCTACTTACCGCCCTTTTGGCTTGCAGCCTCTCAGTACAGGCCGAAGAGCCAGACACACTTACCAGCCGCCACCCCGAGTACCTGCCTTCACTGGAGTACGGAGCAGAGGCACCCGAGATAGTAGCACGCGACACCACAGGCAACTCACTACGCCTGTCGCAGTACAGAGGACAATATGTGGTGCTGGACTTCTGGGCCACCTGGTGCGGTGACTGCCGACGTGAGGTGCCCGGCCTGAAGGCACTCTACCAGGAGACCCACAAGCAGAAGATACAGGGCAAGGCCATCCAATGGCTGAGCTTCAGCTTCGACGACAAGCGGGAGGCATGGGTCAACTTTCTCCGACAGGAGCAGTTCCCCTGGCCTCAGGTGAGCAACCTCAAGCGTACCCGTGAAGACGAGACCTTCAAGGCCTATGAACTCCACTGGATACCCGCCTTCCTTATCATCGATCCTCAGGGCAAGATCGTGGGCAAGGCCATTACCGCGGCCGGACTGCGCAGCGAACTATCCAAACTGATCGCCCATTAATCATTCATATTTTATTAACCAAAAACATTTTAAAAGATGAACAAAAACATCAAACGGTACCTGGCAGGCATTGCCTTGCTGCTGGTAGCCACCTTGGCTCAGGCTGCAAGCTTCCCCAAGTACCCAGTGCAGAAACTGACAGACGGTCAGACCTACGTGCTGGCCAACTTGGCCAACCCCTCTGGCTACATGTGTCGCACCACCTGGGACAACGCTCTCGTGATGCAGGGTCGTACGGAGTTTGACAGCCAGTATGGCGTGAAGCTCACCGCACACTTCGACGAGGCTCTCAACCTATGGTACTTCACCACCAGCGAGGTGGAGCATCCTGCTGTAGAGGCTGATCCCGAGAATGACATTGAGGCCAGTGAGGCTTATACCAGCTACACTTATCTGGGCATCCCTGGCGGTACCAACAATGTTCGTGCCCTCCAGGTGTTTGACGAGATTCCCTATTTTGAGGTTACCGAGGGAGTCACCGAAGGTTTCTATAAGCTTCGTGTGGCTCAAGGTCACCAGCACACTCCTTCTATCGGCGTGCTGCTTCACCTCAATGGTGGTGGCACCTATCCCGTAGCCAACGAGCCTACCAACAACTGGTATCCCGACTTCTACGGTGGCGTGGCTACCGATGATGAGGGCCCCATCACCATCTATGACGAGGAGACTGGCATGGAGTACAAGGTGATGGCCGACTCTACCAGTTGCAACTGGGCCTTCGTAGCCGTAGAGGACATCGATGCCTACAACGAGACGGGTGCAGCTTGGAAGGAAGTGGACAACTTCGCCAAGAGCAACTACTGCAACGATGGCAGCGACTATGAGGCAGGCTTCAAGCTGACCCTGGCAGAGGCTGAGCGCTTCCTGGCAGAGGGCGACATCGAGGGTGCACGTGCAGTCATCAAGGCAAAGCAGGATCTCTATCGCCAGATCGAGGCTGCTCTCGTACTTGAAACCAACGACCTCGACGAACTCATCGCTTCTGCCCGAACCACCTTCAACGAGAAGGTCGATGCTGAGACCGTCAATGCTGCCTACGAGGCACTCAAGAAGGCTTGCAGCGACTTTGAGAAGGGCTTAGGCTTCATCACCTCTATGGGTCAGAACATGAGTTTTGAGGACCTTTCTTCACAGGGTGGCAATGCCACCAGCGGCGTAGCAGGTGCTCCTACCGGATGGAACGTATACATCAATGGCAAGGCTACTCAGACTGAAGCCGAGGTACGTGCTGCCGGTATCGGTGCATGGCACGGCATCAACGCTGACTGTGCTGGTTACAAGGACGGCAACAACGGATTCGGCCTCTGGAACAACGTGGTACCTGAGTATGAGCTCAGCCAGACCATCACCGGCCTGGAGAACGGTACCTACACCATCACCTGCGGTCTGATGGTTGGCGCCAACGGCAACGGTAGCCGTCGTACCACCCAGCGTGTATTCGGCAACTACAACAGCACGCTCTTTGCCGGTGCTGAGGACTATGCTGAGGGACTCTTCCCCAGCGAGGTGAAGGACTATGCTTACCTCGTAGAGCCCACCACCGACACCGACATGCAAGAGATCAGCGTACGTGCATACGTATATGATGGTACCCTCACCTTCGGTATCCGTACCAATGGCGACGTAGAGGCCGCTCTCCGCGAGAGCCGCAACAGTGCCGGTGGTGACGGATGGTTTAAGGTGGACAACTTCACCATCTACAAGGAGGGCTTCATCGAGGAGGACCAGAAGAGTGTCTTCGAGGCACTTACCGACGCACTCAACAGCCTCGCCGAGCAGCCCATGGACAAGAACTACAAGGAGAAGGCATCCAACCTCAGTGGCAGCAGTGATCTCGACAAGGCCATTGCAGAGGTAGCCAGCTTGATGGATGAGCTTCAAGGCCAGGCAGATGCCTACGAGCCTCTCAAGGATGCTATCGCTCTGGCCAACGATCGCTACAACACTTGCGCCGACAATGGCTACAAGGGTACCGAAGCCTTCGGTGAGTTCATCGAGGAGACCCAGGCCAACTATCTGGATGGCGAGTACACCGCAGAGCAGATAGCAGAGGCTGTAGAAGCCCTCGAGCAGGCTTACCAGGACTGCCTCCACAGCGGTGTGGATGAGGGCGCCGATGTAAGCGACTTCATCGTCAACAGAAGCTTCGAGGACCAGCGCAACCAGGGTGGTAACAACAGTGACGGCGTAGTCAATGCTCCCTACGGATGGACCTTGAAGATCAATGGCGTGGAGTGCCAGACTGCTGATGAGATCCGTGCACAGGGCGTCACCGCATGGTGCGCTATCAACAGTGCCGACAACATCAACATCGAGGAGAATGGCGTAGTCTACAACCACCAGTACACCGACGGTACCCACGTATGGGGTATCTGGAACGCTTCTATTCCTCAGATAGAGCTCTCACAGAAGATCACCGGCCTGGAGCCCGGTACCTACGTACTCACAGCCGACGTGATGGCCCGCAACACCGACTGGAGCGGTCACAACCACACCACTCAGCGTATCTTCGCTCAGGACGTGGTCTGCATGTATGGTTCGGAGAATGACTACATCCCCGAGATGTTTGAGGGAACCAGCAGCAATGATGTATTCCAGGCCCACAGCCTCTACAGCAAGGGTACTCTCCTTGACGAACAGGAAGGCTATGAGTTCTACAACGTAGCAGGCTGGGATGCCGACCACAACGATCTCTTGCTCCGCACCCTCTCTCTCCACTTCGGTGTAGGTGAGGACGGTGAGGCCACCATCGGTTTCCGCACCGACAACCTCGACGGATGGACTGGCGAGCCTCGCACCGAACAGGCTGCAGGATGGTTCAAGCTCGACAACTTCACCCTCTACTTCGAGAGCAGCAAGGTGCCTGAGAACATTGCCGTAGGCATCCAGGCTCCCAAGACTCAGCCCAGCAGCAAGGCTATCTACGACCTCAGCGGACGTAAGGTAAGCAAGGCCCAGAAGGGTGTATTCATCACCGAGGGCAAAAAGATTGCGGTTAAGTAAGAGAAGAGCAAAGCTTGCTTTGGCTCTTCCGAACGTGAGCAAACTCGATGAACATCAAGATTGCGGTTAAGTAAGAGAAGAGCAAAGCTTGCTCACTAATACACAGAGGCCCTTCGCATCATGGCGAAGGGCCTCTTTTTGTCTACAAGGCACTTTTGGTTTTCCAACCTTACCCTAAATTACTTCTCACACTCCTGCGTGTCACGATGAATCACTTCAATGCCATCCAAATGGAGGAGATAGTCACCGGATGCAGCATCCAGCACGGCACGCTGCTCTTTCTGTAGATAGATGGGATACTGCTTGCCCAAAGGCAGGATGCGAAGCTCCACGCGACGAGGATTGCCACGACCATCCACCAGATCGGACAAGCGCACGAGCATGGGTTTGCCATTCCAGAAATTGTCCTCCACCAGCTGACCGTCGACATAGAGACGAGCCACGTCGCCACGATAGTTGATACGCAGGAAATAGTCGTCGGGCTCCTCAAGGGCCGAAGGACGGAGATCCATCGTCATCATACCGTCTCTCTTTATGGAAGGGCCCGATACGGCCGATAAGCTGATGCCCCAGACGGCAGCACCGGAGAAGTCTGTCTCGGCTGGTTGCTCAGCCACTTTCTGACTGCCCATCTTTATCTCTCTCAGGCCTTTCTCTGCCTGGACACGGTCTGCCTTAACGGCTACCTCATCGGTCACCTTCCACATCTCTTCCTGGATAGTTCCACCTTCGCCTTTATACAGCACGCCGCCATGCTTTGCATAGCACATCTGGCCATCGATCACATAAGCCGTCTTAGCCTTTTCTGAAGAGAGAACCATCATCTTCTTGCCTTTGACTTCTATGGGTCGATCAAGCTTGGGGACATATTTCTTGCCATCCACTTCGAGCACGGGCTTCTGCCCTCTCACGGTGATAAAATACAGACCATCGGCTGTCTTGGCAAAAGGCTGAACAGACTGCGAACTGATCCTCAGTCCTTCCCACTCCATACCACATGGCGTGACGCTTGCCACTCCTTCTTCGTGAAGGATGCGCACATAGGTATTGCGAAACTCAAAGCAGCCTCTGCGAGCATATTGGTCGGATAGGGTATCTACATCCATCGTGGAAAGTTCCTCTCCCCAATCGGCCAGGAACTGATGCAACCAGCGTGTTTCGTGGAAAGCCACCTCATTGAGCTGTCCCATCTCCCCAAGCGGGCACTGGAAGTCGTATGTCATATGAGGCATGTCATTGTAGTTGGTGACGGGAGAAGCCTGACACTCTGCCATCGTGTGGAGAGGCGAATATGGATTGGTACCTCCATGATACATATAGTAGCCTGGAAGGTTGCTTCCCGAACCCAGTTTGCAGACGGCCAGAGGCATAGCCTCCCTGCCACTGATGTTGATGCGACGGTGGTAAGCCGGCATCATGCCGCCACCCAGTTCGCAAGTAAGATAGGGATACACCTGCTGACCTGCTGACGACTTCCCTCCATCTGCGCCTTCTTGCAACTCATCTTTTGTAAAGGTTTCAGTAGCTATCACGGTGCTGAGACGTGAATCCTTCATGATGAAAGCCTTGGGGTAGTCACCAGGCATATCGGTGAGTACACGATCCCAAAAGCCATCGGCATAGTCGCCATAGAGAGGAAGCAGTTTGCCAAACTCCTCCTTGCCATTCAGCTTGGGCCATCCGGTACGGGTATAGAAGGGTACATCGAAGCCTATCGCCACTGCCATATTCTTCAGCCGCATGTAGTACGACCAGGGGCCGCGACACTCATTTTCTATTTGCATGCCGATGATGGGACCACCATCCTTCCAGAGCATATCGCTGACCTGCGCATAGATATTGCTGTAGAGACGCTGGGTAGCGGCAAGGAAAGCGGGAGCCTCGCTTCTGAGTTTGAAGGAAGGCATGACTTTTCCGTCTTCCAGATATCCACCTTTGGTCTTCTCGACCAGCCATACTGGGAAGCCACCTTGGTACACCTCACCATGACAGAAAGGCCCGACACGCAGGACGACAGGCATACCTTCTTCCTTGCAAATCTGAAGGAAGCGATGGAGATCCTTGTTGCCTGACCAATCCCATTTTCCCTCCTCTGCCTCGTGATGAATCCAGAAGACATAGGTGGAAAGTACGGTGATGCCACCAGCCTTCATCTTGCGTACCTCTCTGCGCCAGTCACGCTGTGGCACACGGGAATAATGCATCTCTCCCATCACGGGTATAGCGTGACGGTTGTCAAATTTTATTCCATATCTATCTACGGTAACAACTCGCCCTTCAGGACTTTGATTTGAACCGAAACGGAAGTCCTGCTGAGCATGGAGAGTAAGGGCAAAAAATGCCAAGGCAGAGGCCAGTATCTGGGTTTTCATAAGGTCTTAAAATTAAGTTCATTATCACATGATGGTACAAAGTACGCAAAATTACATGAAACACACAAGCAATTTACATTATTTATATTTTGCGATGCGCCTTTTTTTTTGTACCTTTGCACCCAAGATTTACAAGGAAATACATCATATACAAAGTATGGCTATATCATTCTTTAAGACACCTCAGAAGAGCATCGTTGCCACACAGTGCAGCCACGCCCTGACACAAGAGGAAATCGAGAAACTTTGCTGGCTCTATGGCGGAGCCGAGTTGGAACACGCCGACACGCTGGAGGGCTACTATGTGGGTCCACGCCGCGAGATGGTGACTCCCTGGAGTACCAATGCCGTGGAGATCACCCAAAACATGGCCATGGAGGGCATCCTGCGCATCGAGGAGTACTTCCCCGTGAAGGACGAGAATGCTGAGCACGACCCCATGCTTCAGCGTATGTACAAGGGTCTGGACCAGGACATCTTTACCATCAACATCCAGCCTGCAGCCATCCAGCACATCACCGACCTGGAGGCTTACAACGAGCAGGAGGGTCTGGCTCTCTCACCCGAGGAGATCGG
>JAZLII010000225.1:0-2600 GCA_045617275.1 Bacteroidaceae bacterium
CTTCCCTCCTCCTTCTTCCTACCCCATCCGCTGCTCTACGCATGCCTGTCCGGCAGCCAACGCATAGGTATGCATTGCCCATAGCATACGTATTCGATTTTAACATTTATTTTAACATATTTTTTACGGATAAAGTAGAAGAAAAAGGTAGGAATAGTTGCACATGTCGGAAAAATTGCGTAACTTTGCATATGTAGAAAGGAAGAGAAATCGACCCTGCGAACGGAGCGCTACGGACACTGGGAAGAGGACTCGGAATGGACACAAAGACACTGAGAAGACAGCAGGATCCCGGAGGAGGGGAAATCCGCCGCAAATCCATCTGTCTTTCTCACGCCGGGGTAGCGAAAGACCTCCGCGTAGGCTGCGAGAAGCCGGAGTTAACAGATTTTGACGACAGTCATTCACTTAAGATTTACGGCAATGATAAAGTACAGCGTAAATCCACAGGTCAACCCTCAGAATCCTGAGGCTGCAATGAAGTACTATGCCAAGGCACAGACCAACAAGGTGCTCGACATCAACGACTTCGCACGCCACATCTCCATGCACGGCACCGTCTACGGACGCGCCGACATCCAGGCCATCCTGATCATGACCGTAGACTGCATCCGCGAACAGCTGCTCGAGGGCAACAAGATCAACCTCGGTGAGCTCGGCTCCTTCTGGGTATCGCTCCAGAGCAATGGTGCCAAGACCGCAGAGGAGTTCGTGCCAGGCAAGATCTACGGCGTGAAGGTGATCTGGACTCCCGGTACGGAGTTTCAGGACCTCATCGAGAATGCCAAGTTCAACAAGGTGCCCAGCCGCCTTGCTCAGAAGGCCATTCTCGCTGCTGAGACCAAGGGCAACCAGACCGTGGACCTGCAGGCCATCAAGGACGCAGAGAAGGAGAAGCGAGCATAAGCACGCGGTCGAGCGTCGAGCGAAAGACGCCACCAACAACAAGAGAAGCAGCCTAAACCCTGCTCTCCGACAACATCAGCGAACCGTCATGCGCCTGACAGCGTAAAACCACAAAAAAAGCACCGCACCCCAGAGAGATACTGGAGATGCGGTGCTACTTTATCTTATCGCGCGCTAACTAACGGACATACCTCAAGCCGGCTTGGCTTTGCCCTCGCTTACTCGCGGCCTTGACCTTTGGTCTTCCTCTCTCACGACTCAGCATAGCAGGTGCAAGCACCACTCTGCCTTCGCTGTTCGATCGGTTCACTTCGCCAGGCTATTCATGCGAGCCAGGTACTTGCCGATGATGTCAAACTCAAGGTTGACACGGGTGCCGGGCTTGATGCAGTGGAAGTTGGTGTTGTCGAAGGTGTAGGGGATGATGCACACCTGGAAGCTGTCCTCGGTGGGGTTGCACACGGTGAGGCTCACGCCATTGACGGTGACGCTGCCCTTGTCGACGGTGAAGTAGCCTCGGCGGGCCATCTCGCGATCGAACTGGTAGCGGAAGGTGAACTGATGGCTGCCTTCCTGATCCTCCACGGCGACGCACTCTGCCGTCTGGTCCACATGGCCCTGCACGATATGGCCGTCCAGGCGGCCGTTCATCATCATGGAGCGCTCCACGTTGACCTCGTCGCCCACCCGAAGGTCGCCCAGATTGGAGCGGAGGAGGGTCTCACGCATGGCCGTGACGGTGTACTCCTCGTCCTGGATGCGTACTACGGTGAGGCAGACGCCATTGTGAGCGATGCTCTGGTCGATGCCCAGCTCATGGGTGAACGAGCATCGGAGGGTGAGATGTACGTTGTCCTGCTCGTGCTCGATGCCGGTCACCACGGCAGTCTCTTCTACTATTCCTGAAAACATAATGTCTGCTTTTTTGATGGTTCATGAAAGGGTTGGCTGGCAGGCAACCGAGGCTGATCGGGAGGCACCGAGGCACACGCACGCCACACTGCCCCGGAAGGCTTTACCCGCCAATTCGAGCGCAAAGGTAGGCATTTTAATTGAAAGAAATGTGAATAAAGTACAAAAAAGAGAGAAAAAAGCAAGGAAACATGATGGATTCTTATAATAATTATGTATCTTTGCAATGAATTTGGAGTGGCACGAGCCATCTCGCAAATGGCCCCCAACAAAAACAAGACAAGACAATGAAACTTAGAAGATTGGCAGCGATATGCCTCCTGGGCAGCACTCTCCTACCCCTCTCGGCTCAGACCAACGGGGCATGGACGCTGCAGGACTGCCTGGACTATGCGCTGCAGAACAACATCCAGGTGAAGAAGGGCGCCGTAGCAGCCGAGCAGGGCGAAGTGAGCCTCTCGCAGCAGAAGGCACAGCTGATGCCTTCGCTCAGCTTCAGCACCAACCAGAGCATGGGCTACCGTCCCTTCCAGCAGAGCACCAACATCGTGCAGAACGGACAGGTGACGAGCACTTCCAACAAGGTGACCTATCAGGGTTCGTACAACCTCTCGGCACAGTGGACGGTGTGGAACGGCGGCATCAACCGCATGAACATCGAGGCACAGGAACTGAAAAACGAGCAGACGGCCATCTCCAACGAGCAGACGGCACTGAGCCTGCAGGAGCAGATAGCCAACCTCTACGTGACCATACTCTACACCACCGAGGCTCAGAAGGTG
>JAZLII010000226.1:0-13210 GCA_045617275.1 Bacteroidaceae bacterium
ATTTGTACTTTGTAATTTTCAATTTTGAGACTACGTCTCGAGCCCGCTCCCGCTTGGCATAGCATTCAAGCAAGCTTGATGCTCTGCTCTCGCTTACTCGCGGCCTTCCATTCTCAATTTTCCATTCTACGGTGACTTGGCCGTGCCATGCTAATGATTTCGCTTAGTCATGCGCATGACTGGCCTTTGCCATGCGTATGTGTCTCCAGAGGCCATCTTTCGCACGATTTACCCCACCCTTCGTCATGCGACATGCGACATGCGACATTTTGGAAAAACGCCCCGGTGGCTCGGATGACACATGGATATATCGTAGCCCGAAAATTTGCATCTGTCGGCTAAAAGCAGTAACTTTGCATAGCAAAGTATACAAAACAATACAACATAGCCTTATGAAACGTTTACTACCCATCATTTTACTGAGTCTCACCGCCAGCCATGTCTCTGCACAGGGCACCGTGGAAGACTACAAGCGCGCCTACTCAGTAGGTAGCCGATTCAACAACCAGATGGTGACCGGCACCACCGACAATCTCCGTTGGACCTCGCCCAGCACCTTCACTTTCAGCATCCGCACAGAGAAGGGCATGGAGCCCCGCGAAGGCAAGATAGCCGAAGACGGCACAGTGAGTGTGGGAGCTCCCGCACCTCGCGAAGAGCGCCGACCCGCTGAGGGATTTGGCGGCATGGGACAGCGCCAGGGCGGTCAGCAACGCCAGCAGATGCGTGGCGGACAGCAGGGCGGTCAGCGCACCCAGGTAGCTACCACCAAGGAAGGTCTTCAGAAACTCCAGGGTCACTGGATGAACGTGGGCGACGAGAAAGGTGGATGGAGCGTGATGAGCCCCGACAGCCAGCACATCGCCTACATACGCGACTACAACGTATGGGTGAGCGATGCCAACGGACGCAATGCGCACCCCGTGAGCCTGGACGGTACGATAGACCGATACTACAGCTGCTATCTGGAGTGGAGTCCCGACTCTCGCTACATCTCCACTTGCAAGATACACATCCCCGAGAAGCGCTATGTGTACTATGTGGAGTCTTCGCCCTCCACACAGCTTCAGCCCATCCTTCACCAGCAGGAGTATGCCAAGCCTGGCGATGAGGTGAAATGGCGCTACCCGAGTGTCTTCGAGGTGGCTACGGGCAAGGCCATCATACCTACCAACGAACTCTTCCCCAATGCCTACTCCATCGAGTCGCTCGACTGGAATGCAGACAGCAAGGCGATCACCTTCGAGTACAACGAGCGCGGTCACAAGCACTACCGCCTGCTGGAGATGAACGTGGAGACGGGCAAGGTACGCACCCTCATCGAGGAGGAGGCTGAGACTTTCGTCAACTACAACCGCCTCTGGCACCGCCGTCTGGCCGATGGACATCAGATGCTCTGGCAGAGTGAGCGCGACAACTGGGCTCATCTCTACCTCTTCGACCTGGACAAGGGCAAGCTCATCCGTCAGGTGACGAAGGGTGAATGGGTGGTACGCAGCGTCATCAAGGTGGACGAGGAGCATGGCGTGGTATACTTCACCGCCAGTGGTGTCAACAAGGACGAGGACCCTTATCACATCCACTACTACAAGATAGGTCTGGACGGCAAGAACATGGTATGCCTCACTCCTGGCAATGGCAACCACTCTGCACAGTTCAACAGCGACTACTCTTGGCTCATCGACACCTACAGCCGTCAGGACATGGCTCCCGTGACCGTGGTTCGTCCCTTGGACAACCCCGAGCAGGGCACCGAGATAGCACGTGCCGACGTGAGCCGTCTCATTGCCAAGGGATGGCAGCAGCCCGAAGTGTTTGCCGCTCCCGGACGTGACGGCAAGACGATGATGTGGGGTATCATACAGCGACCCAGCAACTTCGACCCCAACAAGAAGTATCCCATCATCGAGTACATCTACGCTGGTCCTGGCGATGCCTATACCCCGAAGAACTTCCAGGTGACCAACTACTACACCAATACACTCTCCGAACTGGGCTTCATCGTCGTTCAGCTCGACGCCATGGGTACATCGTACAGAGGCAAGAAGTTTGAGGAGATATGCTACAAGAACCTCAAGGATGCCGGATTCCCCGACCGTAAGGCATGGATACGCGCTGCCGCTGCCAAGTACCCCTACATGGATGCCGACAACGTGGGTATCTACGGCTGTTCGGCCGGAGGTCAGGAGAGCACCACGGCCGTACTGCTTCACGGCGACTTCTACAAGGCTGCCTACAGTGCCTGCGGATGTCACGACAACCGCATGGACAAGATATGGTGGAACGAGCAGTGGATGGGCTACCCCGTGGACAGCAGCTACATAGAGTGCTCCAATGTCTACAACGCACCCAAGCTGGAGCGCCCCTTGATGCTGGTGGTAGGCGAACTGGATGACAACGTAGACCCCGCCAGCACCATGCAGGTGGCCAACGCCCTCATCAAGGCCGGTAAGGACTTCGAACTGGTGGTCATCCCCGGTGCACACCACACCGTAGGCGAGAGCTTCGGAGAGCACAAGCGCTACGACTTCTTCGTAAAGAACCTCCTCGGCGTCAATCCACCCAAGTGGAACGAACTGAAGTAAGACCCACCCCCTCGACACATACTCGTAGTGACTTTTAGTCACTCCTACTTCCCTTTAGGGAGGGAGCGGAATGGGGACAAGACGAAAGAGGACTTTAGATATGCAACAATATAAAGCATGAATACACCTAACGATAGCACAATACAAAATGTAACTGCTCCTCTCTCTATGGGAGAGGGGTTGGGGGAGAGGCTTGATGATAGCATCCGCGCCGACTTCCCCATCCTCTCGCGAGAAGTCTACAAGCGGCCCCTCGTGTATCTCGACAACGGTGCCACCACGCAGAAACCCCGACAGGTAGTGGAGGCTATGACAGAGGAATACTACAACGTGAATGCCAACGTGCATCGTGGTGTGCATTTCCTCTCCCAGCAAGCCACCGAGCTGCATGAGGGAAGCCGTGAGACGGTACGTCGATTTCTCAATGCCCGAAGCACCAGCGAGATAGTCTTCACAAGAGGTACCACAGAGAGCATCAACCTCGTGGCATCGTGCTTCGCAGAGGCTTGCATGGGGCCTGGCGATGAGGTCATAGTGAGCGAGATGGAGCACCACAGCAACATCGTGTCGTGGCAACTCCAGCAGGCTCGCAAGGGCATCAAGCTTCGCGTCATACCCATCACCGATGATGGCGAGATCGTCCTTGAGGAGTACGAGAAACTCTTCAACGAGCGTACACGCATCGTAAGCATTGCCCACGTGAGCAACGTGATGGGTACCGTCAACCCCGTAGAGGAGGTGATACGCATCGCACATGAGCACGGCGTACCCGTCCTTGTAGACGGAGCACAGAGCACGCCCCACTTCGCCATCGACGTGCAGAACCTCGACTGCGACTTCTTCGCTTTCAGCGGTCACAAGATATATGGCCCCACCGGTGTAGGTGTACTCTACGGCAAGGAGGAATGGCTTGAAAAATTGCCTCCCTATATGGGAGGAGGAGAGATGATCAAGAACGTAAGCTTTGAGCACACCACGTTCAACGAACTTCCCTTCAAGTTTGAGGCAGGCACTCCCGACTACGTAGCCACCACTGGTCTGGCCAAGGCACTCGACTACGTATCGGCCATTGGCATGGACCGCATCTATGCCCATGAGCAAGCCCTCACACGCTATGCCTTGGAGCAGATGAGCCAGATAGAGGGTATGCGCTTCATCGGTCAGCCCAAGCATCGGGATGCAGTGATAAGCTTCCTCGTGGGCGACATACACCATCTCGACATGGGTACCTTGCTCGACCGTCTCGGCATAGCCGTTCGCACAGGTCACCACTGTGCCGAACCACTCATGCACCGCATGGGCATTCAGGGTACCGTACGCGCAAGTTTCGGTCTCTACAACACCATAGAGGAAGTAGATGCACTCGTAGCCGGTATAAAGAGAGTGGCACAGATGTTCCAGTGATGATGAAATAGCAATGCAAGCCTGCCTGTCTGAAGTATTTAAGTAAGTTCTTTATCATCGCCTATAAGTCATGCTCGAAAACCACTATTATATAGATAAGGTAGAAGCCGGTTGTGACGAGGCTGGCAGAGGATGTCTGGCAGGTCCTGTCTACGCAGGAGCCGTCATTCTCCCTCCCGACTATCACAACGAACTGCTCAACGACTCCAAGCAACTCACGGAGAAGAAGCGCTACCAGCTACGCGAGATCATAGAGCGCGATGCCCTGGCATGGGCTGTGGGGGTAGTGACCAACGAGGAGATCGATGAGATCAACATCCTCCGGGCAAGCATCCTGGCCATGCAGCGTGCCGTGGATGCCTTGAAGGTACGTCCGGAAGCACTGATCATCGACGGCAATCGTTTCCGCTCTTATTTCCCTCCCGCAGAGGGTGCCTCACTGCCTCAACCCGGCACGCACGACAACTGCTTCTATCCCTCTCCCCAGGACATCAACGCCTTCCGTGAGGCAAAGCGCTGCAGCGACGCCCTTCCCCACACCACCATCGTGAAGGGTGACGGAAAATACCTTGCCATAGCTGCCGCAAGCATCCTGGCCAAGACCTACAGGGACGACTTCATGAAGAAGATCCACGAGCAATACCCCCTATACCGATGGGACAGCAACAAGGGTTATCCTGCCAAGGTGCATCGCGAAGCCATCAGGCTTCATGGCACCACGCCCTACCATCGCCTCTCCTTCAATCTCTTGGGCGAGGACCCGCAACTCACATTCGACTTCTGAGCATTCGACCACACTCCATATCATAGCAACTCTTGCCTCGTCTCGGGCAAGGGTTGCTTTTTTTCAGGTTTTCGGTTTGCCCCTAAAAATGCCCAAAAATGAGGGCGCGCAGAAGCACAAAACGTCAAAAAGTGGCTTTTTTCGCATTTTGCCAACGAAATATATTTACAAAATCTTGTCGATTTTTCGCAAATGTTTACAAAAACAATCACTTTTAACAGCTGTTAACTAAATATTTTTTTGTCGCGACAATTCTTGACGCACTCTTTTCGTAACTTTGCAGTGTCAAAAAAAACAAGCAAATCGAACCAAAAATCAAATACAAAAGCGTTATGAAGAATCAAGCTATCTACCAGACCAACCTCGTCGCAGAGTCTATCAATCTCGTCGCAGAGAAAGTGCAGAACGTGACCTTCTCACAGCTTCTGCTCATCGTAGGCCGCTGGATACTGGCCACCCGTCCTCTCATGGCCCTCGGCCATGCCTTCAGCTACGTGCTGGGCGAGGAGGTATCACCCCTGAAGGCTCTCAACCTCCTGCATGCTTTTGTGGCATTCTTCGCCATGCTTCTCCTCGGTGGCAACTCCATCTTCGTACAGCTCGGCCTCGTCGTATGGGCAGGCATCGCTGCCTACATCTGCAAGAAGGATGGATGGAGCCGTGACGAAGACTGATTTCAGTTCTCCATACGGCACTTTTTCAAGCCAAAAAGAGCGGTGCATACACTTGCATCGCTTTTTTGCGCTATGTGATGGTGAAATAATAAGTTGGTACGAATTTGCCTTAGATTGTTGAGGTATTTTTGGAGTTGAGACTGCTTTTGCCGAAGGGCAAAATGCAGAGCATAGCGGGCTATGTGACTGAGGAACGGCTTCAAAATAGCCAAGAAGATAAGTCAAAGTCGAACTAAGTTGCCCCAAAAGTATTTATACCAAGTTATTTTTTACCATCACAATAACGCTATTCTCAAAAGTTTTTGGTAATTTTGCGCCCAAGAATGGCTATACATTATTATATATAATAGGCCAAGCCATCCGACAAGCAGACATACAACAAATCAAATCATAAAAAAACTATGGCAAAGAAAGCACTTCTGATGATCCTCGACGGTTGGGGCATCGGCAACAAGACAAAGGGTGACGTGATCTACAGCACTCCCACCCCCTACATGGACTATCTGCAGAGCACCTATCCCTGCAGCCAGCTCCAGGCAAGTGGCGAAAACGTAGGTTTGCCCGACGGACAGATGGGCAACTCTGAGGTGGGTCACCTCAACATCGGTGCAGGTCGCATCGTATATCAGGACTTGGTGAAGATCAACCGTGCCTGTGCAGACGGCAGCATCCTGCAGAATCCCGAGATCGTATCGGCTTATGAGTATGCTAAGCAGAATGCCAAGAACGTTCACCTCATGGGTCTGACCAGCAATGGTGGCGTACACTCAAGCCTTGAGCATCTCTTCACCCTCGTAGACATCAGCAAGACCTACGGTATCAAGAATACCTTCGTACACTGCTTCATGGACGGTCGCGACACCGACCCCAAGAGCGGTAAGGGCTTCATCGAGCAGCTCACTGCCAAGTGTGCTGAGGTACCCGGAGCAGCCATTGCAAGCATCGTGGGCCGCTTCTACGCCATGGACCGCGACAAGCGTTGGGAGCGCGTGAAGGTAGCCTACGACCTGCTCATCAGCGCTGAGGGCAAGCAGGCAACCGACCTCGTAGAGGCCATGCAGGAGAGCTACGACGACGGCGTCACCGACGAGTTCATCAAGCCCATCAACAATAGCACCGTAGACGGCACCATCAAGGAAGGCGACGTAGTGATCTTCTTCAACTACCGCAACGACCGTGCCAAGGAGCTCACCGTGGTACTGACTCAGCAGGATATGCCCGACCATGAGATGAAGACCATCCCCGGCTTGCAGTACTACTGCATGACTCCCTACGATGCAAGCTTCACTGGCGTACACATCCTCTTCCCCAAGGAGAACGTACAGAACACTCTCGGTGAGTACATCGCCAGCAAGGGTATGAAGCAGCTCCACATCGCAGAGACTGAGAAGTACGCTCACGTGACCTTCTTCTTCAACGGTGGTCGTGAGGCTCCCTACGAAGGTGAGGACCGCATCCTGGTGCCCAGCCCCAAGGTGGCTACCTACGACCTCAAGCCCGAGATGTCTGCCTACGAGGTAAAGGACAAGCTCGTGGAGGCCATCAACACTCAGAAGTACGACTGGATCGTAGTGAACTACGCCAATGGTGACATGGTAGGCCACACCGGTATCTACGAGGCTATCGAGAAGGCAGTCACCGCCATCGACGAGTGCGTGAAGGACACCGTAGAGGCAGCAAAGGCCAACGACTACGAGGTGATCATCATCGCCGACCATGGCAATGCTGACAACGCCATGAACCCCGACGGAAGCGTCAACACCGCACACTCTCTCAACCCCGTTCCCTTCATCTATGTCACTGCCAATGCAGAGGCAAAGGTAGAGGATGGTGTGCTCGCCGACGTGGCTCCCAGCATCCTGCACATCATGGGTCTGGAGCAGCCCAAGGACATGACTGGCAAGTGCCTCATCAAGGACTAAAGCCCCTCTTCATCCTGCGACATGCGACATGCGACATGCGACATTTTGAAAAAACAGACTCCGCACCAGCATATCGCAAGCTCAATGAAAGAAACGAAAAACTGACACTATCGTGGCAAACGTAATCATAGAGGAGAGTTGGGCTGCCCAGCTCTCCTCTGAATTTAACAAGCCTTACTTCGAACAGCTCATACAGTTCGTCAAGGCTGAATATGCTGCCGGCATCTGCTATCCACCGGGTAGCCTCATCTTCAATGCCTTCAACCAGACTCCCTTCGACAAGGTGAAGGTGGTCATCTTAGGCCAGGACCCCTATCACGAACCGGGACAGGCTCACGGACTGTGCTTCTCCGTACCCGAAGGGGTACCCTATCCTCCCTCACTGCGCAACATCTTTCAGGAGATCGCAGCAGAATACCCCGAGAAGGCATCTTCCATGGAGGGATTGGGGAGCTCGGACCTCACGCGCTGGGCTCAGCAAGGCGTCTTCTTGCTCAACACCTGCCTGAGCGTACGTCAGCATCAGGCATTCAGCCATAGCGGACACGGATGGGAGACGTTCACCGATGCCGTCATCAGCACGCTGAGCCGCGAGAGGGAAGGACTCGTATTCATACTCTGGGGAGCTCCTGCCGGCAAGAAAGCGGCACTCATCGATGCGCAGAAGCATCTGGTACTGCGCTCTGCCCACCCTTCGCCCCTGAGTGCCTACAGAGGCTTCTTTGGCAACCATCACTTCACACTCACCAACGACTATCTCATCCAGCATGGCAAGCAACCCATCCTTTGGTAACGAACTACCTCCCATGATCATGGTGGGCGATGTCATCGTGCATTCCGACCTCTTGACAGAGTATTTCTGCTGTGACATAGAGGCTTGTCACGGACGTTGCTGTGAAGAAGGAGATGCCGGAGCACCTGTCACGCTCGACGAAGTGGCAGACATCGAGGAGCAGCTTGACCACATTTGGCCATGCCTCTCCGCCTCTGCGCAAGCTGTCATAGACAAGCAGGGAGTGGCCTACGCCGACCCCGAGGGCGAACTCGTCACAAGCATCGTGGGTGGCCGTGACTGTGCCTTTCGTGGACCACAGGGTTGCCTCTTGAGAGAGCGTCCCATCAGTTGCCACCTCTACCCCATACGTCTGAAGGACTTTGGCAACGTGATAGGACTTCAGTACCATCGTTGGAACATCTGTGAAGATGCCGTACGCAAAGGACGCGAACTGCAGATGCCTGTCTACAAGTTCCTTCGCGAACCGCTCATCCGACGTTTCGGAGAGGCTTGGTACAGCGAACTGGAAGAGGTGGCAGAGGAACTGCTCAAACCTCAACCTTCCAACTCATAATCCACACCTATGCTCAACGGACACGGCGACGACGCCTACAAATACACAGACATCCAGCTCAACTTCAGTTCGAATGTCTACAACCACTTCGACCACGAAGGACTCTTCTGCTTTCTGGCCGACGAACTGGATCGTGTGGTGTCCTACCCAGAGCCACTTCCCACTCAGCTCCAGCACGAACTCGCTGGCTTGTTGGGTCTCAACGACCATGAGGTACTCGTAACCAATGGAGCCACAGAGGCTATCTATCTCATTGCTCAGACTTTTCGAAGAGGAAAGACGGCCATTCTCGTACCCGCCTTCCAAGAGTATGCCGATGCATGTCGACTCCACGAGCATCAGGTATGCAGCATTCACCGACTGGAGGAACTGCCAAGGCAAGCCAACATGATGTGGATATGCTGTCCGAGCAACCCCACGGGAATGGTCATCCCCAAGCAGGAACTGACGGACTGCATCGAGAAGCATCCCGATGTGCTGTTTGTACTGGATGCCAGCTATGCCCCCTTCACACTTCAGCCTTTGCTGACTGCCTCTGAGGCTGTGAGATACCCCAACGTGATCATGCTTCACTCCATGACCAAGGAGTATGCCATCCCAGGTTTGCGCCTCGGATACACCACAGCCTGTCAGACGCTCACGGAGCGCCTCACACTGCAGCGCATGCCTTGGTCGGTCAACCAGGTGGCCATCAGTGCAGGTCACTATCTCCTTCGTCATCCTGAGGACTATGAGATAGACCTACCCCTCTTGATGCAAGAGCGAGAACGAGTAGCTGAGCAACTCTCCCGACTGGGATGCATAGAGGTGTGGCCCTCCGATACCCACATCCTCCTTTGCAGACTTCGCATGGGGCGCTCCTCTGCACTCAAGGATTACCTTGCTCAGGAGTGTGGCATACTCATACGCGATGCGTCCAACTTCGAAGGGCTCGGCGAAGGATTTTTCCGCATAGCCGTGCAGACCCCTGAGGAAAACGACCAACTTGTCGATGCCATTGCAGAATGGCTTTCACTCTGATTCCCAACATTTCTTCTATCACAACTTCACCAATATGTCTTCCCTGCTATTCCTCATCCTCCTTGCCTCGCCGCTTCTCTTGGGCTGGTGGCTCGACCTTCTCCTTGGCGACCCTGCTCGTCTCCCTCATCCCGTGGTCTACATGGGCAAGTGGATAGGCTTCTGGGAGCACAGGCTCAACAAAGGGGCTCGCAGGATGCTCAAGGGAGCCATCATGGCCCTTTTAAGTATCATACTGATCTTCTGCCTCACCTGGTTCTTACTCTCTCCTTGTGTCTTAGGCGGACTGCCTTGGTTTGACCTCACGCACTGCATGGTCTACATCCTCTTGAGTACCATCCTCGTCTTCTTCTGCCTTGCCGGCAAGACACTGAGAAAGGAAGTGAAGATGGTGTTTGAGGCTGCAGAGCAGGGAGAGACGCAAGCTCGCCGGCAAGTGGCTCGCATCGTGGGTAGAGACACAGGGCAGCTCTCTTTGCAAGAGTGCCGAACGGCTGCCCTCGAGACACTTGCGGAGAATCTCAGCGACGGTGTGGTGGCTCCTTTGTTTTGGTTCACGCTTTTAGGCGTGCCTGGCATGATGGCCTACAAGATGGTCAACACGCTCGACTCCATGATAGGCTATCACTCTGAACGGTATCTTCGGTTTGGATGCTGGGCTGCACGTATCGACGATGCTTTCAACTTCATTCCGGCACGCCTCACTGCCTTGCTGATGCTTCTGGCCGATGCACTCACCCATCCCCGACAACTGGTAAGCCATCTTCGTTTCGTCAATCACTATGGACCTCAACATGCATCACCCAATAGTGGATGGCCCGAGTCGGCCTTGGCCTCCATACTCGACTGTCGCTTCGGAGGTCCTCACGAGTACTTCGGAGAGACATTCGACAAACCCTTCATCGGACACCACGACCGTATGCTCACTCTGGCCGACATGAAGCGAAGTCTGCGTGTGTGCTTCATCGCCGAATGTTTCTTTGTCCTCCTCATCCTTGCATTCTTCTATCTGGTGCTTCACAGTGATCTCAATTGGTCATGGTGGATGAAAGTGAGAGGCATACTCTAAAGGTGGAGTCATAGAATACAAGTTTTGCATGCTCCGCTCGGCAAGCCAAGCGAGAAACTTGCGAAAGTTGAATTACAGAACCTTCCTTATGGAAAGGTTTAACCCGTTCACACAAGTCGCAAAACATCTTTTTCATCATCCTGCTATCGATTTTTACAACAAAAAGACATCCATTTCGCGATTTTTACTTAATTTTGCAATCGAATGTAGGACTAAAGCAATCATTTTTCTAATCAAGGAACAGTATCATCATGTGTGGAATAGTTGGATATATCGGCAAGCGACAAGCTTACCCCATCTTGATTAAGGGTCTGCATAGACTGGAGTATCGCGGTTACGACAGCGCAGGTGTGGCTCTCATGAGCGACAAGCTAAACATCTACAAGGCCAAAGGCAAAGTGAGCGACTTGGAGGCCGTTGCCGACAAGCAAGACTGCACCGGCACGGTAGGTATCGCGCACACACGCTGGGCTACTCATGGTGTGCCCAACGAGATCAATGCCCACCCCCATGTATCACAGAGTGGCAACCTGACACTGGTGCACAACGGTATCATCGAGAACTACGGTACTCTTCGCGAGCAGCTCAGCCAGCGTGGCTACACCTTCAAGAGTGAGACCGACACAGAAGTGCTGGTACAACTTATCGAGTATGTACAGCAGAAGAAAGAAGGAACAGACCTCTGTACGGCTGTGATCCAGGCATTGCGACTTGTTATTGGAGCCTATGCCATCGTGGTTATCGACAAGCGCCATCCTGAGCAGATCGTTGCCGCACGCAAGTCGAGCCCCATGGTCATCGGTTTGGGAGAAGAGGGTGATGAGTTTTTCATCGCCTCCGATGCAAGTCCTATTGCCGAATATACCAATCACATGGTGTACCTCAAAGACGAGGAAGTGGTGAAGTGTGGACCTGCGGGAATGAAAATCTACAACCTCCAAGGCGAGGAGAGCACCATTGAGACAACGGAGGTCAACCTGGATCTCTCTATGCTCGACAAGGGAGGATTCCCCCACTTCATGCTGAAAGAGATACACGACCAGCCACAATGCCTGCGCGACTGTATGAGTGGACGCATCGTGAACGCACCCTTCCAGGCTATGCACAATGCCCAGATGCTGGGTGCCAATGTGATTTTGAGTGCCATCAACGAGCATCGTCGCGAACTGCTTCGGGCAAGGCGCATCGTCATCGTGAGCTGTGGTACATCCTGGCATGCTGGTCTCATAGGCAAGCAACTCATAGAACAGTTCTGCCGCATCCCTGTGGAGGTGGCATACGCCAGCGAGTTCCGCTACAGCGATCCTGTCATTGAGCACGACGATGTGGTCATTGCCATCAGTCAGAGTGGTGAAACAGCCGACACATTGGCTGCTATCGAACTGGCCCGCAAACAGGGTGCATTGGTTTACGGTATTGTCAATGCCGTAGGTAGCAGTATCGCGCGCAACACCGACACAGGCACCTACATCCATGTAGGTCCCGAGATTGGTGTGGCCTCCACCAAGGCCTTCACAGGACAGGTTACGGTCCTGACTCTCATTGCCCTTGCCCTTGCTCATGTCAAAGGCACTATCGAGCAAAGTCTGTACGAAGAAGTCATTCACGAATTGGAGCAGATTCCTGCCAAGATCGACAAAGTATTACAGCAAAACGAGAAGATACGCCAGTTGGCACAAAGTTTCCGCTATGCCCACAATTTCCTCTACCTCGGTCGTGGCTACAACTATCCCGTAGCTCTTGAAGGCGCCCTGAAACTGAAGGAGATCAGCTACATCCATGCTGAAGGATACCCTGCTGCGGAGATGAAGCACGGACCCATCGCCTTGGTAGATGCTGAGATGCCCGTAGTCTTCATTGCTCCTCACCATCAGCTTTATGAGAAGATCGTCTCCAACATGCAGGAGGTCATCTCACGCAAGGGGCGCATCCTGGCCATTGTGACCGAAGGTGACGAGCAAGTGAAGAAGATGGTCGACGAGGTCATCGAGATACCTCAGACGCTCAACTGTCTCTCTCCCCTCCTCACCGTCATCCCCTTGCAGCTTCTCGCCTACCACGTAGCTGTAGCCAAGGGACTCAACGTGGACCAGCCACGCAACCTTGCAAAGTCTGTCACGGTGGAGTAGTTTCTGCCTCTTTTGAGGAAACCATATACAATTTGGCACACAGGATAAAGAATTAAAAACTAGAATGAACGGAATAAAGAATTAAAACTAGAATAAACGGAATGAACGGAATTTTTAATATTTAATATCGCAGCAATAGTTCGTTAAAATTTTGAATAATCACGCAGCGTCCGAGACGCCATAATATAATAGTTCTTTGAAATCGTTGGTATTTAATAGCCTGTGTGGGCGCTTTGCAGACATGCGAATAAATCTCTGTATCATATCCGCATTG
>JAZLII010000227.1:0-31763 GCA_045617275.1 Bacteroidaceae bacterium
TGCTTGACACCACAGTCCACCAGCACTACCTTCTTGCCGATGGGGGTGGAAGTGGGCTGATAGGTGATGACATCCTTGCAACTCACCTGTGCCACAAAATTGATACCCTCGTACTGAGCCTCAGGGGTCTCCATGCCCTCAAAGAGGATCTGACCCATCATCACACCATGCTCGCGAAGCACCTTGGTGAGCTGTCGTGTGTCGATGCCCGTGATGCCGGGTACCTTCTCGCGCTTAAGCCAGTCGGACAGCGTCTCCTTGCCATTCCAGTGACTGTACTCTTCGCTGTAATCGCTCACGATGATGGCCGTAGCATAGATCTTGTCACTTTCCATGAAAGTGGCCAGGCCGTTGTCCTCAATGGTGAAGTCGGGTACGCCATAGTTGCCCACAAGGGGATAGGTAAGTGCCATCATCTGACCCGCATAGGAAGGGTCGGTGAGACTCTCGGGATAACCCATCATGGCCGTGTTGAAAACCACTTCACCCATGGCGGGCTTTTCGTAACCAAAGGATGTTCCGCAGAACTCTGTTCCGTCGCTCAAACGGAGAATGACTTTTTTGCTCATAATGATTTTGGGTAGCAGTCTTGTACCTGTTTTTAGAATTCTGCATACAAAGTTATGCATTTTTGTGATATTGACAAAACATATAGTCAGTAATTTTTCGTGTTTCGCGACAATATGCTAAATTTATTGAGAATTTTTTGATTTTTGTCAACCTCGATATGAGGATTGAAACAAAAATGCACAAGAATAAACGAATATCATATTATTTTAAGGAATGTTATACAAATAGTCTGGAAAGATAAGGAACAAAAATAAACGTGAATAAACGATAATATTTAATTATTCATTCAACTTTCGCAAGCTTCAGTTCATTTCTGTTCCCATTTTTAACATGCTTTACTTGATTTTTTGCTTTCTAATTAGTAACTTTGCACTCAAATTGCAGAATGAAATGAAAAGATTGCACCTTATTATAATATTTATAGTTTTCTCCCTATGCTCTTTTGCCAAGCCGTTTGTGCTTGTGATAGATGCAGGACACGGTGGCAAGGACCCCGGAGCGGTAGGAGCTATCAGCAAGGAGAAGGACATCAACCTTAAGGTGGCCCTGGCGCTGGGCAAACTGGTGGAGGACAACCTGAAGGATGTCAAGGTGGTGTACACACGCAAGGCCGATGTGTTCGTGGAACTCGATGCACGTGCTGCAATAGCCAATGCCAACAAGGCCGATCTTTTCATCAGCATACATACCAATGCCTCAGCTGGCAACAAGACCGTGAAAGGCACGGAGACCTATACCCTCGGTATGCATCGTGCGGCAAGCAATCTGGAAGTGGCCAAGCGAGAGAACTCGGCCATCATGCTCGAGAAGAACTACGAGGAAAGATATGAGGGATTCAACCCCAAGAGTAGTGAGAGCTATATCATCTTCGAACTCATGCAAGACGAGTACATGAAGCAGAGTGTGGCTCTGGCAGGCAATATACAGAAAGAGTTCGTGAGCACAGCCAAGCGAAACAACCGTGGCGTCTATCAAGCCGGATTCCTGGTGCTTCGAGCCACCTCGATGCCCAGTTGCCTGGTGGAGCTCGGCTACATCTCCACTCCCGATGAGGAGAGATACCTCAACTCACAGGAAGGAGTGAGCAATCTCAGCAAGAGTATCTTCAATGCGGTGAAGCAATACAAGGAAAAAGCGAATTAAAATTTTAATTTTAATTAATTACAAATTACAAGTTACAAATTACAAGTTACAAATTATAAATTTCGAATTATAAATTATAAATTAAGAATAGGGTTAGAACCTAATCTAATTTAATCGCTCGTAACATAGAATATTATACTATGAGAATTTCAAAAGAAGCAAAAATCGGAATAACGGGCATCATTGCCATCGTCATCTTGTACCTGGGTGTGACATTCCTCAAAGGTATGACTCTCTTTGGTACTGACCACAAATACTATATCTCTTTCCGCAACGCCAAGGGACTGACCAACAGTAGCAGTGTGTACGCAGACGGCTACCAGATAGGCGTGGTGAGCAATATCAGCTACGACTACAACAAACCCGGAGAAGTGGTGATAGAGATCAGTGTGGACAACGACGTGCGCATCCCACAGGGCACTACGGCACAGCTCGCCGAAGGTATGCTGGGTGGCTGTACGCTCAACATGACCATGGGAACTAATCCCAAGGTGGCCATTGCCCCTGGCGACACCATCATCGGTAGCGATGGTAGCGGACTCATGGCTAAGGCCGAGGAGATGCTCCCACAGGTGGAGCAGGTGGTGGCACATGTGGACTCTCTCATCAATACGCTCAACCGTGTGGCAGGCGACCCCAATATCCAGAAGACTCTGGAAAATGCAGAGGCACTGACTGCCAATCTCAATAACAGTTCGGCTCAGCTCAACACGCTTCTTGGAAGCCAGCTTCCTTCCCTGCTGAAGACCTTTGATGCCGTGGGTAAGAATGCTGAGCAGATGACCCAAAACTTAGCTTCGCTCGATATGCAGCAGACCCTCGATCAGGTGAATACGACAATCTCTGATGTACAGCAACTGATATCGATGCTTCAGAGTCCCGAAGGCAACCTGGGTCAGCTACTCAACGATACCCTGCTCTATCACAATCTCAACACCACGATAGGCAGTGCCAACAGCCTTCTGCAGGATCTGCAGGCACATCCCAAGCGCTACGTGCATTTCTCCGTTTTCGGCAAAAAGGATAATTGATTCAACACTTATCGTTTTTCACTTCCAAGATTTGGTTGGCTAAATGTTTTTAGCTAACTTTGTATCCGCTTTCGTCAAAAATGACAAGGCTGATATACCTTGAATTGGCTACATGGCAGACAATAACTATAAACTCAAATGGGAGCGTTGTCAGGAGTATTGCAAGGCAAGACTCGATGAACAACATTTTACGACATGGATCAAGCCCGTGTCGTACAGCTCTTATAATGAGGAGAAGCACCAGCTTAAGCTCAGTCTGCTCAGCCACTATTGCTATGAGTACATAGAGGAGCATTATGCTCATCTCCTTCGGGATGCCATCAGTCAGGAGTTCGGTCCCAATGTTCAGTTGTTCTACAAGATCTTGGCCGACAAGGAGAACCGTATCACGATGGATGTGGCTACCGACAATGTGCCCTCTACCCCACAGCCTACTGAGAATGTCGTATCTGGTACGCCTGTATCTCTCGAGCCTCAGAAGAGCAAGTTGCCCGATCTGGACCCCCACCTGATGACGGAGTACAGTTTTGACAACTTCATCGAGGGTGATAGCAATCTCCTACCCCGAAGCGTGGGTATGTCCATAGCAGAAAATCCCAAGCAGACGACTTTCAACCCCCTCTTCATCTATGGTCGATCGGGTGTGGGCAAGACCCATCTGGTCAATGCCATCGGTGTGAAGCTCAAGGCCAACTTCCCAGAGAAGCGCGTGCTCTATCTCAGTGCACACCTCTTTCATGTGCAGTACGTAGACGCCCGCCTGAAGAATAAGACCAACGACTTCATCCATTTCTATCAGCAGATAGATGTACTGATACTGGACGATGTGCATGAGTTCATTGGCATGGACAAGACGCAGGAGACATTCTTCCACATCTTCAATCACCTGAAGCAGAACGGCAAGAAGATTATCTTGACCTGTGACAGAGCACCTGTTGACCTCCAAGGTATGACAGAGCGACTCATCTCGCGCTTCAAGTGGGGACTGATAGCAGAAATCGGCCAGCCCAATGAGAAACTGCGTCATGACATCCTGGAGAGTAAGATCAGTCGCAACGGTCTCAAGATACCCAAGAGTGTGATAGACTACATCAGCGAGAATATCACCGAGAGTGTGCGTGAACTGGAAGGTGTGGTCACCTCGCTGATAGCCTACTCTGTGGTATACAATCGCAATATCGACCTGCCTCTTGCCCGTCATATCGTGAGCAATGCCACAAGAGTGGAGAATAAGCCCATCACGATAGACGACATCTTGGCTCAGACCTGTCACTACTGCAATGTACGGAAGGATGAGGTGTACAGCAAGAGCCGTAAGGCCAACATCGTGGAGGTGAGACAGATAGCCATGTATCTGGCACACAAGTTCACCAAACTCTCCACGAGTAAGATAGGTATTCTCATCGGCAATCGCAATCACACCACCGTGATACACTCCATCTCTGTGGTGGAAAATCTTACGGCTACCGATGCCAAGTTCAGGCAGAAGGTGGAGGAGATAGAGAAAAACGTAAAGATGCACAAGCCTCTTGATTGATATGGATTTGAGTCTGTTTGATCTGTTGAACCGTCGAAGTACGGTAAGAAACTATAGTAGTAAGAAGCTTACTGATAAGTTGCTCAATAAGATATTGGAAGCAGCTTCTCATACACAGACCATGGGCAACCTGCAACTCTACAGTGTGGTGGTGACGCGCAACAAGGAGATGAAGGAGAAGCTTGCTCCTTGCCATTTCAACCAGCCTATGGTGACCAGCTGTCAAGCGGTCTTCACCATCTGTGCAGACTTCAACCGTACCACCCGTTGGTGTGAAGAGCGCATGGCCATTCCTGGCTATGACAACTTCCTGAGTTTCATCAATGCAGCCACAGATGCCTTGCTTTATACACAAACGGTATCTTGCTTGGCCGAAGAGGCAGGACTTGGCGTCTGCTACCTCGGCACTACTCTCTATTCGTCATCAGCCATTTGTGAACTGCTCAACCTGCCCAGACTGGTAGTTCCTGTGGCTACGCTGACCGTTGGATGGCCTGCTCAGCAACCTGCCCAGAGCGACCGTCTGCCCGTAGAAAGTTTTGTGCATCGTGAGACCTATTCCGACTATACGCTCAAGAATATCAACAAGTACTATGCTCGTCGTGAGAGCCTTGAGGAGAACCGGAACTTTGTAAGTATCAACAACAAAGAGACACTGGCTCAGGTATTCACCGATATCCGCTACACGCAGAAGGACAATGAGGCTATCAGCAGTTCGCTGCTTGAGTGTCTGGTACGTCAGGGTTTCCTGAGTGACACATTGAGCCTGGATGAGGATCTCAACGAACTGGTCACTCGTCCCGATGTCTTGGAATGCGATGTGGTACGTTTCCAAAACAACAAGGAGAAGTGGGTGGCATTTGTGGGTCTTCGTGAGGGACGTCCCTATGAGATCTTTACCGGACTGATGGATGACGATGAGGGTATCGTGATCCCCAAGCGTGTCACCAAAGGACGCATCATTCGTGCCATCGAGCCCGACGGAACCAAACGCTATGACTTCCAGTTTGAAAACAAACGTGGCTTTAAGACTACGGTGGAGGGACTTTCTGGCAAGTTCAATAAAGAGTATTGGAACTATGCCAAGCTCATCAGCGGTGTGCTCCGATACCGTATGCCACTCGACAATGTGGTTCGCCTCGTAGCCTCTTTGTCACTTGAAAATGAAAGTATTAATACCTGGAAAGTCGGTGTGGCTAGAGCCTTGAAGAAGTATACTCGTGACTGCAACGTCAATCTCCCAGCAGATGATGAGGAAGACGTGGAGGATTAAGTGAAAAACGGGAAAGATGGCACACATTATTAACAAAATATAAGATAAAAAGCTCTTTTTGTGATGAAAAGGGCTTTTTTTGCATTTAATTTGTAATTACTTTAAAGTAATTTTTGTATCTTTGCATTGAATATTTTTTGATTTCAATAGATATTATATGGATAATTTAGGTATTGGTGTACAACTCATGATTGTGGGTATGGTCACCGTTTTCGTAATTCTTCTGATTGTGATCAACCTGGGTAAGGTCCTGATCAACGTAGTTAATAAAATCGCACCCGAGGAGGAAGTGGCTCCCAAGAAGGCTGCTCAGGCTACTCCTGCTGCTATCGATGCCAACACCAAGGCTATCTTGGACCAGGTGGTAAGTCAGCTTACCGGTGGCAAGGGACGTGTGGCAAGTGCTCGCAAGATCTAATCCCGGTGCGTCTGTAAATATCGACAATAAATACATTCCGTTTAACAAAAAGGTATATTTTTAAGATATGAAAAGAGAAGTTAAGTTCAGTCTGGTCTTCCGCGATATGTGGCAGAGTGCTGGTAAGTATCAGCCCCGTGTAGACCAGCTTGTAAAGGTTGCTCCTGCCATCATCAAGATGGGCTGTTTTGACCGTGTTGAGACCAATGGCGGTGGTTTTGAACAAGTTAATCTCCTCTATGGAGAGAACCCCAATAAGAGTGTCCGTGCTTGGACCAAGCCTTTCCATGAGGCTGGTATCCAGACCCACATGCTGGACCGTGCGCTCAATGGTCTGCGTATGAGTCCCTGCCCTAAGGATGTGCGTAAGCTGTTCTACAAGGTAAAGCATGCTCAGGGTACCGACATCACCCGTATCTTCTGCGGTCTCAACGATCCTCGCAATGTGATACCTTCTATCCAGTATGCTAAGGAGGCTGGCATGATCGCACAGGCTTCTCTCTGCATCACCTACTCTCCCATCCATACCGTAGAGTACTATGTGAACCTGGCTAAGCAGTTCATTGAGGCTGGTGCCGACGAGATCTGTCTGAAGGATATGGCCGGAATTGGTCGTCCCGTAAGTCTGGGTGCTATCGTGAAGGGTATCAAGGCCCTGAAGGAGGACATCGTTATCCAGTATCACTCACATGCAGGTCCTGGCTTCAACATGGCTTCTATCCTTGAGGTTGCTGAGGCTGGTTGCGACTATATCGACACGGGTATGTCTCCCCTCTCTTGGGGTACCGGTCATGCCGACATCATCGCTGTACAGGAGATGCTGAAGGATGCTGGTTTCCAGGTGAAGGAGATCAACATGGAGGCCTATATGGAGGTTCGTACCATGATCCAGGAGATGTGTGATGATTTCTTGGGTTATTACATACCCAAGTTGAATCACCTCAACAACTCACTCCTTGTGAAGCCCGGTCTGCCCGGTGGTATGATGGGTTCGCTGATGACTGACCTCGAGGACAACCTCAAGAGCCTGAACAAGTGGAAGGTGAAGAACAACCAGCCTGAGCTTACCACCGATCAGCTTCTTGTGAAGCTCTTTGACGAGGTGGCTTATGTATGGCCTAAGGTTGGTTATCCTTGCCTCGTGACTCCTTTCTCACAGTATGTGAAGAACCTGGCTCTGATGAACGTGATCCAGATGGAGAAGGGCAAGGCTCGCTGGAGCATGATAGCCGACAACATCTGGGATATGATCCTCGGCAAGAGCGGTCAGCTCCCTGGCCCCGTTGCTCAGGAGCTCATCGATATGGCTAAGGCTGAAGGTCGTGAGTTTGAGACCCAGGATCCTCAGAGCTACTATCCCGACAAGCTGGAAGACTTCAAGAAGGAGATGCAGGAGAATGGTTGGGAACTTGGTGAGGACGATGAGGAACTCTTCGAGCTCTCTATGCACCCCGAGCAGTATCGTGCTTACAAGAGCGGTAAGGCTAAGGCCGACTTTGAGAAGGACTTCGCTGACCGTAAGGCTAAGCAGAACGCTCCTGCAGCAGGTGCAGAACTGCCCAAGCAGATCAAGGTGAGCGTCAATGGCCAGACCTATGAGGTAAATATCGCTTACGGCAATGAGGCTCCCGCTGCCACTTCTGCTCCTGCTGCTGGTGCAGCACCTGTTGCAGCTGGTGAGGGTGAGGATGTACTTGCACCTCTGGAGGGTAAGTTCTACCTCGTGAAGGACAACAGCGAGTCTCCCAAGAAGGTGGGCGATGCTGTCAAAGCTGGTGATACCCTCGGCTACATCGAGGCCATGAAGACCTTCAACGCCATTCGTGCAGACTTCGACGGTGTCATCACTGCCGTACTGCTCAATAGCGGAGACAGTGTAGAAGAGGACGATCCTATCTTCAAGATTGCTAAGTAAGGTTATAATAATATTAGGTAGAAAACAGGAGATTGAAACGTGAACCTGTGGTGACTCACCCATTTTCAATTTCAATTTTCAATTTTCAATTAAAGTAACATGCAAGAGATATTGACAAAACTGTGGGATATGACGGCACTGAGCGCTATCGGTGCCCAGCCCACTTTCCTCATCATGTACCTGCTCGCCTTCGTGCTGCTCTATCTGGGTATCGTGAAGAAGTATGAGCCCCTGCTGCTGATTCCTATCGCATTTGGTGTGCTCATTGCCAACTTCCCCGGTGGTGAGATGGGTGTATATGGTGCGGTCAACGCTACGATCAATGGCGTTGAATATGAGAATGTGATCAAACTTTCTGATGGTTCATATTGGTGCGATCCTCACACAGGCGTACCTTATAATATTTATCACGTAGGTCTGCCTCAGATCGCTCACGACCTGGGCTTGATGAACTATCTCTACTATGCGCTCATCAAGAGTGGTCTGCTGCCACCCATCATCTTCATGGGTGTAGGTGCGTTGACCGACTTCGGTCCTATGCTTCGCAACCTCAAGCTCGCCATCTTTGGTGCTGCTGCTCAGATGGGTATCTTCGCCGTATTGCTGGGCTCTCTGCTGCTTGGTTTCACTCCTCAGGAGGCTGGTTCGCTGGGTATCATCGGTGGTGCTGACGGTCCTACTGCCATCTTTACCACTATCAAGCTCGCTCCTCACTTGCTTGGTCCCATCGCCATCGCAGCATACAGCTATATGGCACTTGTACCCGTTATCATTCCTCTCGTTGTGAAGCTTCTCTGCTCTCGCAAGGAGTTGATGATCAACATGAAGGAGCAGGATAAGCTCTACCCCAACAAGACTCAGATCAAGAACATGCGCGTGCTCAAGATCATCTTCCCCATCGCTGTTACTACCATCGTGGCTATCTTCGTTCCTACTGCTGTAAGCTTGGTAGGTATGCTGATGTTTGGTAACCTCATCAAGGAGATTGGTAACGATACCAACCGTCTGTTTGATGCTGCCAGCAACGGTATCATGAATGCAGCCACCATCTTCCTGGGTCTCTGTGTAGGTGCTACCATGACCGTTGAGGCTTTCCTCAACTTCCAGACTCTGGGTATCGTAGCAGGTGGTTTCCTTGCTTTCGCGCTGAGTATCTCTAGTGGTATCTGCATGGTCAAGGTTTGGAACCTCTTCGCCAAGAAGAAGATCAATCCACTGATTGGTGCTACCGGTCTTTCTGCTGTGCCTATGGCCAGCCGTGTCTGCAACGGTATCAGTACTCAGTACGATCCTAAGAACCATGTGCTCAACTACTGCATGTCCAGCAACATCGCTGGTGTTATCGGATCAGCAGTTGCAGCAGGTGTGCTTATCAGCTTCCTCGGTTAATACTCGTATTAATCCCATATAATAAATAAGGTGAAAGATTTTTCTTTCACCTTATTTTTTTGCTCGTTATGATAGAGATATGAACTCGAATAAACTGAATAAACGGAATGGATTATTCCTAAGTTCGATTTATGATGTATTTTCAAGTTCGCGTGAACTTGCTGAAAGCCTACTTTTGTTCTATAGGCTAATGTCGTGAGATCGAAGGCGAGTCCGGAGGATGCGTAGTGGAGTAAACGTATGGATACAAAAAAAGCACTGAATATCAGTGCTATTATTGGTGCCCAGAACAGGACTCGAACCTGCACGCCTCGCGGCACACGCACCTGAAACGTGCGCGTCTACCAATTCCGCCACCTGGGCAAAAAGTATCTTGGATGAAATTCTTGAAGAGTATTAGTAGCTTAATTAACTACTAATGTTGAGCGGAAAACGAGACTCGAACTCGCGACCCTAACCTTGGCAAGGTTATGCTCTACCAACTGAGCTATTTCCGCAATGTGCAAATCAGTTGCCCAATTTGCTTCAAAAGATATTTAGTGACGAGGATGAGACTCGAACTCACACTCCACAATTGGAACTACCACCTCAAAGTAGCGCGTCTACCAATTCCGCCACCTCGCCATAAATACGTTTTGAATAGTGCCCAGAACAGGACTCGAACCTGCACGCCTCGCGGCACACGCACCTGAAACGTGCGCGTCTACCAATTCCGCCACCTGGGCATTTATTTTCTTGAAGAGCGGAAAACGAGACTCGACTGCTTTAGCTTGGTGAAATCCCGAAGGATTGAACAACTCGCGAGCGAGTGAGAGTCATCTTCGCAGAGCGGAAAACGAGACTCGAACTCGCGACCCTAACCTTGGCAAGGTTATGCTCTACCAACTGAGCTATTTCCGCATGTTTCTTCAAAGAATATTCATCTCATGAAGTCAATTTCAGTAGCATTCCCCTGAATGCGAGTGCAAAGGTACAACTTTTTTTTGAAAGCACAAACTTTCAACGCGTTTTTTTACGGCTTAATCGCATTTTTCTGTTTAGCACATTCTGTCGCGATAGTCCTCATATTTATATTCCCTGAGCATCTCCACCGTTCCATTGATATGTTGGATAGCTATGGAGGGATGATGTATGCCATTGAACATGTTGGTCTTTACGGTGGTGTAGTGTATCATGTCTTCGAGCGTGAGAGTCTCCCCCACCGTGAGCGCATGATCAAATCTCCAGGATCCCATGTAGTCACCACTCAGGCAACTGTTGCCACCCAGGCGATAGACATACTTGCCTTCCTCTTTTCCTACCAGCTCTTTGACGGCTTCTGCGGGCAAAGTCTCCGCTCCTCTCACCACGGGCTGATAAGGCATCTCGAGGCAGTCGGGCATATGGCACGTGAAACTTACATCAAGTATGGCTGTTTTAATGCCTTTGTTTTCCACAATGTCTACCACACTGGCTACCAATGGTCCCGTTTGCCATGCAAAGGCACTACCAGGTTCCAAGATAATCCTGAGATTGGGATATTTGCTACGGAAATCCTGTAAGAGCTTGATGAGCAAGGGTACGTTGTATCCCTTTCTTGTCATCAGATGGCCACCTCCCAGATTGAGCCATTTCAGTTGAGGAAGCCACTTCCCAAATTTCTCCTCTATATAATATAAGGTATGTTCAAGAGCTTCTGCATCGCTCTCACAGTGGCAATGACAGTGGAAACCCTCTACACCTTCGGGAAGATCATCGCTCAATTGTTCAGCCAAGATACCGAATCGCGAACCGGGAGCACAAGGGTCGTAGAGTTCCGTTTCTATCTCGCTATGCTCAGGATTGATGCGTATGCCCACGGATACAGGATGCTCTTGCCATGCCTTCACCTGTGGCCAGAAGTGTGCGTATTGGCTCAGACTATTGAAGGTGATGTGACTGCTACAGGACAAGATGGTCTGGAATGTCTGATCTGTATAAGCTGGTGAATAGGTATGGGCCAACGAACCGAATTCGTTTTTCGCCAACAATGCCTCATAGGGTGAACTGGCCGTAGTGTGGTCGATATATTCTCTAAAAATGGGGAATGTCTTCCACAAGGCAAAGGCTTTGAAGGCAAGGATGATCTCTGCTCCACTCTGGGTGGCCACATCCTTAATCAGTGAGAGGTTGCGTCTGAGCAACCTCTCCTCTAAAAGATAATATGGTGTCTGTAACATATCTCTTTGTTGAATCGATTTTCTGGTGTGGATGTGTCTGTCGTTCCACCCACAAGTGTCAGATTATTCAAAAACAAATTTCACGTTGTCTACCCAAAGGGTATTGCCGATCGAACCGATGTAGGCACCACCATGACTGGAGTCGAACTTCACAATCACGTGAGTAGGTGTCTCGTTGGCATCAGCCCATCCCTCTTCGATGATGGGTACGTTCTTACCCTTGCTGTTGAGGCAGTAGTATGTGCTTTCTCCGCCGATGAGTCCCATATAGCTCTGGAAGCCAGCTTCCTTGGTGATATCACCGTACTTTATTGGGAATACCTTGCCTTCCTGCCAGGTCTCTACCGACTTGGCAAAACGGTGTATCATGGTTCCAATGCGAAGTGCATGTATCTTGCCATCAGCATCTTCCCAACGCTTTTGGAGGATACACGTGGCCTGGGCATAGTCCTGTCCAGGAACGGTCTTGTCCTTGCTGAAACCAGTGATCTTCTGGCGGTTGGGCTCTCCTGTCACCTTTACCTTGTAGTCAAACTTCAAGGCAACGGGACGGCGCTTGAAGGGAACTCCCAAGCTCAGTTTGCTCATGGGATTCTTACTACTCGTCACGGGTTCTACGAGTCTGCCGGTATAGAGGCTACCTGCGGCAAGCACGGTGATGTTGACGATACCAACAGCCTTTGCACTCTCTGTATGTGTCACCAACTTGGCACATTTGCCATTGCCGTGTGTGTCGGGATATACACTGGTATTGGTCTTTACTACTCCACATACCTTGGCATATACATTGCTTGTAGCCCAGGGAGAACCGCCCATGTTGACATAGGCTTGGTTTTTATCTATCGTGGTCTCGGGGCCAACCTCCATCAAGGTCTTGCGAGCTCCACCCACGATGGCACTTTCTTTGATATGACGTGTTACCCAACTCTCAAAATCGCCAAAACGGATAAGGTCTTCCTTTTGTGCATTTGCTCCCATAGCAAAAAGTGCAAAAGCACCCAGAAGAAGCTCTTTTTTGATCATAGTCATCTTGTCTACCTTATGTTATATATGTAAATCGAATGCAAAGTTACACAAAAATCATTTCAAATCATTATGGTTAATGTAAAAAAGATATAAAGGTTTTGTAAGAAGGGAAAAATAATGTAAATTTGTAGCATTATACACCAATTTGCGATGCAACCTATTACTTCGGAGAACATACAAAAGGACATTCGCTTGCTAGAATTGCTTTCTCAGACATTTCCCAATAGCGAATCAGCCAGTACAGAGATCATCAATCTTCAGGCCATTCTCAATCTGCCCAAGGGTACCGAACACTTCATGGCAGACATACACGGAGAGCATGAGGCTTTCATACACATCCTTCGCAATGCCTCGGGCAATATCAAGCGTAAGGTCAAGGAGCTGTATGAGAATGAACTCTCTCGTGACGAGATAAGAGAGCTTTGTACGCTTATCTACTATCCTGAAAAAAAACTCCAGCTTATCAAGGAGGATAGTGTATCGGACCTTTCTGTGTTCTATCGCCGGACCTTGGTTCGTCTCATTGCTGTATGCCAGAGTGTGAGCAGTAAGTACACTCGTTCAAAAGTACGCAAGGCCCTTCCACGTGAGTTCTCCTATATCATCGAGGAACTCTTACACGAATCGCCCAGCGACCACAATAAGCAAAACTACTGGGACAGCATCATACAGAGTATCAGGGATACGGGACAGAGCGATGCCTTCATCATAGCTCTTTCCAATGTCATCCAGCGACTGAGTGTAGAGCAGCTTCATATCCTGGGAGACATCTTCGATCGTGGTCCTGGAGCACACATCATCATGGACCATCTCTGCGACACGCCCAACTTTGACATACAATGGGGAAACCACGATGCTTTGTGGATGGGTGCTGCTGCAGGCAATGATTGCTGTATAGCCAATGTGCTTCGCCTTTCACTTCGTTTTGGCAATATCGCCACACTTGAGGATGGATATGGCATCAACCTCCTTCCACTTGCCTCCTTTGCCTTGGAGGTCTATGGAGATGATGACTGTACGGCATTTCTCCCTAAGTGTGAGCAGAAGGGAGGTGATGCTGAGGCAAAATCTCGCCTTCTCATTGCACGAATGCACAAGGCTATCACGGTTATCCAGTTCAAGCTGGAGGCTGCCATGTCGCTTCAGCATCCGGAGTGGGAAAAGGACAATCACTTGCTTCTCTCTCGTCTTGACCTCAAGCGAGGCGTGATGGTGGTGGATGGTGTGGACTATCCTTTGAAGGACAGCTTCTTCCCCACCCTTTCATCCGAAGATCCCAATGCGTTGACTCCCGAAGAAGCCGAACTCGTCAGCAAGCTTCACCATACCTTCCGTGTAAGTGATAAGTTGCAACGCCACATCATGTGCCTCCTTCAGCATGGCTGTATGTACTCCATCTGCAATTCCAACCTGCTCTTCCATGCCAGTGTACCTCTCAATGCCGACGGTACGCTGAAGTCGGTAAGCATCTTTGGGAAGTCCTATAGCGGTCGTGACTTGATGCACAAGATAGGTATGGTGGTTCGCTCTGCTTTCAATACGGATACTCCTCGTACAGAGCGCATCTATGCACGAGACTATTTCTGGTATCTCTGGTGTGGAGCAGACTCTCCCCTCTTCGACAAGTCGCGTATGACCACCTTTGAGCGCTATCTCACAGAGGATAAATCATTGCATAAAGAGCAAAAGGGCCATTATTATCAGTTGCGCAATGATGCTAAGGTGTGCGAATATATCCTTGATGCATTTGGTGTGGAAGGTCCCAATCGCCATATCATCAATGGTCATGTGCCTGTACATGTGGCACAAGGAGAAAATCCCATCAAGGCCGATGGTATGCTGATGGTCATAGATGGAGGTTTTGCCAAGGCTTATCATGATACTACAGGTATAGCGGGCTATACGCTCGTGTACCATAGCCGAGGCTTTGAGCTCATCCAGCACGAACCTTTCCAGAGCAAGAAACAAGCCATCCAGGAAGGTACCGACATCAAGAGCAGTAAGCAGATCGTCGAGATGTCCGGCCAACGACTTATGGTGCGCGATACGGATAAAGGCCGTATCATCCTCAAGCAGATACATGAGTTGCGTGAGTTGCTCTATGCTTATCGTCATGGATTCTTGAAGGAAAAGAAGCGTTAGCCATTCTGGTCGTTATCGAGCGTCCGTGCTTTACGCAGATGCAGGTTTCCTCTCTGTCAGTACCATTACAACCCACCTCAATCAACTACTAATTTTACTCTCCACGTCCATGAAACGCATATCGTTTATCCTTTTCCTCTTGCTGTCTTTGTGCGTGCGCGCCTATGATATAAAGGTAGATGACATACACTACAATCTCAATTACGAACAGCATCTTGCCACAGTCTGTGGCTGTGGTGGCTGGGTAAGTGGCATCTCCATTCCTGAGTCTATCGAGGCTTATGGACAGACATTTGCTGTAACTGCCATTGCCGACTCTGCCTTTATGAAGAATGGATTTCTGCAAGGTGTCGACATTGCTCCATCGGTCACTTATATTGGCAAGTGTGCCTTTCGTGATTGCAATAGATTGGCCACTATTCCCATTCCCGCTTCAGTCACCTTCATTGGTGATATGGCCTTCCGTGGGTGTACGGCTATCTTGGAATTTGTGGTGGATGAAAAGAGTAATGCCTATACCTCTTATGAGGGAGCACTCTATGACAAACGCATGACCACACTCCTCAATTGCCCTATCAACAAGTATGGGGAGTTTCATGTACCAGAGACGGTAGTCACCATAGCTCCTTATGCGTGCTACAAGTGTAGTAAGTTTGGCATGGTGGTCATTCCCAATTCCGTAAAGACCATCGGTGAACATGCTTTCGACCAGAATTCTTCACTTACCGACCTTCATATGGGTACCAGTGTGGAATATATTGGCGACAATGCTTTCGACAACAACAAGAACCTTAAGAACGTGTTCATCCAGTCACCCGTTCCACCCAAAGCCTTTGATCATACTTTTGATTACAACTGGGTGGAATACTGCAAGTTGCACGTGCTGAGTAGTGCTGTTTCGGCATACAAGAAAGCCAAACCCTGGAGTTGGTTTGACAGTATCGTGGCGCTTACTGACCGTGAGATAGAGATGTCCATAGATGATCCCGAGGAGGCACTCTCTGCTGAGAAAGCTTCCTACTCGTTGAATGGCATCAAGCTTCGCCAAAAGACTGCGGGTATTCGTATCGTTCAGCGAGCAGATGGCTCTACTCGTAAAATTCTGACTAAATAATAATTCTGCTATGGTCGCAAGAACAAATTATATTATATTCTTGACCATTTCGTAGCAGACATTTAGACCATTTTATAGTCTACTGCTTTAAAGCCTATGGCTCGTCATTGAAATGCTCATTTCAATGGCTGAGCCATTTCTTGCCATTGCTCACCCATATCGTGTTTCGACCTTGAGTTCCCTTGGTGGCACGCTGGCCTGAAAGCAGATAGGTTTGGGTAGGATGGGTCTTTTCGTCAAGTTGCTCTATGCCGTCTGCACCCTTACCTCCGTCGAAGAGAAATGATATGGTACCTTCAAAGAAGTTTTCGGAGATCTCCGTGATAGAGTGATTGAGCAGACGTTTTCCATTCGTATTGAGATTGTAGAGTTTGGCAGCAGGTGTGGTTTCGTTGCCAAGAGCTGTATTGCCCGAGGTTCCGGGCCATGGGTCTCCTGCAAGGTCTTTGGGAAGGTCCGTCAGATGATTGTCCGCAGGGATGATGGTCATTCGCTGGCGTGTGGGCGTGTTGTTGATCTCATTGCGATCCCATGCATATTTGCTATAATCCACGTGAAGCACAAGCATACCATGTCCTGGATCGTAGGTATTCCAACCAGACGGTTGGTGGTTCTCCAGCAAGTAGTATTCATTGTGATTGTTGTCGTTGTATATCAAGTATGCCTCTGGCTTTTCATTGATACATTGCAAATCCTCTATGGTACTTGGAGATGTCAGAACTGTGGGTGTGAGCCAACCGCAAAACCATCTTTCGTAGCTAGTATATCCCGTTGGACAATAGCCCTCATTGTTGTAGTTACCGTAGTCCATCAAGTCCCATGCATCCATAGCGAAGTTGGGAGTTGGGGTGTTGCGTGTGTCATACATATCGGGCAGTCCCAGACAGTGGCTGAACTCATGGCAAGCCGTTCCGATACCGTCAACTTTCTTGCCCACCGTACCAAATAGTTCGTTGGAACAGGCATAGGTATTGACTGTGACGTTGCCACACTTCACGGGGCCAGAGCCATCCCCCCAGTACTTGCTTGAAGCGAGGTCGTACTCATGGGGCCATATGGTAGAGGCAGGAGCTCCACTGGCTTCGCCAAAGCCTGCATATATTATGAATACCTGGTCCACGTATCCATCTTTGTTCCAGTCGTATGGAGAGAAGTCCACGCCTTGTTCATAAGCGATTTTCACCACTTCGCATACCAGTTCTCCCACATGCAAGTCGTCTCCGGATTCATCGTTTTTACCATAGTATCCTACGCTTTGGCTGGCATTGATAGGGCCGATGATGTCAAATTGAAGGTCAAACTGACCATAGCTGCAATCATAAAAATAGTCGTGTACCGACCCCTGCATGCCGAAGCTGTCGTACCCTGGTTTGTTGAAATAGTCCTCAAACTGGCTCTTGGTCATTGTCATCTTGCGGTCTGAGAAGTTCACCAGTATCACGACACCTCGCTTCTGACCCGTATTGGCGGGTGCGTATGAGGCCGAACGAGTGGCTGGAAGACGTTGTGCACGGATACGATTGCGTACCTCCTTGCGTGCTTCCCCTCGTGCTAAGGTGGCTTCGGCATCCACACTGACATACTGCCCTATCTCATTCTCTCGATAGGCCTTTCCGTCTTTTGACATCAGGTAGTGTCCGTACTCATCTCCTTTCAGTACTACCTCTTTTTCTGTACCATCTGCGAGTCGTATGGTTTTCTGTACACGTCTTGCAGGTACTGCAAATGCAGTTAGTCCCAGACCTATCAACAGGCCCGTAAGTATCTTTCTCATGTTTGATTTTGCCTTTGTTTATTGTAGCAACACAATAATTGATAAGACTTTTCTTACCTTTACTGCTGCAACACTTTTCTTATCGTTACTGTAGCAACACTTTTCTTACTGTTCCGTCATTGAGTTTTACCAGATATACACCTCTGTTGAAGGAGAAACGATGCAATTCATCTCTCTGGCAACGGCATATGTGTATACCTCTCATATCATAGATATCCATGTAGGAATTGGCATCTTGAGCCATCAGAGCATCTGTCCATTCCTTCTCAAATTCCGCTTTTGTCTTCAAGAAATAAATAGTGACGGTACCATCTTCGTTTTGCGTGATATCATAGATGGGCTTGTGCATCAGGGCTCCTGCATATACCTCTGCGGCAGGTGAGGAAGTGTCGGTAAGCGACTGTGAGGGCTGTGTGTAGGGGAAGAGATTGCCTTTGAGGCTTTCATTCCATTCAGTTGTGGTAGAAGCCGAGTTGGTACCCAGATATTTGTTGTTGGCAGCGATGATGGTCATTCGCTGATGTCTCTTGTCGGTATTTACAGAATTGCTCGTCCATCGTGAAGCATTGTAGTCCACATGTGTGATCTGCAAACCTCTACCTTTGGCGCATACTTTTGTATCCCATCCCTTAGGCTGGCGATTCTCTATCACATAATATTCGTCTTCATTGGCCTCATTGACCAACTTGTAGCCTTGTCCGCCTTCTGCAAAGCATGCTATGTTGAGGATGGTGGTATCTGTCAGTTCGATGAGTGGTTGCCATCCCATGAAGTCGCGTTCGTAAGCTGTATAGTTGCTTGGGTAGAATCCGTTGCCTGCATACTCGCCATAGTCCATCACGCTCCAAAGATCCATGCCAAAGGCCTCATTGTTGGTGTCATAGAAGTCGGGAAGTCCGAGAGCGTGACTCAGCTCATGTATGCACACACCGATGCCGTCCATACGCATATCTTTCGGGTCGTATCCTTTGCCATCGTATTCGCTGGATATAGGCCTTCTGGCTTCAGCACAAACCCCATAGCAAGAGAATGAAACACTATTGTTCTCATTGTCTGTTACAGTCAGAAGACTGGTACTCTCCCTGGCCCAGATGGCATTTGGATCATCATCCTGAGCATAGTTCTCACCCCATCCGGAGTGGATGAAAAATGCCATGTCTATCCTGCCGTCTCCATTGTTGTCGAAGATGCTCCATTCTGCGTGCTTTTCTTGTACACACTTGCTGAGTGCCTCTTTGTATAGCTGGTAGAGGTTGACGTCCTTCGATTCCCCCTCATTCTTACCGTAGAATGCATAGCTTTGACTCAATGTCACAGGACCAATGATTGTAAATTCAGGTGAGAAAGCACCCAAACTTTGGTCCTTGAAATACTGCTGTATGGAAGCATGACTGTTGGTCTTCTCATAGACTTCATCCGCATTTTTGCCATTGAAAAAAAGTTCGTAGGAATGTCTGATCTCTGCATCGCTCTTGCCTGAGGCATAGAAGGGACGGTCGGGAAATTGAACCAAGATAACGGGTATCTTGGGTGAACCGATGCTTGTAAGAGGTGCGGTAGTTCGGCTGCCTATCTTTTGGGGCAGTCGGCGGATACCCAGCTCGTCGTACTGGTACACACGTTCGGGGCGTCCTATGTTTCTATCCAACCATTCATCATCCGTATCTTCAGCACGTTGGGATGTAGTCAGAGACTGTGCATGCAGACTGTTGAAAGGGATGAGTATCAGTACGGTAAGTACCAGTCCGGATATGATTTTATTCAGTTTCATAGAGTTTATCAAATTCTTTGCTTTGCAAAGATACGATTTTTTCCTCTCTCTGCCAAATTATGAGTGAGACATTTGCAACTTCAGCATTATCTCACTCAATGGATAAGAACTGGATAACTCATGCGTACTATTAAATATAAAACATACGAATGAGAAAAAGAAATCATACGCATAGCTATAATCTGTTATGCGCATATATATAATCTGTCATGCGCATAACTTTACTTTGTTAAGCGCATGAATCGGTGAAATCATGCGCATGACTTGACTTACCGTCAGTTGATGGTAGGTGAAGGCACGCGCATGACTAAGAGTAAGGATCAGCGAACTACTTTTCGTCCGTCCTTGATGTAGAGTCCATGGCCCATAATTGGTGAAGATATTCTTCTTCCGGACAGGTCGTAGGTGCCATGAGAGGTGGTTGATGATGAGCCGTGAGCCTCACGGAATGGGATATCCTGGATGGCATCCACTTCATCTACACTGAGCTGATAGAGACGGAAATTGTCAACTTTTGCCCAATCATCATCGGCAAAGGCTTGAATCGTGATGGTGCCTTCCGTGACCTTGAAACTGGAGATGGTGACCTCCCTCAGATAGAAGGGACCGAATTCACTTCCCGATTTACTTACTTCACCTCTGTTGGCTGTGACCGTAATGTACTTGTCATAGTCTGCTCCAACCGAAGCAACCAACTTATACTCGCCATTGGGTACGCCCTCTATGACTTGCTCTATACTGCCACCTTTCTTTATATAAGCCACCTTTGTGCCATCTGCACCACTCATGAAGTTGGCTTCCGTGTTGATCGTTGAAGCTGAGGCTGAGGTTTTGTTCCATCCGGATAGAGTGGCTCCGATCTCAAATGAAGGATTCTTGATCCATTCGGTGACATCGAGATGACCCTCCTCATCCGTCTTCGGTATAGCACCCAGGAATGTATCAATGGCACTTTGCAGAGTCTTTACATCCTGTCCGAGAGAATCAGTTTCCGGATAGTTTGCAACATCTCTCATCGCCTTATCTATAGCGAATTGGAGGGAAGATATTGAAGTTATGCTCGACTCGTAGACATATTGTTCGATGAGTTCTTTGGCTGTACCGATGGCTTGGGCCAGTTGGAGATTTTTCTTGTCTCTTGAAGCAAACTCTGTCGGGGTAGAACGAACCTTTTTATCCCACATCAGGCAAGCCTCAAAAGCCTTAAGGCTGTCTTCTTTTGCCAATGCGAAATACTGTACGTCAGCATCGTCCAGCATATAAGCTCCCCCAGGCATCACGATCGTTTTGAAAGTACCTTGCATCTCTGACATCGCCTTGCTCTCAGCCTGTGTGGTAACCTCCACATCTGAGGCCGTGATCTCTCCCACTCCACTGTTTATGATCATGTAGGGAGTACAGGGTAAGAGTTCGGTAGAATTTGATTCACAATCACGGATGTAATTTCCCTCGATGGCCTCTATCTTACGGGCAAAGATACCTGCGGGTACCTGTGCTTGGAAGGGCGTAACCATTGTACAGAATTTTCCAACGGGTTGGTTCACGTGCAATGTCGCCTTCATGGCATGGAAAGGAGCACTTGGCTCAAAGTCATGTCTGGTATATAGGTCCAGTTGGTCGCACACACCGTCTGCCACTATATTGCGTCCTGCCACTCCTTGTTCGGCAGAAGCATAGAAAAGGGCATTGGGGTTGCTGGCTGTGAGGTCGCTTCTGATACCCTTAAGTTGGCTTACGTCGTATCGAGTTACATGAGCGTCTTCTGTGAAGTTTGACATATACCTGGAGTTGTAGTGACCAGTGAGTTTGATTTCCGTATCGCTTATCTTGGTAGACTCCATGTCGCGACCCACCAGCTTGAAGAAGCAGATGCTATCCGTTGCCCCCTCTTTTTGTATGGGCTGACTCGAATTGGCCATGTCGGCTATCGTCACCTTATACAGTACGTCCTTTCGCAGGCCGGAGAATTTGTAGGATATCGTACTTGACTGCCCCGGTTGGAATACTGCACTTGAAGAAGAACTGGTAAATTTGAGATCTTTGCCATCCTCCCCTACCTTGTAGATATATCCGTAAACGGTGGGCTGACAGGCATCTCCATCTGCACTCTGCTTGAAGGTGGCCCATGCGAGCACTTCGGTGTTGTCATAGATGAGTGCTACCTTCTCATTCTTGCCATTGATCATGCATTCTTCGTATTCACCAGCCCCATCGATGGCGACAGTCTGTAGCGAGAGTTGAGAGGTGACAGCTTCATTGGGAACTGACTTGAGAGTACCGATGATGGAGAGATTCTCATCGGTGACATAGATGGTCATCTTGGAGGTGGTGGTGGGTTTGTAGACACACTCGAAATAGCCCGTCTCTCCGGGATTGACCGTTAAGGTCTTGTTGGACGCATTGGAATTGTTGATGCTTGAGGGCTTGTTGGTACCACCCAGGCAGAAGACATAGAAGTTACGCAGAGGCAATGTGCTATTGTTGGTTACGGTTACCTTGATCTTGTTGTCCATCTTGCTGATGAATCGGTCGTTCATCACCTTGATATCCGCCTTAGCATTGGGTGCAAGCGGGTGGATGTCGTAGGTAATGCTCTGATCTGTACCAAATCCGTTGGCACCTGATACATCGTCCAAGGTGTAGTAGCCGTCACCTTGTCCACCCCATCCGAAATTGAAGTGGTAGAGGTTGGTACTGCTCTTGTAGCCGTCGATGACCACGGCATGTCCTTCCCATTCGATGTTGTAACCAGCAAATTCGATGGGATGAGCCTTCAAGAGATCCTCATAGACGATTTCTTCCCATCTCTCCTGAGACATCGTTCTTTTCCACACATTTTTGCTTGAAATACCAAACTGCTTCTCAAAAGGCTTTACGAGGTCGGCAATGTAAGCACCAGATGCCTCATCATAACCCATATTGCAACAGGTACCCACCACATAGTGGAGAAGGGCTACCGCATCGGTATACTCCTTGTTCTCATTGCCCGAATAACTGGTTTTCAGCAAGTCCCACTTCAAGGGAGTATATCGTTTGACAACCTCCGTGACGGGAGCCTTACACCAGCTGTAGGTAGGTGTGGGATATTGAGTCATGTTGTAGAGATCCTTGCGCCAGTAGTAAAGTATCTGGCTGGCGGCAGTAGCCACACATCCTGTGGCGGCACGTCTACCTGAGGTGGGGACAATGGGACACATGTTGTTGTAGGGAGCCGACTGATGCCAGTGGGTGGTAAGCAGTACGGGTATATCCTTTTTGCCAGCGACTTTGCGTGGAGCTCGGGCAGGCGCATGTTGCTTTTGAGCCTCCACGATGACAGCCTCATAGTGAGCAAGCCAACTCTTGAGGTTGGGAGGCAGATTGTCTTCATCGAAGTTGCCCTCCTCTGTATATCCAAGGATGGAGGGCAAGCAGTCATCACCACTCACGATGACATATCCCTTGTCTTCTCCACGACTAAATATATAATAAGGTCTGTTCTCTCCTTTGACAGAAGCACGATGCTTGATGGATAGCGGACTTGAGACATCTGCATCAAGAATGAAATCCTTGGCAAGCTGACGGGCCATCTTCGGTGTGATGGGGTCGGCCAAAAGGCATGTGCTAATGAGACTCAGGAGGACGGTAAGGCAAATATGTTTCATGATGGTATCGGTTAATGGGCATTATTTTCTACAAAATTACTTTTTTTTTCGCGAAATTTAAAATAATACGTTCAATCTTTTGGTTGATACCGATAAATTGACTAATTTTGCAGTGCAAAAGCAAGGGGGATTAGCTCAGCTGGCTAGAGCGCTTGCATGGCATGCAAGAGGTCATCGGTTCGAGCCCGATATTCTCCACAAGAGGCGGTCCTAAAAGACCGCCTTTCTTTTTTCTCTTTCCAGTATGGGATAAATGTGGAAAATAGTTTCAAGAATCGAATCATCGAATCAGCGAAGCATCTCCACAAAAAGTACGACATAGAAGATATGGAACTCGAAAAGCAAGCGATATTTCACAGAACAAGCAGACTACTCGGAGAAGACGTCTGTGAGCAGTTGTACGACAAGAAGGTCATCCTCTTTGGAGTAGGTGGTGTGGGCAGTTGGTGTGCCGAGTCGCTCATCCGAACTGGCATTGGCCATCTCACCATTGTAGATACTGACTGTGTGGCTCCCAGCAACATCAATCGACAGCTCATGGCTACCACCGAGACAGTAGGACAAGTCAAGGTCGAAGTGCTTAAGGATCGTCTGCTGGCCATCAATCCCTATGCCGATATCAAGGCTTTGCAGAAGCTATACACCAAGGAGAGCAATGACGAATTTCATCTGGAAGAGTACGACTACATTGTAGATGCCATTGACTCGCTCGAAGACAAGGCCCAACTCATCCTTCATGCCACTCGTGTCAAAGGCAAGTTTTTCAGTAGCATGGGTGCAGCCCTTAAGGTGGATCCCACACGTATCAAGGTAGATGAGTTTTGGAAGGTGTATGGCTGTCCGTTGGCAAAGGCCTTGCGCAATAGATTCAAGCGTAAGAAAGAGTTTCCTTCCAAGAAGTTCAAGTGCGTCTTTAGTGACGAACTCTTGGAGAATAAGGGAGAGGCAGAAGAAGGTGAACTGCAATTCAATAAGGTACAGGTGAATGGCAGTCTTTGTCACATCACGGCCATTTTCGGCATGACTATCGCTGGACTTATCGTGAAAGACTGCATCCAGGTGTCTCAGTAGTTCATTCTAAAAGTTCGTTCTCAACGAGCGAAATAGTAGTTCCAATAAGTAGAGATGGAGTCGGTCGATAGTTTGGCCGGAAGCGTAAGGTTGTAGTTGAACAGCTTAAACTGATCGTATTGTACATCCAGGAGGCTATCCTGTATGGTAGCTAAAGGATGCTCACTTTGCTGAGTATAGACGTATAGCGCTTCACGGTAGTTTTTGGGCAAACTGTCCTCCGCCGTGTAGACGTGATGGATGCTGTCCAAGGGAGGGTAGCATTCAAGAAGTTGCTGAGTAAATGCAGGTAGATTGCGATCCACCAGATAGCTTGTCATGAGCCATTGCTTCACCTGTGGGGTGGCGAGTGTGTCGCGCTGAAGATACTCCAGATAGCGAGTGGCATTCATGTCGGTGGCAGGCAGATTGCCAAGTTTCTCACGTACCATGGCCGTGATGTTCCAAGGTCTGAGGCTGTCCTTCAGGGAAGGCAAAAGCTTATCGCTACCCTTCTCCGTGATGTATTGGAAGAACTTGCTGTTGGTGCCCAATTCGCCCATCTCATGGGTGGCATAGACGTACATAGCCGACATGAATGGTGTCGTCAGCTTCTGTTGCTTCACCCTTTCTTGGGCATCCTCCCATCTGCCCTCCCCTATGGCACGCTCGATACGCAATTCCTCATGGAGTTGTCGATTGGTATTGCTTGTGGCTATGAGGAAGGTGCATGAGATGCTGAATATGAGGAGGTTGGGCCAAAGGTAGACTACAAACGAATTGTTTTCACTTCGGTTCTCCTGTATGGTCAGAGCCACATAATAGGTCAAGAGGAAAAGCGCAATGGTACAAAGGTAGAATATCCATCCGTGTGCACTTTCTCCTGACGTGAACTTGCCCAATCCGACACTGGTAAGCATGGAGAGCAAGAGGAATGAGGGGAACCAGTGGAGGGCTCGCAGACGGATGGGGATGTGCACGAAAAACTGTATGGCACCCCCCAAGATGGTCAGACCCAGCGTGATGAGCGCTGGAAGTACGATACCGTGAGACACATTGCGGCCATGTGAGTAATAGTGCTGTATGAAAGCGATGAAGTCCCCTTGGTAGTATGTGAGATAGCTGAAACAAAAGCCGACAAACAGCAAGCCACAGATGACGTTGATCATCTGTGAAGCTTGTTGTGTTCTGTTTATCGTATAATTCATGCTATCGCTTATACCTAATATATAATATTGGGTTCTTGCTGTCTACTCATCAGTCTATAAGATGAGAGACAAAAGACACTTACTTTTTACTCTTCTGCCATCTGCAGCACGCATGCACTACGGGCGGGAAGATAGAGCTGGAGCCAACCCTTGTTGTCGCGAGCCAGGAGAGGATCGTAGTTGGTGAGATGGCGTACAGAGTCATCGTTGAGTCCATGTCCGCCAAAGGCCTTGTTGTCCGTGTTGAGCACATAGTCCCAAGCACCTTGCTTCACCATGAATCCATAGCCGTCGAAACTCTTCGTGGGAGAGAAGTTGAATACGAAGAGGAGGTTGCCTCTTTGGAAGGCCATCACCTGATCGCCATCGTTGTGCCAGATCTCCTGTACAGGTGTCTTCTGGATGTTCTTCACCAACTTAAGCGTCTCGAGCATAGCCTTGTCGAAGTCACCCAGGTAGTGGAAGCAAAGTTCCTCGTTGTCCACCAGATTCCACTGACGGCGAGCATACTTATGGCTCCATCCGTTACCCTCACGTGGGAAGTCTATCCACTCGGGATGACCGAATTCATTGCCCATGAAGTTGAGGTAGCCGCCATTGATGGTGCTGGCGGTAAGCAAGCGTATCATCTTGTGGAGAGCGATACCACGCTCGGCCATATAAGTCTCGTCACCCTTCTTGAAGTGCCAGTACATGTCGGCATCTACAAGGCGGAAGATGATGGTCTTGTCGCCTACCAGAGCCTGGTCGTGACTCTCTGCATAAGAGATGGTCTTTTCGTCAGCTCGGCGGTTGGTGAGCTCCCAAAGCATACTGCTGGGTTTCCAGTCCTCATCCTTCAGTTCCTTGATGGTCTTGATCCAGTAGTCAGGCACATTCATGGCCATACGATAGTCGAAGCCATATCCGCCATCCTTGAAAGGCATGGCCAGACCAGGCATACCGCTTACTTCCTCGGCTATAGTGATGGCGTGCTTGTTGACCTGATGAATGAGTTCGTTGGCCAACGTGAGATAGCAGATAGCATTGCCATCCTGTCCCAAGTTGAAGTAGTCGCCATATCCACCAAACGACTCTCCCAGACCATGGCTGTAGTAGAGCATGGAAGTGACGCCATCGAAACGGAATCCATCGAAGTGGAACTCCTCCATCCAATATTTGCAGTTGGAGAGCAGGAAGTGGAGTACCTCATTCTTGCCATAGTCGAAGCAAAGGCTGTCCCAAGCGGGATGTTCACGCTTCTCACCCGAATAGAAATACTGGCAAGGATCACCTGCAAAATTGCCCAATCCTTCCAACTCGTTCTTTACCGCATGACTATGTACGATGTCCATGATGACGGCTATGCCATTGGCATGAGCTTCATCGATGAGAGCTTTCAGTTCCTCGGGCGTACCTTGTCGGCTGGAGCATGCGAAGAAGTTGCTTACATGATAGCCGAAGCTTCCATAGTAGGGATGCTCCTGAATGGCCATGATCTGGATGCAGTTGTAGCCATCCTTGATGATGCGAGGAAGCACGTTGAGGCGGAACTCCTCATAGCTACCCACCTTCTCTGCATCCTGACCCATGCCGATGTGGCACTCATAGATGAACAGAGGTGAGGTGTTGGGCTTGAACTTCTTCACCTTCCACTCGTATTCGGTTTCGGGTGCCCACACCTGAGCATTGAAGATTTTGGTGGAAGGGTCCTGTACCACACGGCGAACCCATGCAGGTATACGTTCGCCCTGGCCACCTTCCCAGTGTACGCTGAGCTTGTAGATGTCGCCATGATGGAGTGCTTTCTTGGGAAGCTTTATCTCCCAATTGTCAGACTTCTTCACGCGCTTGAAGGCATACTTCTCATCCTCCTGCCAGTTGTTGAAGTCACCGATGAGGTAGATGGCAGTTGCATTGGGTGCCCACTCGCGAAGTACCCAGCCGGTGCTGGTGCGATGGAGACCATAATAGAGATATCCAGACGAAACTTCACTCAGAGTCTTGGTGCCATTGCTGGTCAGTTCGGCCAGCTTATGCATGGCATAGTTATATCGACCTTCGATGGCATCTGCATAGGGCTGGAGCCATTTGTCGTTCTTCACCAACTTCAGTTGGCATGTCTTCTTTACTGCTTTCTTTGTGCTTTTTGTTTTGCAAACCATGGATGTAGAGGTTTTGAGGTTTTTAGGTTATAGGGACCCAACGGTGACCCGTTGGGCACGGTGGCTTTGGGCTTTTAGTAACCAGCGGAAAAGCGCTGGGAACAGTGGCAAGGTGACCTAAGCGGACAGGCGTTGGGAGCTTAGGGGCTTTTGAGGGATCCTAAGGGAGAAGCGCTGGAAGGGTGGCTTATTGCTCTTTGGCTACACCATTGACATAGACACCCTTGCGGATGACATTGCCGTTCTTATCTTTCTCAACGAATGGACCATCCTTTTCGCCTTCCTTGAAGTTGCCTTCATAGCGATTGCCAGTGGCATCTTCGAGGATGCCATAGCCTTCTTTAAGGCCATTCTTGAATGTACCCTTAAACTTGGTGCCGTCGGCCAGACGGAGGATGCCTTCACCCTCCATCACGCCATTCTTCCAATGGCCTTCGTAAAGGTCGCCATTCTTCCAGGTCTGGAGACCCTTGCCATGAGGATGGTTGTTGCGCCAACTACCCTTGTAGACGTCACCATTGCTCCAGGTGTAGGTTCCCTCGCCATTCTGCTCTCCGAGCTTGAATGTGCCAGAGTATTTGTTGCCATTGGCAAAGTAGAATACACCTTCACCAGAGCGCTCACCTTCCACATAGCCACCTTCGTATCGGTCACCATTCTGGAAGTGATAAATGCCACGGCCATGCTGTTTGCCGTTGAGCCAGTCGCCTGTATAGGTGTCACCCGATGAGTAGTGGTAGGTACCCTTTCCGCTCATCTGGTTCTCCTTCCAGAATCCGTCGTAGTAGTTGCCATTGTTCCAGTCGAAACGGCCCTTGCCATGCTTTTTGTCGTTTTTCCAAGCACCCACATAGGACTCGCCAGTGGCAAACTTGTACGTGCCTTGTCCTTCGCGCTTGTCCTCATACCAGTTGCCCGTATACACATCTCCATTGTAGTAGTACATCGTACCATTTCCCTGCTGGAAATCGCGATACCACATGCCCACATACTTGTTGTTGTTGGCAAAGTAGAAGGTACCCTGGCCATGCTGTTGGTCCTGGAACCATTCGCCTTCGTACTTCTCGCCATCGGTGAACTGATACGTACCCTTACCCTGTCTGCGACCCTTCACGTATTCACCGGTGTGAGTATCGCCTGTGGGGAATGTGGTGGTACCCTGTCCATAGGGTTTTCCCTTGAAGAGATCACCTTGATAGACGGCTCCATCAGGGAAGGTATAAGTACCGATCTTGATGTCCTGTGCCTGAAGAGAAGTGGCACTCAAGAGAGCTATGAGAAAATATGATTTTTTTCCTGTCATATGCATTTGAAGTATTTAGTGTGGAAATGCCTCGGGAGCATGTTTCCGTAGTGTTGTCTTTCTCGCTTTAAAGGGTGGTTGTGTGGTCCCTTCGTTTTGTCAATTTTGCTTCTAAAGGGTGGCTTTGTAGCCAGCTGGTCTAGTGACGGGATAGGTACTATTTGCTAAATTAAAGTACCCACTCATCGACATCCTCGCCTTGCAGTTCGTCCTCCTCGTCTTCGTCGTAGAGTTGGCAGTCCTGATGGTTGAGCGGTATGTCGAACTGAGCATCTCGGTTATATCCGAGGCTCGTATCCTTGTAGACCTTCTGCATGAACATGGCCGCTATAGGCAGGGCTGCTGCTGCACCCTGACCGTTGGCCATGCTGGAGAAGTGGATGCTTCTCTCGTCACCACCCACCCAGGCTCCGAAGGTAAGTTGTGGAGTATAGCCCACGCACCAACCATCCGAGTTGTCGTTGGTGGTACCCGTCTTGCCAGCCATGGGAGAATTGATGCCATAGCGGTTGCGCATACGGCTACCAGTACCTCCATCCATTACGGCACGCATCATGCTGATCATGCGGTAACTTGTCTCCTCGCTGATGGGCTGGTAGTAGAAGTCCCAACCGTCACGATCGCGGAAGTCAGCTATGATGTTGCCGTTGGCATCCTCGATACGAGTCACGAAACGAGGATGACGGCAGATACCCTTGTTGGTAAATGCAGTATAGGCAGAAACCATCTCCACAAGACTGATGTCGCACGTTCCCAGGCAGAGAGAGAGAGAGGGCTTGAGGCTCTGGTCCTTGATGCCGAACTGATGAAGCATGTGTACGAACTGGTTGGGTGTGAGTTCGTTGATGAGGTAGGCCGAGATCCAGTTGTTACTGTTCTGCAAGGCCCAGCGAAGAGTCACGAGCTCTCCTACCCTTGAGTTGCCACTGTTGCGAGGTGTCCAGACCGATGTGCCGGTATTGTAGCTTCGCTGAACGTTGAGCACCTCATCGCAAGGTGTAAAGCCATTGTCCATGGCCAGCGAGTAAAGGAAGGGCTTGATGGTCGAACCCACCTGTCGTTTACCCGAAGTGACCATGTCGTACTGGAAGTGAGTATAGTCTACTCCACCCACGTAAGCCTTCACGTCACCCGTGGCATTGTCCATGCAAAGGAAGGATGAGCGAAGGAATCCTTTGTAGTAAAGCAAGGAGTCGAGAGGTGTCATGGTGGTGTCCTTTACTCCATTGAGCGTATAGACACTCATGCGTACTTTTTCGTTGAACGACTTGATGATCTCCTCTTCCGAACAGCCGTAGTTGCGCATCTCCGACCAACGAGGAGACTGACGCATGGCCGCATTGATGAGTTGCTGACGCTTCTTGCTGTCTATCTCACGAGCATAGGGCGCATTGCGATTGTTGCGCAACTCACGGTCAAATGCCGGCTGGAGTGTATTCTTGATGTGATCCTTCAAGGATTGTTCGGCATACTGCTGCATGCGCGAGTCCACACTGGTATAGATCTTCAGACCATCCGTATAGAGGTTGTAGGTGGTACCATCGCGCTTGGTATGCTTGTTGCACCATCCGTAGAGCGGATCGCTTTCCCAAGCCAGAGAGTCCTCGTAGTACTTCTGCATCTGCCAAGCTTTATACTCGCTTCTTACGGGACGCTTTGCCATGAGAGCCTGACGGAGGAATTCACGCAGATAGGTTGCATTGCCCGCCTTGAAGTCCTGAGGCTTGTAGTTGATGTCGAGCGGCATGGCCTTGCAACTGTCGGCCTGTTCCTGGGTGAGGTAGCCCGACTTCAGCATCTGGTCGATAACCGTATTTCGGCGGGCCTCACAACGCTCGGGATGAGATACGGGATTGTACAGCGAGGGATTCTTACACATACCCACAAGTATGGCCGCATCATTGATGGTGAGGTCTTTGGGTTCCTTGCCATTGAAATAGATGCTGGAAGCCGACTTGATGCCCACGGCATTGTGGAGGAAGTCAAAATAGCTCAGGTACATCGTGATGATCTCATCCTTGGTATAGTACTGCTCCAGCTTCAAGGCGATGGCCCACTCGATGGGCTTCTGCATCAGTCGCTGATGCTCGTTTTGTACTCGTTCGCTGAAGAGCTGCTTGGCCAACTGCTGTGTGATGGTACTACCGCCACCGGCATTCTTCTGGCGCATGAGTCCACGTTTCACGATGGCACGTACCAGTGCTCGGTAGTCGATGCCCGAATGATCGAAAAAGCGCTCATCCTCAGTTGCCACAAGTGCCTGAACGATCCAAGGGGAGAGTTCGTCATAGTCCACGAGGATACGGTTGTTGCTACTGTAGCTCCATGTGCCTATCTGCTTGCCGTCACATGTGAAAATCTGGCTGGCGAACTTATTGACGGGATTTTCCAATTGCTCGATGGTGGGCATGTAGCCGATGGCACCTTCAAAGACGTTGTAGAAAAACCACACCACGGCTCCCAAGCCTGCAAAAAGCAAGAGCCAGATCGTGACAAATATTTTTCTTCTGATATGTTTCATTTATTGTATGTGTTCCCAAAAGGGGATATTTTCTGCAAAGATACATAATTAATTTTTAATATGCGAAGATTGAAATAAAAAGTTTAGTAAAAGTTAACTTGCTATAGGAAGAACGAAAAATTATTGTTAACTTTGAACCGAATTTGTAAATATCGTATCGTAAGCACGGAAAAATGGAAAGAAAACAGCCACGAAGCCTGGTCACTATAGCCGAGCATACAAGAGAGAAGATAGAGTATCTGATCAAAATGGCCGAGGAGTTTGAGCGTCATCCCAATCGCAAGTTACTCGAAGGAAAGGTGGTAGCCACCTTGTTTTTTGAACCCTCCACCCGCACTCGTTTGAGTTTTGAGACGGCTGCCAATCGTCTCGGAGCCCGTGTCATCGGTTTTGCTGATCCCAAGGTGACCAGCGGAACTAAGGGAGAGACTCTTAAGGATACCATCATGATGGTAAGCAACTATGCCGACATCATCGTGATGCGCCACTACCTGGAAGGAGCAGCCCAGTGGGCCAGTGAGGTAGCCCCCATCCCCATCGTCAATGCCGGAGATGGTGCCAATCAGCATCCCTCGCAGACCATGCTCGACCT
>JAZLII010000228.1:0-7966 GCA_045617275.1 Bacteroidaceae bacterium
TAGGCTATTATTTCCATCTTTTTTTAAGAATCGTTGTTTATGGTTGTCCGTCTGGTGATCACACACCATTCGGAGATGCTGTATATGTGGTCTAACATATTAAAAATGAGATAATAAATTAAAAATTAACTAAGTATTGATCGCAGCAAGCATAGAAATAATCTATTCCGTTCATTCCGTTCATTCTAGTTTCCTTCATTTTCGTTATTCTAGTTTCATCATTTTTTCTCATCCTGTGTGCCTTATTGTATACCGTTCTCATTTTTTAACGCCTACAAGGCGAAGAGTTGGCTTTTTTTTCATAAATTTGCGATATGAAACAGGCTATACTCAAGAGCGAAGCACCATCGAAAGAGCATCTCTCGCCCATCATGCTGGGTGGCACGGGTAGCGATGTGGGTAAGAGTATCCTTGCCACAGCCCTCTGCCGCATCTTCTTGCAAGACGGCTACCATCCCGCTCCTTTCAAGGCGCAGAATATGGCTCTCAACTCTGCCGCCACAGCCGATGGCTACGAGATAGGACGGGCTCAGATGGTTCAGGCGGAGGCTGCATGCGTCGTGGCCACTACCGACATGAACCCGCTCTTGCTCAAGCCCAATAGCGAGCATACCACACAAGTGGTCCTCAACGGCAAACCCATCGGCAACCGAAATGCCTACGACTACTTCCGCAAGGAAGGCAGGGAGGAACTGCGCAAGGAAGTATGCGATGCTTTTGACAGACTGGCCTGCCTGTACAATCCTATCGTGATGGAGGGAGCTGGGAGCATCTGCGAACTCAATCTTATGGAGACAGACTTAGTCAATATGCCTATGGCGCGCCATGCCGAAGCGAAGGTCATCTTGGTCTGCGACATCGACCGTGGTGGCGTCTTTGCGCAGGCCTATGGTAGCATCGTGCTTCAAAAACCAGAAGACCGAAAACGCATCGTCGGCATCATCGTCAACAAGTTCCGTGGCGACATACGCCTCTTCGAAGAGGGTCGCAAGATGCTCGAGGACATCTGCCAAGTACCCGTCCTGGGTGTGGTGCCCTACCTCAAAGGGGTAAGGATCGAGGCAGAGGATAGCCTGGACCTGAAACAGGCTCAGATACAGCCCCCCCATCCCCCGAGGGGGGCCGTCTCCATCGCCGTCATTCTCCTTCGTCACATCTCCAACTTTACCGATTTCGACCGCCTGCAGAGCGACCCACGGGTCAACCTCTTCTATGCCCGTACGCCTGGCGAACTGAAGAGCGCGGACATCATCATCCTGCCTGGCACAAAGAGTACCCTGGCCGATCTCTACGAACTGCAAGAGAACGGCATGAAGGAGGCCTTGCTGCGAGCACACCGCGCAGGAAAGCGCATCGTGGGTATCTGTGGAGGCTATCAGATGATGGGCCAGAGCATAGAAGACCCCGACGGGGTGGAGGGCAGCATTGCCCGTCTGCCTGGTCTTGGTATCTTTCCGTTCATCACCACCATGAGCGGAGAGAAGACCACATGCCAGACCACGTTCTCCTTTGAAGGCCAGTCTTGCAAGGGATACGAGATACATCAGGGAGTGACCATCGACACTCGCACCCAAGTCACTCCTCCCATCGTAGCACGCGAGGGAGAATGCCTGGGTACCTATGTTCACGGCATCCTCGACAATGCCCCTGTCATAGATTGGCTTCTCGCTCCCTACTCAGACCGCCACATTGACACAGAGGACTACGACACCTTCAAACAACGGCAATACGACCTCCTCGCCGACCATGTCCGTGCCCATCTCAACATGCCTCTCCTCTACTCACTGCTGCACCTCAAATCCACCCCTCCCAACGGTTGACCGTTGGGCCCCTTCCCCCCCAAAAAAAAGACACCGTTCCCTGCGATTTTGTCGCAGGTCTCACCCAAAAAACACCGTGCCCAACGGGTTCCCGTTGGGTCCAAAACCTAAAAACCAACAATCCCCATGTCAACCCATCAAGTCAACCCCAACCGTTACAATGCCGGCATGCAGTACGCACGCTGCGGACAAAGTGGAGTCCTGCTCCCCAAGGTAAGCCTTGGACTTTGGCACAATTTTGGCCTCCTTACCCCCTACGATCGTTCACGCGACATCCTACTCACGGCCTTCGACCAAGGCATCACTCATTTTGACTTAGCCAACAACTATGGTCCAGAACCAGGTGAGGCAGAACGCCGCTTCGGCCAGATACTGCGCGAGGATCTCGCCTCTTATCGCGATGAACTCTTCCTCTCCACCAAGGCTGCCTACGACATGTGGGACGGCCCCTACGGCAACTGGGCAAGCCGTAAGCATCTCATGGCCAGCCTGGACCAGAGTCTGGATCGCATGGGAGTGGACTATGTCGATCTTTTCTATTGTCACCGCTACGACCCTGATACACCATTGGAAGAGACGCTTCAAACCCTTGTGGACATCGTACGCTCAGGCAAAGCGCTCTACATCGGCATCAGTCGCTGGCCTCTCCATGCGCTCAAGGTTGCCGAGCAGTATCTCAAGGAACACGACACTCCGATGCTCATCTTCCAGGACAAGCTCAACATGCTCAATCGTGAGCCACTTCAAGAAGGCATACTGCAACAGTTGGGTGAAACCCATCGAGGCTTCATCTCTTTCTCTCCCTTGGCACAGGGATTGCTCACCGATCGCTATCTCCAAGGCATACCGGAAGGTTCCCGCATGACGCAAGAGCACTTCCTCAAGTCGAGCACATTGACACCTCAACTCCTCTCCCAGCTCCAGGACCTCAATGACCTTGCCCATCAACGTGGAGAAAGCCTGGCCCAGATGGCTCTGGCCTGGATATTCCATCAACCCCAGGTGACCAGTGTCATCATCGGTGCAAGCAGTACCCAGCAACTCATGCAAAATCTGACCGTCCTGCAGGCAGCTCCCTTCACAGAAGAAGAATTGCAACGCATCGACCAGATTTTACAGTTTTGACCGTTAATCCTGGAGGATTCGTTCGACGCTCAACGTTGAACTTCGGTCGAGATCGCTCGCGCTCGACAGTGATCAAGCAAGCTTGTCAATGCTCTCACTTACTCGCGACGTTCAACGCTCAACGTTCGACGCTCAACGTCATTTTCTCATAGGGCAGGAGCACAGGCACATCGAGCCGATGCTCCTGTCCTTTTGTATCGCGTACCGTCATAGTCTGAGCCTGTGAGGCAGACAGGCCAAAGTTGCCTATCTCCACCACCTCTTTGCCTTTCTCCACACGGGGAGCACTGGCAGAGAGCACGGCAGGTTGGTAGTTCACATAAGGCAGTTTGGCATAGCCCCAGAGAAGCTTGCCTTCCTTGTTGCGCCCGATAAGCTTGGGAGCCCATTCCTCTGCATCTATGCCACTTCCCTTTCCCGAGAAGGTCACGATAAGGTCATGACCCTCTTGGCGGCTCTTGATGGCACGTGCGCCACGACCATAGTTCACCTCCTTGTAGCTACCGAAGGTAAGGCTCTTCACGTCCACCTCCTCTGCAGGGTTGAAGCCTCGTCTGCCCGCCTCATCAGGAGCATTGGGATTAGGAGCCTCTCCCTTGATTCGAAGCTCTATCTTCTTGGTTTTCTCATCGATAGGCACGGTATTAAGTACTTCAAGGAGAAGACCTTTGTTCATCGATATACAGATATTCTTGCTACTATGTGTATCGCGAGGTTTATCCTCATTTTTTAGCGTGTCGATCACGGCAAAGTTCATCTGGATGACGCGTCCATGCTCGTCTTGAAAGACCTTGGCACGCTCGTACTTGAACCATGGTTCAGTCGTCCCATCTGCATGCTTGGAGAAGGCGTATGTGTAAGCCTCTCCGGGCTCCACGATCCAGTGAAGGCCGTCCAGCGAACGTTCGTACCATGCGATGCGACCCAGCCAGTCATTGACGATGAGATGATATTGCAATTCGTCCTTCCACACGATGGGATCCTCAAATTCGCCACGTACAGGAGGATAAATGCGGTCTGAGGTGATCTGGCACCATGGTTGCAGACCGTCCCGGCTGATCCACACTCCACCTCCACGACACACCATCAGTCGGCTACCATCGGGACGTCGGCAGAAGGTGAGGTTGCTCAGGCCCTCTATGATACGATGCCCGCGCTGATTGAAGGTGAACTTGCCGAAGATCCATGGTCCTTCCGGCTTATCGGCTGTATAGTAACCATCTATGGTATACACCAATATGCGACCATCCTCTAACATGTAAGCCTCGGGGTTGTGCCCCTTTCCTATGCTGTTTTGCACCTTGTATGGGCCGCTCAGGTTCTTGCTGGTGGCATGGAATACTGTACTGTTGCTCCAGAACATATGCCCCTTGGGACTATCCTCCGGCCAGCCACATACGTACATATGGTACAAGCCCTGCTCGTCTTGCAAGATGTTGCCTCCCCAGAAGGACATCCCGTCTTGCTCTATGCCGTTGTCTACATATCGGCGTCTCACAGCCTCTGCGCCCCAGTTGGCACGGGCCACGCGACTTTCAGGCATGGTCTCAAAACGGTCCATATGGCGTCCACCCAGTACCAGTTGGTCCCACTCCGCAGGGCGGGTTCGCTCCTCCACTTGTGCCGACACGCTGGCAGTAAGCAACAGAACTGAGAATAAAGTCAATATTTGTTTTATCTTCATGGGTTTTGTAGGGTCTCAGGTTAATGTTAGAGAATTATGAGTCTTTCACGTCGCAAAGATAGGAAATATTATGGTCAGTTCAAATAAAAAGGTTAATTTTGTGAACCATACGCCAATTTTGTCCCATGACCACCCATATAGACATGACACAGCAACACACCGCTTGGCTCAGAGGCATGCGTGATGGCATCCCCATCGCCCTGGGCTATTTTGCCGTGTCGTTCTCGCTGGGCATCATTGCCAGCAAGGCAGGTCTCACGTGGTGGATGGGTGCACTGAGCAGTTGGTTCACCCGTGCCTCTGCAGGTGAATATGGCGTCTACAGCCTGCTGGCCGTAGGAGCATCACTCACCGAGGTGGCCGGCCTGAGCCTGGTGGCCAACATGCGCTATCTGCTCATGAGTACGGCTCTCACCCAAAAGTTTCGACCGGGCACCTCGCTCATCAAGCGCATGATGGTCGCCTTCTGTGTCACCGACGAAGTTTTTGGCATCTCCATTGCCTATCCTGGCTATCTGGCTCCTTCCTACACCCTGGGGGCTATGCTCGTCTCCACCACCCTGTGGAGTGCGGGTACGGCTTGTGGCATCATAGCAGGCGATGTGCTTCCCGTGTATATCGTATCAGCGCTCAGCGTGGCGCTTTACGGCATGTTCTTAGCCATCATCATCCCTCCTGCTAAGCAAGACAGACACGTACTGTGGGCCGTAGTGACCAGTTTTGCCATGAGTGGCCTTTGCACCATCACTCCTGTACTTCGGGAGATGAGTCCAGGCACACGCACCATAGTCCTCACACTGCTCATCTCTGCTGCAGCCGCCATCTTGCGACCCGTGCAGTCCATCAACCAAGAAGAACCCACCAACGGATAAGCCCATGCATCAGCCTCACATCTGGATATACATTCTCGTCATGGTGCTTGTCACCAATTTCATTCGTATACTGCCCGTTGTGCTCATACGAGGCAAGATACGCCAGCGTTTCCTACGTAGTTTCCTATACTATGTGCCCTATGTTACCCTGGCCGTAATGACCTTCCCTGCCATCTTGGAGGCCACACAGTCACCACTGGCTGGCATGATAGCGCTCATCTTGGGCATCGTCGCTGCCTGGATGGGGCTGGGACTTTTCCCTGTAGCCTGCCTTTGCTGTCTCACCGTCTTTCTCCTTGAGAGCTTCCTCCTTTGATTTATGGGTAGAAGTTTACAGAACCTACCTGATTTATTTGGGGGTCTAATGCATATTTATTATATTTGCAAACGCAATTCGCAAACCGGCTTTGGCCACACCGTTCTCCGAACTATCACAACTAAAAAATACAGCCATGAAGAAAAACATTCTTTTCTCTCTCATTGCCCTTCTATGTACCACGGCAGCGTGGGCACAGCAGGCATCAGTATCCAGCCCCGACGGCCGACTCAAGCTGCAGTTCGACCTCAAGGAGGGTAAACCTTTCTACAGCGTGAGCTACGATGGTCAGCCCGCTATCTTAGAGAGCCCCCTCGGTTTTGTAGCCAATACGGGTGATTTCTCACAAAACCTCACCTTGGTCTCATCGCAAGTCAGCGAGAAGCCCGTATCGCTCTCATACGCCCTCGAGCGTTCCAAGCAGTCACGCGTAGAGAAAGAGTATAGCACCTTGGTAGTCAACCTCCAGGGAGGACTGGCATACGCAGGTGGCTTCCGCCGTATCACCAATGGTACGGCCAACGATCCCGGTCGCGTGGAGGCCAATGCCGGTCGCAACGTCGACCCCAGCATCAAGCTCAACTATGCCATCGAGTTTCGCGTGGAGAACAACGACGTAGCCATCCGCTACAACATCACCAACCAGAAGAGCAAGTCCAACGACAAGACCTTCTCCATCCGTATCATGGATGAGAAGACGGCCTTCCGTCTGCCTGGTGGTACCACCACCTTCCTCACTCCTCAGAGCCATGCCATGATAGGCTGGAAGGGCACCAAGCCCAGCTACGAGGAGGAGTATCGCTACGACCAGCCCATGGATCGCAAGAGCCAGTACGGACATGGCTTCACCTTCCCCTGCCTCTTCAAGGCTCCCATGCAGGCCGCAGCACAGAAGCCTGCCAAGGGTGGCAAGGCTGCCAAGGGCGCTGTCAAGGAGCAGAACCTCTGGGTACTCATCTCTGAGACCGACGTAGACTCACGCTACTGTGGAGGCCGTCTGAGCGACGCTGCTATGGAGGCAGACGGATCGGGTCTCTACAAGCTGGAGTTCCCCATGCCCGAGGAGAATGCAGGCAACGGCACCATCGAGCCTTCCCTCTCCCTGCCCGGCAACACGCCTTGGCGTACCATCACCATCGGCAGCAGTCTCAAGCCCATCGTCGAGACCACCATCCCCTGGGACTTCGTGGAGGCTCGCTACGAGTCGGACTTCAAGTACCAGTGGGGCAAGGGCACCTGGAGCTGGATCGTATGGCAGGACAACAGTATCAACGTAGACGACCAGAAGCAATACATCGCGCTCTCTAAGGCCATGGGCTTCAAGTATGTGCTCATCGACAACTGGTGGGACAACAACATTGGACGCCAGAAGATGGAGGAACTCGTTCGCTATGCCCAGAGCCAAGGCGTCGACGTCTTCCTGTGGTACAGTTCAAGTGGCTGGTGGAACGACATCGAACAGGGCCCCATCAACGTCATGAGCAACGCCATCCGTCGCAAGGCTGAGATGCGCTGGATGCACAAGCTGGGCGTGAAGGGTATCAAGGTGGACTTCTTCGGAGGCGACAAGCAGGAGACCATGCGCCACTATGAGCAGATACTCTCCGATGCCGACGACAACGGTCTGATGGTCATCTTCCACGGCTGCACCATCCCACGCGGATGGGAGCGCATGTACCCCAACTATGTGGGTAGCGAGGCTGTGCTGGCCAGCGAGAACATCTACTTCGGTCAGGGTGCTGCCGACCGTGAGGCCAAGGATGCCGCCACCCATCCCTTCATCCGCAACGCCATAGGTTGTATGGAGTTTGGTGGCTGCTTCATGAACCGCCACATCCACAAGGGCAACAAGGGCGGCAACACGCGTCGCACTACTGATGTGCACGAGCTCGCCACTTGCGTTCTCTTCCAAAATCCCATCCAGAACTTTGCCATCACACCCGAAAACTTGGGCGACAACGGGCAGACAGCCGACTACAATGCAGCCGGTGCTCCTGCCCCCAAGGTCAGCATGGACTTCCTCAAGCAGGTACCCACCACTTGGGATGAGACAGTCTTCCTCGACGGCTATCCCGGCAAGTACTGCGTACTGGCTCGCCGCAGCGGCAGCAAGTGGTACATCGTCGGCAACAATGCCACCGGTGCTCCT
>JAZLII010000229.1:0-9528 GCA_045617275.1 Bacteroidaceae bacterium
GGGTGTGGGCAACGAGTCGTGGGGCTGTGGTGGCAACATGCGTCCCGAGTACTACTCCGACCTCTATCGCCGCTACTCCACCTACTGCCGCAACTACGACGGACACCAGCTCTACAAGATAGCCAGCGGTGCTACCGACTACGACTACAACTGGACCACCGTGCTGATGGACCGTATCGGCACCAACATGAACGGTGTCTCGCTCCACTACTACACCGTGAGCGGATGGGAAGGCTCCAAGGGATCGGCTACCGACTTCACCAAGGATCAGTACTACTGGACCATCGGTAAGTGCCGTGAGATAGAGAACGTCATCCAGAAGCACATCGCCATCATGGACGAGAAGGATCCCCAGAACCACGTGGCACTGCTGCTCGACGAGTGGGGTACCTGGTGGGACGAGGAGCCCGGCACCATCAAGGGTCATCTCTTCCAGCAAAACACCATGCGCGATGCCATCGTGGCTTCCACCACGCTCGACATCTTCCACAAGTATACACGCCGTCTGAAGATGTGCAATATCGCCCAGGTGGTCAACGTGCTGCAGTCCATGATCCTGACCAAGGAGGACAAGATGGTCCTCACTCCCACCTACCATGTCTTCAAGCAGTACACCGTGCATCAGGATGCCACCTATCTGCCTCTCGACATCGAGTGTGAGATGATGAAGGTGGGCGGCGTGATGCGCCACTTCGAGGGCGACCTGCCTCTCGTCTCTGCCACAGCTTCCAAAGACAAGCAGGGTGTGGTACACATCTCCCTGACCAATGTCTCCATGGACAAGGAGCAGACCATCACTGTCAACCTCGCCGGCATCCAGGCTAAGAAGGCAACGGGTGTCATCCTCACCTCTTCCAAGGTGGACGACCTCAACACCTTCGAGCAACCCAACAAGGTGAAGGAGGCTCCCTTCAAGGATGCCACCATCAAGAACGGACAGATGAAGGTGAAGATGCCCAAGAACTCCATCGTCACTCTCACCTTGGAGTAGACCGAGGAACTCGATGAAAGTCGAGGTAACTAGAATGAACGGAATAAACGGAATAGATTTTTTTATGCTTGCTGCGAGAATAAATAATAAAAATTCCGTTCATTCCGTTCATTCTAGTTTCCTTATCCTTTTTGCTGTCGTTGAATCTATTTCATTCCGTTCATTCTAGTTTTTAATTCTTTTCCCGTGTGCCTAAGTGCACATCATCCCATTTTTTATAAAACTTATTGCAGCACGAAGGTGTTGAAGGAGTGGGGCAGGGCGTTGATGTTGAGGTATTTTTCACCCAGCTTCACGCTCATGTGCTGCGGTTCGGCAGTGAAGTTTGCCAGCCACTACGACGTAGCCCTTACCATGTCGGTACACCACCACGGGCGACTTGGCATATTGGCGACCTGCGTAGCCCACCATCTCATCCCCTTGGGCAATGAAGTGGCTGAAGTGCTTGTAGGCAAAGTATTCTGCCGTGTAGCGAGGACGGCGTGTCTTGCTGTCCACCTGTACGAGTGCGTTTTGTGTCCATCCCCAGGTGGAGGTGCCGCGGTCGGTGAGTATGAAGTTCCAGTTGTAGTACTCATCCACACCGTTACCCAGATTGTCCGAAAGGAGGAAGAAGGTATGCTCACCTGCAGCCCAGTCCATAGAGCCGTTGCCACACTCGCTCTCCGACATCATGATGCGCAGCTGGGGATAGCGCTCACGGAGCTGAGGGAGATTGTTGCGACACTCCCACTGTGTGCCGATACCCACGATGTTGGACTGCAAGGTCTTGTCGTCGAGGGTGCGCTCCACGTAGTCCAAGCGGTTGGTGTTGATGGTGCCGAGCCAGAGTTCCACCTCCGGATGACGACTACGCAGGGTGGGAGCCAGGTATTCGTTGTTGAAGCGGATGGTGCCCTCGGCTGTCCAGGGGCAACCGGGATAGGGAGTGTAGCTGTAGGCCTCGTTTTGGTACATCACCTTCGTGATGGGCAGCCCCTGCTCCTTGTAGAGCTCGATGAATCGGCAGAACATATCCGCATAGCACTGCAGGTAGCGAGGCTCCTGGATGAAGTAGCTCTGCGTGGCCAGACGGCGGGGGAAGACACCGTTGCGGTCTCCGAGGAGCTTCATCTCGTCGGGGTCGACCGCGCCACCTTGGGACGTGCCCTGCGGGGTGGCATAGAGGAGATAGTCCTTGCGAGGATCCTGCTGGTTGTACTGGCTGGAGAGCACGCAATAGTCATGGTTGATCTTCATCCACGTGGGAGGGCTCCAGGGCGACATGAAGAGCTGCAGGGCAGGCTGATAGTGCTGAGCTGCACGGGCCAGCGGGATGATGTTGCGCTTGTCGTGGTCGATGTTGAAGTACTGCAGGCCGAAGTCGCCGTCCACTTCGTCGCAGCTGTACCAGGCACGGGCGTAGTCGTTGGCATTCATCGACACACGGCCGTGCGTGAAGCGCAGGTCACCGTCAGGGGCAAACATCCTGCGCATCAGTTCGTCCTGCTCAGCGCGTGAGAGGAGGTTGAAGGCATCCCAGTCCAGCTCGTTGAAGGTGGTTCCCCAGGCCCGGAAGGGTACACCTTTCTCTTGGCCGTTGAGGCTTATGACTATCTGGCCCTCTGCCTTTTTGGCGAGGGTGGTCTTACCCGTCTGCCACTCACTCTGCTCGGTGGTGGTAAAGGTCTGCACGTTTTGTGCTACAAGGATGGTAGAAAAGAGTGTCCATGCAAGGACGGAGAGTGTATGCTTCATGAGTTTTTTTATTTTTTGAGCCCTTTGTTGAAACAAAGGGAACGGTGGCTTATATAGATGGGAACAGTGGCTGATGTGGAGGGCGTGCCCGACCAAATGTCGGCACGGACAGCGGCTGTTTGGTACGCAGGGCTACGGGGCCTACTGTATGGTGATGCTGTTGAGCACGGAGAGCTTGCCTTGGTCGATGAGATGGATGATGAGTTCGCCAAAGAGCGTGTTTTGCCAGGCAAACCAGGCACGGGTGAAGTTGGCCGGATTGTCCTTGTGGAACGACTCATGCATGAATCCCTTGCCGGCATCGGTCTGCATGAGCATCTCTATGCATCGTCTGATCTCGGCATCGTCGCGGCTGGTGAAAGCTTTCATCATGATGCTCATGGGCCAGGGCATGTCGTAGCCGATGTGCGGGCCGCCGATGCCCTCACCCGCCTTGCCACGGAAGAAGTAGGGATTGTCCTCGCTCCAGACGAACTGGCGCGTGTTCTGATAGACGGGGTCGTCGAGGGGTACGTCGCCCATGTAGCCCATAGCCAGGAGGGAGGGCACGTTGGCATCGTCCATGAAGAGCTGGTTGCCGAAGCCGTCCACTTCATAAGCGTAGATCTGCCCGTACTTGGGATGCTGACGCACGGCATACTTACGCAAGGCCGTCTCCACCTCGTCGGCCAGCGTGGTGCACTCAAGGGCCAGGTCGGCACGATGGTTCACCTCGCGCAGTATCTCAGCCGCATGGCGAAGTTGGTGCACGGCCATGAAGTTGCTGGGTACGAGGAAGAGGAAGGTGGTGACATCGTCGCTGGGGCGGAAACCGCTACAGATGAGCCCCACGGGGTTGACCGGTGCTCCATAGCCTCCGAGCGTCATGCAGTCGGTAGCCCAGTTGGTATAGCGCAGGAACTTGTACGGACCCAGTCCGTCCTTGCGTTGCTGTTCGTGGAAGACGCGCAGTATGTTGCCTACAGCCTTCAGCCATTCATCGCCGAAGACCGAGGTGTCGCCCGTCTGCTTCCAGTACTCATAGGCTAGGCGAAGCACGTAGCAGGGGGAGTCGATCTCCCACTTTCGCTCATGCAGTTCGGGACGCATGCCCGTGTCCTTCATCCAGGGTCCTTCGGGATTGGGCTCACGGTTGAAAGCATTGGCATAGGGGTCGAGGTTGATGCACTTGAGCTGGCGCAATATGACGCCCTGGAGCATGCGCTGCAAGTGCTTGTCCTCCCTTGCCAGACGCACGTAGGGGAATACCTGTGCTCCGGAGTCTCGTAGCCACATGGCATGTATGTCGCCCGTATAGACAAAGGTGTCGGGGTGTCCCAGCGAGTCGCTCTCCTCGTAGTGGACAGTGGTGTCGATGGTGTTGGGATAGCAGTTGGCAAACATCCATGCCAAACGCGGATTCTTCAGAAGTCCCACCACTTCTGCTATCTTGCGCTCCACGGCCTCGCTGCGGAAGAGTCGCTCCGATGGAGCAGGTCGGTTGTTGATGGTGAGTGCATCGGTGGGTACGGCCACCTGTCCTGTCCAGTCGTCGGGGACGGGACTCGCCATCATGGGGCTACACAGTGTGCTCGTCAGCACGGCCATGAGTATCTGGCTTTTCATGGGTTTTGGTATTATTTTCATGGGTGTGGTTTTTCTTTATGATAAGGCAAATTTAATGTCTATTTTTGACTTATACAAAAATAATGTGTAATTTTGTACGATAAAAGCCGAAAAAGAAGACATGAAATACCTCTATCCTCAGGAATACAAGGCCCTCATCAAGCTGGGCATACCCATCACCATCGGGCAAGTGGGCCTGACTCTGCAGAATCTCGCCGACAATGTCATGGTGGGACAGCATGCCAAAGAAGAACTGGCTGCTGCAGGATTTATCAACAATATGTTCGTCCTCGCTCTGCTCCTCACCATGGGCTACAGCATCGGTGCCGTGTCACAGATAGGAGCCAGCTACTCTCGTGGCGACAAGGGTCGGTGCGTGGAGGTACTCAAAAGCAGCGTGGTGACCGACTTCCTGCAGGGTATGCTCGTATGCCTGACTCTCGTGGGGCTCTACTTCGCCTTGCCCTATATGGGCCAGCCCGAAGAACTTCTTCCCCTCATGCGACCTTATCTGCTCATCCAGATAGCCTCGCTGCCCTTCATGTTCACGGCAGGAGCCTTCCGTCAGTTCACCGACAGTATCAACGACACCTCCGTGGCCATGGCGGCCATGCTTGTGGGCAATGTGTGGAATGTCATAGGCAACTGGCTCCTGATCTTCGGCAACCTCGGCTTCCCCGAGATGGGCATCGAGGGTGCAGCCTGGGCTACCTTCTCTTCCCGAGTGGTCATCCTGCTCATCACCTTGGGCGTCTGTGCTCTGCGTCCCAAGTACAAGGAGTATCGCGAACATTGGCGTACCCGTAGGGCCAACAGGGCCGACATGCTGCTCCTCAACCGTCTGGGTTGGCCCATTGCCATACAGATGGGCATGGAGGTGGCCAGCTTCTCACTCGTAGCCATCTTCCTCGGCTGGATGGGCACCGATGTGCTGGCCGCCCACCAGGTGATGATAAGCATCTGCAATCTCATCTTCATGTTCTACATCGGAGTGAGTTCGGCCGTAGCCATACGCGTGAGCAACTACAACGGTCTGGGCGATATGCGTGGTGTGCGCCATGCCTCCTTTGCCGGCGTGGAGATCATCTATGTCATCGGTTTGGTGCTCAGTTGTGTGGCCTTTGCCCTTCGCCACAAGATGTCCCTGCTCTTCACCTCCGACGCCGAAGTGGCCGCCATCGTAGCCTCTCTGGCCGTACCTCTGGTCCTGTATCAGTTTGGCGATGGTACGCAAGTCACCTTTGCCAATGCGCTTCGCGGACTGGGCGATGTAAAGAAACTCATGAAATACTCTTTCATAGCCTACATCATCATCTCTCTCCCCATGAGCTACCTCCTCGGCGTGGTGCTCGACTGGAAGGCTTTTGGCATTTGGATGGGCTTCCCCTTTGGCCTCACCACGGCCGGACTGCTCTATTTCCGTCGTTTCCTGAAAGTAAGCGACGAGCGTTGAGCGATGAACGATGAACGTTGAGAGTTGAACGACGAACGTATGTCTACATTTCATTTTCAGCAATTCGATATCATTCAGGACCATGCCGCCATGAAGGTGGGCACGGACAGTGACTTGCTCGGCACGCTGAGCGAAGGAGGGGAGTGTATCCTCGACATTGGCACGGGTACCGGCGTGCTATCGCTCATGCTGGCTCAGCGCTACCCTGAGGCACGTCTCAACGCGGTAGAGATCGACGACCAGGCTGTGCTCGATGCCAGGGCCAACTTCGCCGCCTCTCCCTGGGCAGACCGCATCACGCTTCATCACATGAGTTTCCAGCAGTATCAGGAGCGCGTGAAGGAGGAGGGACAGCCGGAGCGCTATGACAGCGTGGTGTGCAATCCGCCCTACTTCGACAAGAGCCTCGAGCCCGACGACCTGGGTCGTACCCGTGCACGCCACACCTCCAGCCTTCCTTTCCGCACCCTGGCCCAAGGTGCCTACGACCTGCTCCGCGAGGGTGGTGTCTTCTCTGTGTGCATCCCGCCCGAAGTCCTCACCTCCTTTCAGGCCGAGTGCATCTTCGCCGGCTTCTCCCTCAAGCGTACCTATGCCATCAAGACCGTGCCCGACAGGGAGGTGAAGCGCTACATCCTCGTGCATCAGAAAGGCCACGTGGATACGCCCGAGACGCACACATTCTGCATGCGCTGTGCCGACCGTACCCGCTCTCAGTGGTATCTCGACCTCATGCGCGACTTCCTCGTCAATCCCTCCCGCTTGTAATTTATAATTTGTAATTAGTAATTTGTAATTGCGAAGCCGTCCCTTCCCGATTGAATTTATAATTTGTACTTCGTAATTGCGACATGGCGACACAGTCCGCCATGTCGCCTCCTTCTTTCCTTCCTGAAATCCAAAAACTTGGACAAAAGTTTGGCCATGTACGTTTATTTTTCTAAATTTGCGCTTAAGATATTGGATAACTGAAAGATTAATGTTCACCGTCTTACCTCGGTAAGACATAAAACCTCTTTTTATATTATGAAAAAAATCATAATGCTATTCGCCATCTTATGGGCATGTGCCATCCATGGTTATGCCGCAGTATTCATCTCAGACCTGATGGTTTCAGCTGAGAAGTCGGAGTCGACGGCCAAATCCAATCTGACCAATGCCGGCTACACCGTCATCAACCAGGACCTCAACCAGAATGCCGGTGGTCACTTCGTCTTCTTGGGCTACAAGACTACCACCGACCCCAGACAGGCCATCACGGGACTTATGATGACCTTGAATGAAGAATGGATAGGTACTGCAGGGAGAACCTTCACCTATGGTGGCAGGACATACCGGTCTGTAGCATTCAATGCAGAGAGTCTTGGCGGCAACCTGAACCGTGGCTGTGGCAACAAGGCCTCCGACATCTATCTATACTATACCAAGGACGGCAACGACAAGTCGACCAACGCTGTCCTCACAGCACTCAGTTTCGTTTCTGTTACCCAAGAGCAGACGACCACCATCAACTCTTATGTAACCCGGTATCGTGGTGCAAGCTCACCACTTCCCAATGCAGACTTCAACATGAACGCTGGCGGCAACTACATCTATCTGCAGCAGACCTTCCACACCCACTCGCTCAATTGGAAGTCTGGCGGTTCGCAGGGATGTGCCAAGACCTGTTCGTGCGGATTTGCGGAGGCACAGGTGGCCCACTCGTTTGAGTTTGTCAGCGGTGCAGCTACCGCTACGCAGCACAAGAGACACTGTAAGAACTGCGGCTACGAGGATATGGTCAGCCACACCCTCAGCTACAGCTATTCCGCTGCTACGTGCAATGTCAAGTGCACCGTATGCGGATACAATAGGACCCAGACCCATGTATGGGGAGCCAAGACCTACTACAGTGCACAGAACCACTTGCAGGAGTGCGCCAACTGTAAGGGAAAACTCTACAGCCAGCACACGATCACCTGGGAGACCAACGCACAGGGTACAGCCTGCGGGTCGGTATGCCATGAGTGCGAGCATCAGGTGGCCAGTCCCACACAGCACACCTGGACCACGCTGGAAGAAGCCGTAGCGCCCACATGCCAGGCAGAAGGCAAGACGGCCAGAAAGCAGTGTACACGCTGCAAGTACATACAGGAGTCCACATCTGTGGCTAAGATCAATCATACCACCTCGAAGCGCACCGCTTCGTCGCCCTCCTGTGTGGAGCCTGGCTACGACCAGGACCACTGGCAGTGTACCATGTGCGGCAAACGCTTCTACGACTCTGTAGGCGTCGATGCCTACGAGCGCTATGGCAGCGTCACACCTGCTCTGGGCCACAACCTGGAGCATATCGAGGAGGTGCCCATCCATCTGTGCGAATCGGGCATCGTGGAGCACTACCACTGCAAGCGTTGCGGCAAGAACTATGCCGATGAGCAGGCCACACAGCAGCTCACCAACACAGAGATACCCTACAACGGTCCTCACACCTACGACAGCCATGGCATCTGCACGGTCAACCCCACGCACTATCTCCAGCCTCAGAAGAATGCCGATGGCATGTATGTCATCCACTGTGAAGGCGAACTGGCATGGCTGCGCAATGCCGTCAATGCCAAGACCGGCAACCGATGGACCGATACAGACGGTGGAGCCATCCTGACTGCCGACCTCGACCTCTCCCTCTTGGAGTGCGACAAGGTGAAAGGTTGGACACCCATAGGCTCCAGTCCCAATGAAGGTGCCGGAAGCTGGGGTGCCACCTTCGACGGCCAGGGCCACACTGTCAGCCACCTTGTGCCGGCCAATAGAGTCTACGGAGGTCTCTTCGGCAGCCTCAGTGGTCAGGCTGTGGTGCGCAATCTGGAGATAGAGGGCGAAAACGTACCGGACTACAATGTCTTTGGCTCCGGTCTGCTCTGCTATCAGGCCAACGGCTCGACTCCTCAGTTGCGCGTGAAACTGGAGAACATCACTGTGCGTGGCAAGGTCATCACCTCCTCAGCCTATGTGGGTGGATTTGCCCGGTTCATGGTTCGCACCGATCTCACCAACTGCCACAACTATGCCACTGTGAGCTACTCAGGCTTGAGCACCAACACGGAGCACAATTCTGCCCGTCTGGGTGGACTGGCGGGCCAAATCTTTGAAGCCACTGTGGTGGGCTGTGCCAACTTTGCCGACATCACCACCGAGACACAGGTGGCTGGTGGTCTTTTCGGCCTTATCAACTATCACAATGTGGACTTCTGGGACTGTGCCAACTACGGCAACATACGAGGCTACCGCTTCACGGGTGGTCTGGTGGGCAACACCGATGGGCAGCGCACGAGTTTCCATCGTTGTCTCAATATGGGCAACGTAGTCTCAGCCGAACTGACCGGCGACTATGTCTCTGCAGGTCCCATCCATGGCAGCCTTGAGACTACGGCCAATGTCACGGTCGACAGCTGCTTCACCCTCAGCACTGCGCTCATCACCGGCAAGACCACTACCGACAACGCCACACTCGCCAACGACTGGGCCGACGTCAGCGGTGTGAAGGGCTATACCGCCTCTGTCATCCAGAACACTACGCAGATGATCCGTGTCCTCACCCAGGGCAAGGGCTGTAGCGTATGGGGACAGAAGGTCCGGACGGATCCCTATCCCGTACCCTTCCGCTATGGTGGCCACTGGTTCACTTCTGGTGCCGATGCCTGCCAGTGTGGCGATGCATATCCCGAGCCGGAGCTCGACGAGGATGGCTACTACGTCATCA
>JAZLII010000230.1:0-14297 GCA_045617275.1 Bacteroidaceae bacterium
TGATGTGGAAAGCCGACGCAGAAAGTTTGGCGAGAATATCGTGGTGCACGAAGAGCGTACGAACCCTGCAAAGTTGTTCGTATCGGCATTCATCAATCCGTTTATCGGTGTGCTGACGGCACTGATCCTTATCTCTTTCATCCTCGATGTGGTGTTGGCCGAACCGGGCGAACAGGATTGGACTACCATTATCATAATAAGTACGATGGTGGTGTTCTCTGCCATTCTGCGTTTTGTACAGGAACTGAAGGCTGGACGTTCGAGCGATGCGTTGCTGAAGATGGTGAAGAACACTTGCTATGTGGAACGTGCCAACAATGAGAGTGGAGAGATTCCTGTGGAGGAACTTGTGCCAGGCGATATCGTGCTTCTGAGTGCTGGTGACATGATTCCTGCCGACCTTCGTATCGTTGAGACAAAGGACTTCTTTGTGAGCCAGTCATCGCTGACAGGTGAGAGCGACAGTATTGAGAAAACACCTCTTTGCAATGCTGATGAGGGGAGCGTCGTTGACCTCGACAACCTCGCCTTCATGGGCTCTAATGTGGTGAGCGGTACGGCTCGCGGCATTGTATTCGCTACAGGAAACCAGACGTACCTCGGCAGCATAGCCAAGAGCATTGCAGGTCACAGGGCAGAGACGGCTTTCGACAAAGGCATCACCAAGGTGTCGATGCTGCTTATCCGCTTCATGCTTATCATGGTACCTTTCGTCTTCATGGTCAACGGATTCACCAAGGGCGACTGGCTCGAGGCCTTCATCTTTGCCGAGAGTGTGGCAGGGGGACTCACACCGGAGATGTTGCCCATGATCGTGACGGCCAACCTTGCCAAGGGAGCAGTGAGGATGTCGAAGAAGAAGGTCATCGTGAAGGACCTCAATGCCATACAGAACTTCGGCGCCATGAACATACTCTGCACCGATAAGACGGGTACGCTGACACGCGACAAGGTGGTGTTGGTCAAGTATATCAATGCTGATGGCAGCGAGGATAAGTCACGCAGAATCCTTCGCCATGCTTTCTTCAACAGCTATTTCTCTACCGGATTGAAAAATCTGATGGATAAGGCCATTGTGGAGCATGTAAATGAGAAAGGCAAGCCACTGGATGTGGTAACCGAAGACTTTAGAAAGATTGATGAGATTCCTTTCGACTTCAACCGCCGTCGTATGTCGGTTGTGCTTGAGGGTAAGGACGGCAAGCGACAGATTATCACCAAGGGAGCTGTGGAAGAGATGATCAGCATCTGCTCACATTGCGAACTTGATGGAAAAGTTATTCCGATGACTGGTAATATGCAGACAATGGCTATGAATATTGTGCACGACATGAACAACCAGGGTATGCGTGTACTTGCTGTTGCGCAGAAATCTTATCTGGATAAGGCAGGTGAGTTTGCTGTTGATGACGAACAAGACATGGTTCTCATTGGCTATCTCGCCTTCCTCGATCCTCCAAAAGAATCGGCTGCAGAAGCCATCCGTCAGTTGCATGAGGCTGGAGTAGAAGTGAAAGTGTTGAGTGGTGACAATGACGCCGTGGTTAGCACTATATCTGAGCAAGTCGGAATCACAAACACAGCATGCATTGTGGGCACAAAGTTTGAAGTGATGACCGACGAGGAGAAACGCGTTGCCGTACGTGACAACTGCATCTTTGCAAAGCTCACTCCCCACCAGAAGACAGAGATTATCACGCTTCTTCAGGAACAGGGCAATACGGTTGGCTTCCTGGGCGATGGCATCAACGATGCTGCTGCATTGCGTCAGGCGGACATTGGTATCTCGGTGGATTCTGCTGTGGGTATTGCGAAGGTGAGTGTCGACATCATCCTCCTAGAGAAAGATCTTATGGTATTGGAACAGGGCGTGCTGTCAGGCCGCGAAACCTTCGGCAACATCATCAAGTATGTGAAGATGACGGCATCGAGCAACTTCGGCAATATGTTCTCCGTACTTGCCGCCTCTGCCTTCCTGCCGTTCCTGCCCATGCTCTCGATACATCTGCTCATACAGAACCTCCTGTACGATATCTCGCAGACAGCCATTCCGTTTGATAAGATGGACAAGGAGTTCCTCCTCAAGCCACGCCGTTGGGACAGCAGCGACATTGCCCGCTTCATGATCTTCATAGGTCCTATCTCCAGCATCTTCGACATTGCCACCTACCTGCTCATGTGGTATGTCTTCGGCTGTCAGAGTCCTGAGGCACAGACATTGTTCCAGAGTGGTTGGTTCATCGAGGGATTGCTATCACAGACACTTATCGTCCACATGATCCGCACTCGTCGCATACCATTCGTACAGAGCAATGCTGCATGGCCACTGATGCTCATGACCTTCGCTATTATGGCAATAGGCATCGCCATTCCATTCACCTCGTTTGGTTCGTACATCGGTCTCATGCCTCTTCCACTGAGCTATTTCCCTTGGCTCGTCACCATCCTGCTCAGCTATTGCGTGCTGACTCAGGTAATCAAACAGTGGTATATAAAGAAGTTTGGAAAGTGGCTTTGACATTTACCATTTACAATGTACAACTTAGCAGTGGAAATGAAAGATGAAACTCTTAAAAACACTTGTGGTGGTCGCCCTGATGACGGGCGGCCTCCACCTTCACGCTCAGAAGTTGGGTGTAGAATACACTACAGAATTGCAGACAAACTTTCGTGAAAGCAATTTCGTGAATCTGTTGCGTCTCAATGCAGAAGTTCCAATTAACAAATCAGTGTCAATAGAAGCTTCAACAATAAGCATAGCAAAGACACGAAATGAGCGACTAGTAGATGATCTGCAGACGTTTTCCAACATTGAAGAAGACAACCTGCCACTCGCCATTGCCGTGTGTGGTGCTAATTGGCAGATAAACGATAAGCACTCCCTTTTTATGGGCATACGCAATATGAATGAAGATTATTTCACCAGCCCAGTTACCTCATTCTTCACCAACAGTTCATGTGGCATCTATCCTACAATCAGTGCAAACTATCCCATTGCAAATTATCCAGTAGCATCTGCGGGAATGCACTATTGTTATGATGGAAGCCCCATCAGAGTACAGGTATCGCTATACAACGGTACTGGCCACAACCGCTTTACGGGGCGTGATAATGTCTTCCGCGTCTGTCCAAAAGATGATGGTGTCTTTGGTATAGCAGAAGTGTCGTACACCTGTGGTGGCAATAGATTTTTCCTGGGCAATGCTTTGTATAGCGGAGGAGATATAAATGCAACCCCGTGGTTTTACACAGAACAAAGCATCACTCCCCATCTTATCCTGCTTTCCGGTTATTCACATGCATTTTCCACAGAAGCACAATGTAAGGATTTCTTTGGATTGGGAGCCCTATGTAGGATTGGCAAATATCAGTTGGGAGCCTTTGCGGATTATGCTAATTATGTGGAAAGAAATGAATATGCAGCCGAATTGACCTGCAAAATGTCGATCTGTCGATACATAGATTTTCAACCCACAGCTCATATTATCACCTACGATAGCAGATTGTATCTTGTTGCGATGTTGCGCATGCTATTGTCATTCTAAAAAACAGAGGAGTGTCCCTTCGGGTACTCCACTTTCCATACTGATTTTGGGTTTACATAAGAAGAAAGAGAGGTGGTGGGGGAGGAGCTACGGGCAGACGGGGCGAACAGATTGGCCATAGAAGCGATAGTAGCTGCCCCATACCACGAGGCGCGGAGCGAAGTAGAGGTAGTATGCATCGTACGAACCACCCTTGTAGAGCGAACTTGACCAGCAGTAGCCGAAGGAGTCCGCAAGGAGGAGTGCAGTGTCGCTGCGATAGCCGGCAGCAGGCAGGAAGATGGAATTGCCGTTGTTCTTGGAGGTTACCAGATAGCCGTTCTTACCACCTCGGGTGGTCCATGTCCAGGTACAGTGGTCGGTGTCGCGAAGCTCATCCAGCTCAGCGCTTGTAGGCATGCGCCATTTGCCACCCCACTTCACATGGGCCACGTCGTCTTCGGGGGCGAGGGTGGTCTTGTTGTCTCCTACAAATGTGCCTTTGCCACCATACCATATGCCCGAGGTTTTTCCATCAGGACAGGTGTATCGGGTCATGCCTGTCCACAGTTCATCAGAACACCACTTGTAGGTGCTCCAGTTGTAGGTGTCCTTGGTCTCCGTCTCCCCCCAGGCATAGTAGTCGCCATAGTCTTCTGGACGGTCTGCACCTACGTTGCAGGTGGCCCATTTGATGCCAGAGGGAAGGCCGAGGTCTACGTACTCGTGTGGCTTGGATACCGTCACCACGCAAGTATCCTCCACGTCGCTGCCCTCGGCGGTCGAGGCTGTGACGGCAGGTGTATCTCCGCCCACGACGTCCTGTGCGTGGGCTGAGAAGAGGCAGAGGACTGCCATCAGTGTCAAACGGATTCTCTTCATTTCTATTGGGCAGACTGACGAAATGGCCACCACGCTACACTTGCAAACTGCCATTCGTGCAAATTTATGCATAAATTTCCACCCTTCCAAATCTCTCCTCACAATTTCACTCGCACCCGTTCCTTTTTACTCACACGATGCGACATAGGCGACGGTGTCGCGATTACGAATTACAAATTATAAATTATAAATAGCGAAGGGCCCTTCCTTTTTACTCACACGATGCGACATGCGACATAGGCGACGGTGTCGCGATTACGAATTACAAATTATAAATTATAAATAGCGAAGGGCCCTTTCTTTTTACTCACACGATGCGACATGCGACATGCGACATTTTGGAAAAATCGGGTGGCAGGAGAAAGAAAAAAGAAAGACGGCTGATGTCCTCATCAGAGGGTATCAGTCGTCTTCGCTGTGTGTGGTGCCCGGAACGGGACTCGAACCCGTACGGCCGGTATGGCCAAGGGATTTTAAGTCCCTCGTGTCTACCAATTCCACCATCTGGGCAGCCTTTGTGGGTGCAAAGTTAATACTTTTAGTTGAAAGACGGAAACAGATTGTTGAAAAAAGTGAAGGAAAGCCTTCAAATTGGGATGCCAGGCTAAGCTGGAGGGCTATCTGTTGTTGATGGCCAGGGTGTTGCTGGCATAGACCACATGGTAGCGGAAGAGGCTCTTGCCGGGCTCGCCCTTGGCGACGAGGCCTTGATCGTTGAGGTTGTAGGTGCGCAGACACTTGGAGCAGGTGGCGGTGCCACCGGGGTTGAGGGTCATGCGACGGGTGACGTGGGCCTCCTCGTAGCAGTTGCGGCAGGCGAGGTCGTAGCAGGTGACGACGGGGTAGTCGGAGCCCATCTCGGGGATGCTGGGCAGGCCGACGATGAAGCCGGAGAGGCCCATGTAGAAGCCGGTATAGTTGGTGACGGCGGTACGGGCCACGGGGGTGCTTCCCTCGGGGTTGCTGAAGACGAACTGACTGCTTGTGGCGAGGATGGTGCACCACTGTCCCATGCTGTTGCACGAGGTGTAGAGCTGGGAGACGGCAGAGACGGGGCTGTAGGAGAAGCGGGCAGGGAGGTCGCAGTAGCGACGGCTGATGATCTCCTCACCACAGCTCTGGCCGAGCAGCAGGAGGCCCAGCCCAAGGATGGCTCCCCTGGCCCGTGAAAGGCTGGGGGAGCTACAGAGGTGACGGATGGGAGAGGACAGGCGCATGGCGGACTATCCCTTGATGAGACGCTCCTCGGCCTGCTCTATGCGGGAGAACTGGAAGCCGTCCCATACCTGCGACATGAGTTGCTGTATCTTGTCGTTGCAGAGATTGCCGATGGAGCCTTCGTGGGTGTGGTGTACCTCCTTGCAGGGAGTGAACTGGCCTGCCTCGATGTCGAGGCCCACCTTCTTGTAGGCATCGCGGAAGGGCATGCCTTCGCTGGCGAGACGGTTGACCTCCTCGACGGAGAACATGAGGTCGTAGCGCGAGTCGTCGAGGATGTGCTCGTTGACCTGTATCTTCTGGATGATGTAGGCCGTCATCTGCAGGCAGTCACGCAGTTCCTCAAACGCGGGCAGGAAGACTTCCTTGATGATCTGCAGATCGCGGAAGTATCCGCAAGGCAGATTGTTCATGATGAGGGTGACCTGCGTGGGCAGGGCCTGGAGCTTGTTGCACTTGGCACGGGTGAGCTCGAAGACGTCGGGGTTCTTCTTATGGGGCATGATGCTGGAGCCCGTGGTGCACTCGTTGGGGAGCTTGACGAAGGCAAAGTTCTGACTGTTGAACATGCACGCGTCGAAGGCCAGCTTGGCGATGGTGCCGGCGATGGAGGCGAGGGCGAAGGCCACGTTGCGCTCCATCTTGCCACGTCCCACCTGGGCGTAGACCACGTTGTAGTCCATGGAGTCGAAGCCCAGGAGCTCGGTGGTCATGGTGCGATTGAGGGGGAAGGACGAACCGTAGCCTGCGGCAGAGCCGAGGGGGTTGCGATTGGTCATCTTGAAGGCGGCCTGCAGGAAGAGCATGTCGTCGACGAGGCTCTCGGCATAGGCACCGAGCCAGAGACCGAAGCTGCTGGGCATGGCTACCTGAAGGTGGGTGTAGCCGGGCATGAGGACATGCTTGTAGCGCTCGCTCTGGCTGATGAGAGCCTCGAAGAGCTGGCGTACGTCCTGTGCCACGAGCTGGAGCTGACGGCGTGTGAAGAGCTTGAGGTCCACGAGTACCTGGTCATTGCGTGAGCGGCCTGAGTGTATCTTCTTGCCCATGTCGCCCAGGCGACGGGTGAGCATGAGTTCCACCTGTGAGTGTACGTCTTCTATGCCTTCTTCGATGACAAACTTGCCTGCCTTGATCTCGGCATGGATGTGACGGAGTTCTGCGAGAAGCTGCTGCAGCTCCTCGGCAGTGAGCAGTCCGATGCTCTCCAGCATGGTGATGTGGGCCATGGAGCCCATGACGTCGTGCTCTGCCAGGTAGAGGTCCATCTCGCGGTCTCTGCCCACGGTGAAGCGCTCTATCTCCTTGTTGATCTCAAAATTCTTTTCCCAAAGCTTCATTGGTCTTTCTTTTACCTTAAAAAATAAATGTATGGAATAGCCGTCGGCGGCTATAAGAGTGCTGTGCCTGATGGGGGCTGATTAATTATAAATTATGAATTATAAATTATGAATTATAAATTATAAATTTATTAATACGGCATCATGGCCAGCATGTCGGCCAGTTTCTCCACGCCGGTCTTCAGCTTGCCTTCCACCATCTTGCGGATGAAGAAGTTGAGCTCTGCCCCTATGGTGAGCTTCATGCGTGTGCCCTCGTTGCAGGGAAGGAGCTGTATCCAGAGGTTGGCAGGCACGGGAGAGCCTTGCAGCTCCATCTTGATGAGCTTGGGCTCCTCGCGCTCTATGATGGAGAGGGTGAGGGTGGTGCCCAGCTGCTCCACGGGGATGGATACGGAGTCGGCGGTGAACTGCATCTGCTGGAGCTTCTCCTGCAGCATGGCGAGCTGTGACTCGTCGACCTTGTCGCCAGCCTGCTGACGGATGGCCTGCACGAACATGGGGTCGGAGGCGCGCTCCTGGATGGCCTGCAGATGGGTCAGGTCGGAGAGTTTGGCGTAGACCCTCTGCACGGTAGCGTAGAGGGTCTTGACGTTGCTTTCGTATTTAGTCATGATTACTTCTTCCAGTTAGCGGGATCCTTGCGCCAGTCGTTGAGCAGAGGCACGTCGTCCTGTGCGATGTAGCCGGTGCGGAGAGCCTCCTCTACGACAGCCTCGTAGTTGGTGAGGGTGTAGAGAGTGACCTGTGCATCCTTGAATGCCTCCTCTGCCACCTTGAAGCCATAGGTGTAGCTGGCTACCATGCCGACCACCTCGCAGCCGTTGTTGCGAATGGCCTCTACTGCCTTCAGACTGCTACCACCGGTGGAAATGAGGTCCTCTACGACTACGACCTTCATGCCGGGCTTCAGTTCGCCCTCGATGAGGTTCTCCAGGCCGTGATCCTTTGGCTTGCTACGTACGTAGACGAAGGGCAGATTGAGCGCATCGGCCACGAGGGCACCCTGGGGAATGGCACCGGTAGCCACGCCGGCGATGGCGTCGACCTCGGGGAAGTTCTCACTGATGAGACGGGCTATCTCTATCTTCACGAACGTGCGGAGCTCGGGGTAGGAGAGTGTCTTGCGATTGTCGCAGTAGAAGGGAGATTTCCATCCGGAAGCCCATGTGAAGGGATTGGAGGGTTGCAACTTGATGGCCTTTACCTTGAGCAGTTTGCCTGCAAAAATGGTTTCGAGTGTCTTCATAATGTCTATCTGTTTTTATAGTTGTGCAATATCACGAGCAGAGATGCCGAAGGGCATCTTCTACGTATAGATGTGCAAAGGTACAACGATTTTTGTCTTCTGCCAAATTTTTTTGAAGTTTTGGAGTTTATGACCCAACGGAGAACCGTTGGAGAACGGTGACTTTGAGGGTGAGAACTTTAAACTTTGACCCGGCGGAAGACTGTAGGAAACGGTGGCTTCGAGGACTTTTTGGGGTGTGCTAATCTATCAAGACGTCCTCTCCTCGACCGAGAGCGAGGATACTGAGGCGGGAGGAGGGGAGTGTGGAGGAGAGCATGCGTGCCAGTTCGCTCAGGGTGGCCCCCGTAGTGATGATGTCGTCGACGAGGAGGATGTGCTTGCCTTCCAGGCATTCGGGGCGAGCCACGGTGAAGATGCCCCACACGTTGCGCTGGCGGGCAGAGGGAGAGAGACGAGTCTGGGTGGGATTGTTGCAGTTGCGTACGACGCTCTGGGTGTCGAGCGGGATATGGGTCACCTCGGCGATGCCCTCGGCTATCTTGCCGCTCTGGTTGTAGCCACGCCAGCGCTCACGCTCGGCAGAGAGAGGCACAGGCACGATGACGTCGATGTCCTCAAAGAAGCGACGCTTCAGGTAGTGAGTGGCCATGACGCGCCCGAGTTGCAGGCAGAGGTCGGTCTGGTGATGGTACTTGATGTCGATGAGCAGTTGCACGATGGGAGAGTGGGCCTGGTACACCCACAGCACGCCGGCCTTCTCTATGGTGGCCTGGCCCCAGAAAAGGCGAGCCGTGGCACTGTGATAGTCGTCTGCATGGCTACTGGGGAGGAGGCCAGAGGTACACGTGGTGCAGAGCAGTTCCTCGTGGTCCACCAGAAGCTTGTCGCACAAGAGGCAGCGGGCGGGTGCGACATAGGAGGCCGAAGCCTTGGATATCTCCGAGATAAGCATAGGGGGCTACCAGTCTTCTTCGTCGTGTCGCGGGTCGTAAGCCGGACCGTCCTCGTCGGGACAAGGCTGACTGTCGAAGTCGTCGGGGTAGTCCTCCTCACCATCGGCCTCCTCCGGCATGCAGTCCCGGATGAGGCTCGACTCAAATCCCCTCCCTAAGGCAAAGCGCATCAGCTTGGCCTGCCGCTCGTAGGCATTCTTGGCCTTCACACTCCGTGCCTTGCTCTGAAGGATACGGGTGAGGATGTCCAGGTATTCCTCCTCGGGCAGTTCGCTGAGAGCCTGGCGTCGCCATGCCGCATCCAGCCCCAGCATGCGCATACCTTGGTCTATCTTCACACGCCCCCAGTGATTGTAGCGCATCTTGTCCTTGGCGTAGGCTCTGCAGAAGCGCTCTTCGTCAATATATTTCTCACTTATGAGGTAGTCCATTATCTCTTCTGATTCCACCTCCGTGGCTCCCCAGCGACGGAGTTTCTCCCGGAGATCGTGACAACAGTGTTCGCTGCTTGCACAGAGCGCTGTGGCGCGGTAGAGAAGGTCTTGATTCATGGTCAAAGATGAAGTGATGAACGTATGGCACGCACCATGCGTGGATTGTCAAACTGGTCGTGTCGCACCTCGGTGTCCGAAAATCCGCATTTCTCTAAAAGTCTGCACGTCTCCTCGGCATAGGCTCGGTTTGTCTCAAAGTAGATACGGCCGCCTAAGGTGAGGTGACGCGCTGCGAAGTGTGCGATGTGGCGGTAGAAAAGGAGCGGGTCGTCGTCGGGAACGAAGAGCGCGATGTGCGGTTCGTAGTCGAGCACATTGGCCTCCATCTCTGCTGACTCGTGCTGACAGATGTAGGGCGGGTTGCTCACGATGATGTCCCACTGGCTATTGGTACTGTCGAGGAGATGCTTCTGTAAAATATCTTCCTGACGAAATACGGCGTTGAGTGCCAGACGGTCAGCATTGTCGCGGGCGATGCGAAGTGCCTCTTCGCTCACGTCCCAAGCCTCCACGGAGAAGCCCCGGTGAGCCAGGGAGAGGGCGATGCAGCCACTCCCCGTGCCGATGTCGAGCACGCGACGGGAAGGGCGCTCTTCGGACTCATGCTCCTTGCAGATCCACTCCACCAGTTCCTGAGTCTCCGGACGTGGGATGAGTACTCCTGGAGCCACCTTGAAAGTCAGGTCGCAGAAGCTTGTTTGCCCCAAAATGTACTGGATGGGCTCTCTTTGCAACAGTCTTTTGGTAATATTTTCCAAATCTCTACGCTCTTCTGCAGATAAATCATTATCTTTGTCCAGCATTAAGTCCGTGAGTGAGAGTCCGAAGCGCTCTTCCATCACCCATCGAGCCAGTGCGGAAGCCTCCCCGTCGGGGTAGACAGTGGCAAGACGATGGGTAAGCGCGTGAAGGAGTTGCATAGGCGGAAGCGGATGTTGATGTTTTCAGTACAAAACTACAAAAAATATGCAGAACAACGATGATATGTCGCTCAAAAACACACTGGGAACTGGCAAAAAGATGATTTTGGCCAACGAATTGAGTGCCCAGCAGAGGAGCGAAGACGAGAAATACATGCGTCGATGTCTCTTCCTGGCCAAGCAGGGAAGAGCCGGAGCAAGGCCCAATCCCATGGTGGGAGCCGTGGTGGTGTGTGAGGGGCGCATCATCGGAGAAGGATACCATCGATGCCAGGGCGGACCCCATGCGGAGGTCAACGCCATAGCCTCGGTACGCGAGACGGGGCTGCTTCCACAGAGCACCATCTATGTGAGCCTCGAGCCTTGTGCCCACTACGGCAAGACGTCACCCTGCGCCGACCTCATCGTGAGCCGAGGTATAAGGCGCTGCGTAGTGGGGTGCAAGGATCCCTTTGCCAAGGTGGACGGACTGGGTATCAAGAAGTTGCTCGATGCTGGCGTCGAAGTGGTGGTGGGTGTGCTCGAGGCAGAGTGCCTGGCCCTCAACCAAGCCTTCATCACTTTCCACACCCTCCAGCGCCCCTACATCACCTTGAAGTGGGCCCAGAGCGAGGACGGACTGATGGGCGGGATGCCCGGCACGGCTCCCGTACGCTTCTCCTCTGCCCTGACGATGACCCTCATGCACCGACGCAGAGCCTTGTGCGATGCCATCCTGGTGGGAGGGGGAACAGCCTTGGCCGACAATCCCTCGCTGACGGTGAGAGAATGGACTCCGCGAGGACTGACGGGCAACCTGCCCCAGTATGCCCGCGATCACGGAGGCAATGAGCAGGGACAGCCTCTCCGCGTGGTGATAGATGCCAAGGGCAACCTGCCCCAGAGCCTACGCCTCTTCGACGGAGAGGCAGAGACCCTGGTGTGGTCAGACTGGAACCTGCCCGCACTCCTGAAAGCCTTGCACGAGAGAAATGTACAGACCTTGCTCGTGGAGGGTGGGGCAGATACCTTGCGACGCTTCATGGAAGCCGGATTGTGGGACGAGGCACGTGTGGAGACGGCTCCCTGCCGACTGGGTAAGGGCGTGAAGGCTCCCTCGCTGGAAGGACGCGAACCGCAGGAGGTCCACATAGTGGACGGGCACAGGATAGAGGTTTTTAGGTCTTGAGGCTTGGACCCAACGGAGAACCGTTGGGCACGGTGGCTTCAAGTTTTTGGGATTTTAGTTTTGGAACCAACGGAAGACCGCGGGGTACGGTGGCTTCGAGGGGACTTCGTAGGCTTTTGCCGTTCGTTTTGTCGTGACATTCTTCTTAAAATTCCATAAAAACGAGAAAAAATACTCGGGAATGTCTAAAATTATGCCAAAAAAGGTACAAAAGAGGGCTCAATGTTTCGGTATTGAGGAAAATAAACGTACCTTTGTACCTTGATTTAACATGCGTACGCATAAAAACGACATTCGATGAAAACATTTACATATACGCTGCTTCTGTCTGTCCTGGCATCGATGGTGCTCTCTTCCTGCCTGGGCAATGAGAAGGAGGTGGAATACTCGGACTACTGTGTCATCAACTCTTTCTCCCTGGGATCCATCAAGCAGACTCATCACATGAGGGGCTCGAAGGGACAGGACAGCACGTATACGACGGTATTTGCAGGATCGGTGTTCCCCATGACCATCAACCAGCGCGACCTCACCATCGAGAACCGCGACTCACTGCCTTATGGCGCCATGGTGAACAAGGTGCTGACCAACTGCAATTTTGAGTCCATCCTCCTCCACCGTCCCAAGGACATCCAGGGTCTGGTGGACACTGCATGGGTGGCCTACAATGCCAAAGACACTATCGACTTCACTAAGCCTCGCACCTTCTATGTGCTCTCGGCTGACGGCACGGGCGAAAGACGCTACACGGTGTCGGTCAATGTGCATAAGATGAATCCCAACGCGACCGTATGGGACAGTCTGGGCGTAGCCCCCGTAGCGATGCCCGCACAGTGCGACGTACGCAAGATGGCCGTGCTCGCCGGTAAGCTCATGCTGCTCATCCAGCAGGCTGACGGCACGCTGACGTGTCTCTCACGCCCTGCCCAGACGAAGGGAGAATGGTCGGAACAGGCACTCACGGGAGCCGAGGACCTCGACTTGCAGACCTTGCAGATGGACGGTGAGGTGCTCTATGCCAGCACCCACAAGGGTGGCATACTCTACAGCGTGGACGGTCAGAACTGGCGCAACCGCATGCTCGGCCAGGAGGGCCTGAAGCTGGTGGGTGTGAGCCACGACTGCTTCTATGCCCTGCTCGACGGAAAGCTGATGTGCTCGGCTCAGGCAGCAGAGGACTGGAAGGCTGAAACCCTGGACGATGAAGCCGGTCTCTTGCCCACCAAGGACATGACCCTGCTGGACATGACGCAGAAGAATGGCAACCAGCGCCTCTTGCTGATGGGCAAGAATGCTGACGGAACCAAGGGCCGTATCTGGTCGAAGATGTGGGCCGGCGACCTGACGGAGCAGACCGCAGGCTGGGCCTACTACAATGAGAACGCTGCCGTACGCCATACCTATCCTCTGCTGGCAGAACCCTGCGTGATGCCTTACGATGGCGACATCATCCTCTTCGGCGGTGCATGCCAGAGCGACAATGCCGGACTCGTCAGCGAGGCCCTGGGCTGCCTCTACTGCAGCAAGGACTATGGCATCACTTGGAACAAGCACAGCAAGATGACTCTGGACGAGCGCATGAAGGAGTCGGCACAGAAGGCAAGCTTCATCACCTCGACGCTCGAGGACGATTGCTACATCTGGGTGCTCCTGGACGGACAGCTATGGAGAGGACGCCTCAACAGTGTGCTGTTCAGGCAGTAGTAGCCTTCGGCACAGAGAAGAAACCGAGTAAGCGAGAAGCCTCCCATCAAGAAGAACCAAGCGAGAAGCCTTCTACAAAGAAGAACCTATGAAATACTGGCACGTCATCTTCCTCCTTGTACTCCTGCCTCTGAAGGGCTGGACGCAAGACTTGGAGTACCAGTTGGAACTGGGTGGAGCCCTGGGTACCTGTTTCTACACAGGCGATGCCAGCAGCGCACCCTTCAAGCATACAAGCGCCATGGGTGGCGTACTGGCACGCAGGGTGCTCAATCCACGCATGGTGGTGAAGGGCGACCTGGCCATGGGCCACATCAGTGGCAGCACGGAAGGCATCTTCATCCCCGCGGATGCCACGAGCCTGACGCCAGAGGGCGGAGAGCTCGTACGACTCAAGTTCAAGCGCAATCTCATCGACCTGGGAGCGCAGTTTGAGTTCAACTTCTGGGGATACGGCCTCGAAGGAGGCTACAAGGGGCACAGCCCCATCACACCCTATGCCACAGCCGGCGTGGGATTTACCCTGGCCTTCGGAGGAGGCGGTGCCAATCTGGCTCTGAATGCCCCCATAGGTCTGGGCGTGAAATACAAACTGATGCCACGTGTCAACGTGGGCGCAGAGTGGACGATGAGGTTCACCACAACCGACAAGCTGGACGTCACCAGTACCTCGACTCAGCTCGAGCACCCTTACGGGGTGGAGAGTGCGGGATTTAAGAACAAGGACTGCTACTCCTTCCTGATGCTGTCTGTCACCTACGACCTCTGTCCCAAATACCGCAAGTGTAACAATTGACAAGACCCAACATATGACAACGAAAGAACAGATAGATTTTGCACGT
>JAZLII010000231.1:0-8011 GCA_045617275.1 Bacteroidaceae bacterium
CACTCGTCACCTCGGAGGTCCAAAAATCTGCCCTGAGCATAGAAAAATGGGGCAAAATATGAAAAAATCGGCCTGTGTTTAATTTTGTTTAATCATGTTTCTTGCCCTTTTTGCACCTTTTTCGTAGTTTTGACGCCGAAACACTCCTGTCCAATAAAAATTATGTATTTCGTTTGAACATGAATTACATGACATTCTTGTAGCGACCAAAGAAGTTGAACAATACTTTGAGGGTCGCCCCAAGCGTTATGAGGACTTCGTTACAAATTACATGTTACGTCGTGCCATAGTGCTATAGAAAGAAACATCGAAATCATGGGTGAGGCAACCAATAGAATCTTGAAGATTGACGAAAACATTGCCATCTCAAATGCCAGAAAGATTGTAGATGCTCGCAACTATGCCATCCGTGGATACGACCGTCTATCCCCTGATATTCTTTGGAGCATCGTCATCAACCATCTTCCATTGTTGCAGCAGGAGGTCGAGGCTTTACTTAGTATGAACCAACGGAACCTGTCCCTGTGATTCTTAGGCAAGGGCATCTACGTCAAGGATGGCAAGAAGTATATGATGAAGTAAGGATGGCAAAGGCCATACGAGCCAAGGGACAGGCATACGTTTTGACCATCGTCAAAAGCATGCCCACCCTTGTATCTCTTTCGATCTTCCCCTCTTGGATATTTCTCCCTCACATATCAATCTCATCAGAGGCATCTTCCCTGCGGAGGCGCCTCTGATGCGTTATTCGCACGAAACGAGTGGAGAGTAGCTCTCACCACAAGCATGTGTCAAGAGGTCGACGCAGTAAAAAACAACACAGAAAACGTGCTTTATACCTCTATCCACCATTGTGTTGATGCATCTTATTAATATTCTGCATATTACAGACTTTCACAATCGATTTATCCACCACTTTTCCACCAGTTCTCCACCACTAATCCACCACTAATCCACCATAATTCTGCCATTTCTTCGACATGCCGGGGCACCTCCTCCAGACGACGTCTACTACCGCCCAGTTCGTGAAAACCCTTATACCCTTCCTTTCGTAAAAGCCCTTGCACCCTTCCTTTCGTAAAAGCTCCTATTCCGCTCCTTTCGCAGACTGGCATCAAGGCCAGAGGCAAGGTGACACTTCTTTCTTCTATCAATTGATAGAAGAATGGATCATGCGCAAGATTTGGCTACACATACAGCAAGACCGGTTCTTCTATCAACTGATAGAAGCAAGAAGAACCGCATGGGTATGCACCTCACGCGATGGAATAGTGCCTCACGTGATGGGATAGTAGCTTATACGATGCCGATGAGTGGCAGACTCATGGCAAGTTCATGGCAGATTTATGGTGGTTTTATGGTGGAAAAGTGGTGGTTTTATGGTGGAAAAGTGGTGGATAAATGGTGGAAAGACAAATGCTATCACACTGTGTCACAGCACATTAGATAGATTTTATGGTGGATAAAGCAAAAAGTGATAAATCTTAGAAAAAAACAAGGCCCAGCCATCACTTATGGCTGGGCCTTGTCTGCTATAGGAGGGCGATGCGATGTGTATCGTCGAAAGGATTAGTCCTCGGGAGTCATCACCACGGTGATGTGGTTGCCCGACTTGAGGAGGTTCTTGGCAGCACGGGCAAGGTCCTTGCCGGTGACGCTCTGGATGGTCTTGCGGATGTTGGTGTAGCCGTCCATGCCGTCCTCGATGTAGGCACGGAACCAGCCGAGCCATGAGCCATTCTGGCGCTCTGCCTCGTCTACATTCTTCAGCTCATACTCCTTGATCTTGGTGAGGTACTTGTCCTCTACGCCATTCTGAGCCACCTCATTGAGGATATCGTCGACTACCTTCAGGGCATCGTCGCACATGTCGGGCTTCACGGGCAGTACTACCTGCAGGGTAGAGCGGTACTCCTTCAGGTGTGCACGACCTACACCGGCCTGTGCCTGTACACTGTAGGCAGCACCCATCTCCTCACGGATCACCTCAAGATAGCGCATGGCGAGAGCCTGACCGAGGAAGTCTACGACGATCTTCTCACGGGTGTCGTTCTTTGCCTTGGCATGAGCCAGTACCACAGCATAGCACTGAGGCTGCTCCTGCTTCTGGGGGAAACGGTTGACGATCTTACCCTTGGCCATGTCGATGCCGTTCTCGATCTGCTTGTCTGCACGCTTTACCACGGGCAGGGTGGCCAGATACTGCTTCGCATAGTGGCGGATGGAGTCCTCATCGAGGTTGCCGATGAAGTAGAAGGTGAAGTCGGAGGCATCGGCAAAACGATCGGCATAGATCTCCAGGGCACGGTCGTATGAGCACTTGTCCAGGTCTTCCTCCTCCATGATGACGAGGTTGGGATTGTGACCGTATACGGTGTTCTGGATGCTATCCTGCAGGGCAGTCATGGGGTTGGTATGACGATTGTGCAGGGTCTGACGCTTGGCGTTCATGGCGCTCTCTACTGCCTGCTCGTCGCGATGGAGAGGCTGGAAGTGGAGGTAAGCCAACTCAAAGAGGGTGCGGATGTCCTTGGGGACACAGCTGCCCGAGAGACCCTCGGTGAGCTCGGTGAGACTGGGTGAGCAAGAAGCCTGCACACCGGCCAGTGCCTTGCTGAGCTCAGTGCTGGTGAAGTTGCCCAGACCAGAAGCGCCGATGTAGAGACCCAGGTTGGCCAGGGTGTATTTGTCATCGGGATAATAGCGTCCGGTACCACCCTTACTGTGTGCGCTCATGAGGATCTGATTGTCCTTATAGTCGGTCTTCTTCATGTACACCTTCACACCGTTGCTCAACTGCAGTTCGGTGAAACCAAACTTTGCGGCCTTCTCCTTGGTGATGCTACCGGGGGTGGGGACCTGAGAGATGAGAGGCTCGTTCTTCACATTGTCCACATAGGCCGTGAGCTCCATCTCACGAGCGGCATGCAGGTTGGCCAGAAGCTGTGCCTCGGTGGGCTGCACGTAGCCTTCCTTGTCGGGATTCATGGCCAGGATGACGAGGTTGCTGTCGTTCATGCTCACGAGGGGACGGAACACCTCATTGACAGCCTCTACGGTGAGCTGGGGCAGGAGGGCAGAGTAGAGCTGATGCTCCATCTCAATGCCCGGCATGGGCTCCTTCTCGATGAAGTGCTGCACGCACTCCTTGATGAAGGCATCGTTCTGACGCTTGTCGCGGTTCTGATAGGTGCTCTCGATGCTGCTCTGCAGGTCGCTGACGATACGCTTGAACTCCGTAGCGGTGAAGCCGAACTTGGCAGCACGGTACACCTCAGCCAGGACGGCCTTCATGGCCTCGTCGATCTTACCCTCCTTGGGTACGATGTCGGTGCTGAAGGCATAAGCCTTCTTGGCCAGGATGAACTCACCATCGCTCACGCCACCCTGCAGGAAGGGAGTCTCGGGATTCTGAGTCATCTCGCCCAGACGACGGTTGAGCATGCTGGTACCCATGGCCAAGAGCAGGTCGCTGACCATGCCGGGAATGGTATTCTTCATCTCCTCGGGCATGAGCTCGGGGTGCTTCATCATCACGGAGATGGTGGTGAGAGCCTGCTCCTTGTCCTTGTCGGTCACTACGATGGGCTCTGCATTGTCGGGCACACCATAGTACTCACGTACGGCAGGATTGGCGGGCATCTGGATGGGCTCAAAGAGCTCCTTGATCTTGGCCTCCACATGTGCCACGTCGAGGTCACCCACTACGATGATGGCCTGCTGATCGGGGCGGTACCACTTCTCGTAGTAGGCACGCAGGGCCTCGGGCTTGAAGTTGTCGACCACGTCCATCAGACCGATGGGGAGACGGTTGCCAGGACGGGCATTGCTCATCAGCTTGGGCAACTGACGCTCGTAGATACGCAGGGTGGCAGAAGAGCGCATACGCCACTCCTCATGGATGACGCCACGCTCCTTGTCGATCTCCTTGGGATCGAGGGTGAGGTCGTGGCTCCAGTCGTGGAGGATGAGCAGCACAGAGTCGATGGTAGCCTCGCGCGCAGTGGGTACATTGTTGATATTGTAGACGGTCTCGTCGATGCTGGTATAGGCATTGAGCTGCTCGCCAAACTTCACACCGATACCCTCCAGGTAGCGGATCACCTGATTGTCGGGGAAGTTCTTGGTGCCGTTGAAGCACATGTGCTCCAGGAAGTGAGCCAGACCACGCTGGTCCTCCTCCTCAAGTACAGAACCCACCTTCTGTGCGATGTAGAAGTTGGCCTGACCCTTGGGGTACTCATTGTGGCGGATGTAGTAGGTAAGGCCGTTGGGGAGCTTACCGATCTTCGTTCCGGGATCGGTAGGCAACTGCTGCATCATCTGCTGCTGCAGAGCTGCTGCATCCTGAGCCTTGGCACTAAAGGCCATGAAGGCACAGGCAAAAAAGAAAAGGAATTTCTTCATTTCGTTTTATGATTGTATATTTGTTACTCATTATTTTAACCAAAAATCAACAAAAATCAACAAAAATAATTTCCTTTGCTCATGTACGTCATCTATTCGAATGAGCCAGAATCTTAAAAGATATTCTTGTTGATTTTTGTTGATTTTTGGCTAATATGCAAAGCCTTACTTCTCGTAGTTCTTCAGACCGGTATTGAGCCAGTCGACAAACTTGGGGATATCCTCGTCGTGAGAGTAACTGGTGTTGAGAGGATTGCCCTCATTGTCGAGCAGTACGTAGAAGGGCTGGGCATTGGCACCGAACTTCATGCGCTGCAGGTAGCTCCACTTCTGACCGATGGTGCGAAGCTTGCTCTCAGAGCCGTCGCTCTCCTTGACGGTCTGTGTCTCGGGCAGAGCAGTCTTCTCGTCCACGTAGAGACTGATGAGCACGTACTTGTTGCGGATGATATCCTTGACCTGAGCGTCCGTCCAGACCTTGGCCTCCATCTCACGGCAGTTGACACAGCCGTAGCCGGTGAAGTCGAGCATCACGGGAAGGTGCTTTGCCTTAGCATAGGCCATACCCTCCTCGTAGTCCAGGAACTCAGCCTCTACGACATCGTCCTTGGCCAGATTGAAGTCCTGGGTATTCATGGGAGGAGCAAAAGCGCTGACAGCCTTGCAGGGAGCACCCCAGAGGCCGGGCACCATATACATGGCAAAGGCGAAGGAGATGAGTGCCAGGAAGAAACGGGTGACACCGGTACGATGGTTGACGATGACATCGCCCATCTCGTCGTACTCGTCCTCGTCGTGGGGGAAACGGATCCAACCGATGAGGTAGGCACCCATCAGGGCGAAGATGACAATCCAGAGCGAGAGGAACACCTCACGGTCCAGGATGTGCCACTGGTATGCCATGTCGGCTACTGAGAGGAACTTCAGCGCGAAGGCCAACTCGAGGAAGCCGAGGCAAACCTTGATGCAGTTCATCCAGTTGCCACTCTTGGGAGCTGACTTCAGCAGGGTGGGGAACATGGCAAAGAGGGTGAAGGGCAGAGCCAAGGCAATGGCAAAGCCCAGCATACCGATGGTGGGAGCGATGATGTTGCCACTCGTACCCATCTCCACCAGCAGGAAGCCGATGATGGGACCGGTGCATGAGAAGCTGACCAGAGACAGGGTGAAGGCCATGAGGAAGATGCTCAGCACACCGCTGGTCTTGTTGGCCTTGCTGTCTACTGCGTTGCCCCAGCTTGAGGGAAGGGTCAACTCAAAACCGCCGAAGAACGAGGCTGCAAAGACGAGCAGCATCAGGCAGAAGAAGATGTTGAAGATGGCATTGGTCGAGAGGTCGTTGAGGGCACTGGCACCAAAGGCGAGGGTAACGAACAGACCCAGAGCCACGTAGATGACTACGATGCTCAAGCCGTAGGTCACGGCATCGCGGATACCTTTCTTCTTATCGTCCTTGCTACGCTTCAGGAAGAAGCTTACCGTCATGGGGATGATGGGCCATACACAGGGAGTAAGCAGCGCGATCAGTCCACCCACAAGACCCATCAGGAAGATGGCCAGAAGCCCCTTGTCCGAAGTGTTGGCATTGGCCTCGCCAAACTGCTGGAGCTCGGAGATGACGGGAGTCCATAAAGACCCCCCATCCCCCTTTAGGGGGAGAGATGCCTCGGCAAGGGTATCCACGGCCAAGGTGTCGGCAGTCTCTTCTGCTACTTCCTCAGCAGGAGTCTCCTCAGCAGCCTCTTCTACGACCGTCTCCTCAACTTTCTTCTCGTCCTTGGCCTTCTCCTCTACCTTGGCAGCAGCGGGCTTACCGGTGCCGGTGAAAGAGAACTCCACATCGCTTGGGGGAATGCAGTTCTGATCGTTGCAGGCACCATAGGTGAGATAGCCAGACACCTCGTAGGTGGGCTCGGTGATGGTGAAGTTCTGCACGAAGGTAGCAGTGCCCTCCATGTAGCTAACCTCCATCTCAAACATCTCGTCCATGGCCTTGTGTACATTGCCCTTAGCCTTCAGGCCACCCTTGGGCTCTACACCCTTCTTCTTCTCGAGGGTGAGCTCGGCCTTGGTGGGACCACCGTCGGCAATGTCGGTACTGTAGACGTGCCATCCGGCATCGATCTTACCGGTGAAGACTACCTCAATCTCACTGTCAGAGATCTGATTTTGCTTCACCGTAAATTTCACAGGTGTCTGGAACTGCGCGCAGATGGGCAGTACACAGCACAACATCACGATTGTAAGTAACTTTTTCATTGTAACTTGAATAATATGCATATTTGGGCACAAAGGTACGAATAAGCGAGGGATATTCCAAATAAATTTGGAAATATCCGAACGTAAGTACTTTCGGCGATAGTCACAGGTACAAAAAAAGAGTGGCTTCCCGAAGGAAACCACTCTTAATTTATCTAAACTTGTAATGGAATTACAAATTCCGGAACAAGAATTAGAGCTGAGGACCAGCAGCAACGAGAGCCTGACCAGCCTCGTTGGTGGTGTACTTAGCAAAATTCTTGATGAAGCGAGCAGCGAGATCCTTAGCCTTCTCCTCCCAGATAGAAGCCTCAGCGTAGGTGTCGCGAGGATCGAGGATAGCGGGATTTACGTTGGGCAGAGCGGTGGGAACCTCGAAGTTGAACATGGGGATCATCTTGGTCTCAGCCTTCAGGATAGAACCATCGAGGATAGCGTCGATGATACCACGGGTGTCAGGAATTGAGATACGCTTGCCAGTACCGTTCCAACCAGTGTTAACGAGGTATGCCTTAGCACCGTTAGCGTTCATCTTCTTAACGAGCTCCTGAGCGTACTTTGTGGGGTGCAGCTCGAGGAATGCCTGACCGAAGCAAGCAGAGAAGGGGGGAGTGGGCTCGGTGATACCACGCACTGTACCAGCCAACTTAGCGGTGAAACCAGAGAGGAAGTAGTACTGAGTCTGCTCTGGAGTCAGGATAGATACAAGAGGCAATACGCCGAATGCATCAGCTGACAGGAAGATAACATTCTTAGCAGCAGGAGCAGAAGAACCTGGCTGGATGTTATTGATGTGGTTGATTGGGTAAGATACACGAGTATTCTCGGTAACTGACTTGTCGTTGAAATCGATAGTAGCATCAGCAGCAACAGTTACGTTCTCCAACAGAGCGTTACGCTTGATAGCGCCGTAGATGTCTGGCTCGTTCTCCTTGCTCAAACCGATAACCTTAGCATAGCAACCACCCTCGAAGTTGAATACGCCGTTGTCATCCCAACCGTGCTCGTCATCACCAATCAGGCGACGCTTAGGATCGGTAGACAGAGTGGTCTTACCTGTACCTGACAAACCGAAGAAGATAGCTGTCTCCTCACCGTCCATGTTACAGTTAGCAGAGCAGTGCATAGAAGCGATACCCTGCAGAGGCAAGTAGTAGTTCATCATAGAGAACATACCCTTCTTCATCTCACCACCGTACCAAGTGTTGATGATAACCTGCTCACGAGAAGTTACGTTGAAAGCAACGCAAGTCTCAGAGTTCAAACCCAACTCAGCGAAGTTAGTTACCTTAGCCTTAGAAGCGTTGTAGATAACGAAGTTAGGCTCGAATGACTCCAACTCCTC
>JAZLII010000232.1:0-45183 GCA_045617275.1 Bacteroidaceae bacterium
AGGGAAGTTGTAGTGGAGCAGGAAGCGCTGATACTCGCGTACGAGTACATCGTCAACCAGCTTCTCGTCCATCTTGGTACCCAGGGTACAGGTGGCCAGAGCCTGAGTCTCACCACGAGTGAAGATGGCACATCCGTGAGGACCGGGCAGAGGACTTGCCTCACACCAGATGGGACGGATATCGGTGGTCTTACGACCATCGAGACGGATACCCTCATCGAGGATGCAACGACGCATGGCATCGCGCTCTACATCGTGATAGTAACGGTCTACCAGGGCGTTCTTCTCCTCGAGCTCCTCAGCGCTCATGTCGGCATGAGCCTCAGCATAGCGAAGCTTGAACTGCTCGCGGATCTCCTCGAAGGCAGCAGCACGTGCATGCTTCTCGAGAGCCTGCTTGGTGACATCGTAGGCGGGCTGATAGCACTCCTTGTTGACGAGCTCACGGAGCTCCTCATCGTTCACCTCGTGGCAGTACTCACGCTTCACGTCCTTGCCAAGCTCCTTGCTCAGCTCCTTCTGCAGACGGCACATGGGCTTGATGGCCTCATGAGCAGCCAGCAGGGCAGCCAGCAGGTCGCTCTCCTGAACCTCCTTCATCTCACCCTCCACCATCATGATGTTCTCCTCGGTAGCACCGACCATCAGATCCATGTCGGCACCCTTGAGCTGCTCGAAGGTGGGGTTGATGACATACTCGCCATTGATGCGAGCCACGCGAACTTCAGAGATAGGGCCCTCAAAGGGGATATCGCTCACTGCCAGTGCTGCACTTGCTGCGAAACCAGCCAATGCATCGGGCATATCAACGCCGTCGGCAGAGAAAAGGATCACATTAACATAAACCTCAGCGTGATAGTTGCTGGGGAAGAGGGGACGCAGAGCGCGGTCCACCAGACGACAAGTAAGGATCTCGTCGTCGTTAGCCTTACCCTCGCGCTTGGTAAAACCACCGGGGAAACGACCGGCAGCGGCATACTTCTCTCTGTACTCTACCTGCAAGGGCATGAAATCTGTTCCGGGAACTGCATCTTTAGCGGCACAAACGGTGGCCAGGAGCATGGTGTTGTTCATACGCAACATAACGGCTCCATCGGCTTGTTTTGCCAATTTCCCGGTCTCGATGCTGATGGTTCTTCCATCAGGCAATTCGACTGTCTTTGTAATTACGTTCATCTTGTTTTTTTGAAAAATGTGTTTCGTCAAAGTGTCCACTCCGACGGGCATCGCCGCACGAAAAGGACATAAAATCGTGCAAAGGTACGCAAAAGAATTGAAAATTGGAAATTGAAAATTGAAAATTAGGCCATAAGTAATCAAAATAATGATGTACGTGCGCGTTTTTCGGCATAAAATACGCAGTTGTGGAGGAATTTGCTTAACTTTGTGCCTCATAACCGTAAAACCCAATCAAAGGAAAGCAAACCGATGAAGAAGACAGCAACCCAATACCTCCTGGCAGCCACAGCACTCCTGCTGACCCTGGCTGGATGCAAGGACGAAAGCGGAATGTTTCGCGTGGAAGGCACCGTGGAAGGCGCCGGAGAAAAAACCATCTACCTCGAGTCGCTCAGCCTGACGGACGGCATCGTGCCCCTCAACTCCATGAAGCTCGACGACGAAGGACACTACCAGTTCGCCCACGCAGACTCCTCTGCATGCCCTGAGCTGTACCGCCTCCGCATAGGCCGACAGATCATCAACTTCTCCGTAGACTCCACCGAGACGCTGCACATCAATGCCAAATGGCCCGACATGGCCTTCAACTACACCGTGGAAGGCAGTGGCCCGAGCGACACCATACGCATCCTCTCTGCCCGACTGGCCCAGCTGGAGCGCGACATCCTGGCCATGGCCGACAACAGAAGCTACACCCTCGAAGAGCGCGACGCCAACATACGCGACATGGTGAGAGCCTACAAGGACAGCGTGAAGATACGCTTCATACAAAACCACTACGAGAGTGCCTCCAGCTACTTCGCCCTCTTCCAGAGCCTGCGCGGCAACATGCTGTGGGACATGGATAATGACCAGAGCGACGTACGATGGGCCAGCGCTGTGGCCAATGCATGGGCCACCAAATGGCCCGGCAGCTTGCGTACACAGAACCTCTACAACATCGTGATGCGAGGACGCAAGCAGACCCACCCCCGCAACTTCGACCTGCAGATAGACGAGAGCAAGGTGAAGCAGAGCGGCATCATCGACATGGGCTATCCCGACATCACCGGACAGGAGCGCAGACTGAGCGACCTGAAAGGACAGGTGGTGATGCTCGACTTCACCGCCTACAGTGGCGAAACATCTCAACAACGCATCCTCGAGATGCGCCAGCTCTACCAGAAGTACCACAACCGCGGACTGGAGATCTACCAGGTATCGGTGGACGGCAGCATACACTACTGGAAGACGGCTTGCCAGAACCTCCCCTGGGTATGCGTATACTGCAAGGAAGGCTTGTATAGCGACATGCTCAAGCTCTACAACGTACAGATGCTTCCCACCTTCTTCCTCATCGACAGAGACAACAATCTCGTGAGCCGTGGAGAGATGACGGAAGACATAGAAAAGGCCATCGAAGCACTGTTGTAGCGTTGATAAAATGTTTACAATGTGGTTTCAGGTTTTAGGATTCAGGTTTCAGGGCCTAAGCTATTTTTCTGAAAAACAATCTCAAGACATATGCATAGGGCGGCATCTCAAAAAAGAGACGCTGCCTTTTTTAGTCCCAACAAGGGAGCAGGCAAAGTACGCCAAAAGGGGCAGAAAATCGGCTTTATGAGGCCATTTTGCGTTTTTAAGAAATTAATATTGCAGATATCAGAGATTATTTGTAATTTTGCACGCAAAATAAAGAATATCTAAATGCGTGATTATAAGTCCATTTGGAGAGGATTGTTTGCAAGCCTCGTATGTACGCTCTTCACGAGCTATCCCAACTTCCTTTTCCTGAGTTGGGAACTGCACAGCGTCCCCCCCGAGATGCAGGCCTGCTACATACACTATGCCATCATCCGCTTCCTGCTCTTCTGGGCTTTCACCCTATGCATCCTCACTCTCAACCACACCCTGCTGAAAAAGCAAGGACTGAAAGGCCGCATCCTGCCCAACATCGCATTTGCCATCGTGGCCTTCTGCGCCTACAAGGGCATCACACGCATGGTATGCGCCGGTTTTGACCACCGACCCGTCATCCTCACGTTCCAGTTTATCGTGATGGGCATGATGGGCTTGCTACTGGGCTACACGGGCTACCTGAGCCGCATACACAAGAAGAAGGAAGAAGAACTGCAGCAGCTCAAGATAGAAAGTCTGGAAAGCCGATGTACGGCACTCACCAACCAGATCAACCCCCACTTCTTCTTCAACTCACTCAACGGCATCAGCAGCCTGGTGAGAAAGAAAGACGACAAGCTGACCATCTGCTACATAGACCACCTGAGCGACATCTTCCGCTACGTGCTCCAGAGCGAGCACAAAGGACTCGTGACACTCGAGGAAGAACTCGACTTTGCCCGCTCCTTCTGCGAGGTGATGCAAGTGCGCTATGCCGGCAAGCTCGACGTGTGTATCGACGTGGCCCCCGAATACCTCAAGCGGGAGATACCCGTGCTGGCACTGCTACCCCTGATAGAGAACGTGACCGTGCACAACATGATAGACAGCGAGCACTACATGAAGGTGACCATAGCCACCAACGATGAAGGCGAACTCGTGGTGACCAACCCACTCTACCCCAAGCAGTACAAGCAGGAGACACACGGCACGGGACTCAGCAACCTGGCCAAACGCTTCGCTCTGCTGACCGAACAGGAGATAGAGGTGGAGAAGACCGAAAGGGAGTTTCGCGTGAAGCTTCCCCTGAAGTAGACCGGAGAGCACACATCCTCCCAGATCTTCCGAAGCCATCATTTCTAACCATCACTCAAAAAAACGACGTTCCAGACAAGCATGAAAGTACTCATCATAGAAGACGAAACAGCAGCCAGCGAAAACCTGACCGCGATGCTCCACGAGATAGACAGCGACATCGAAGTGGTCAAGGTACTGGAGAGCGTACAGCAGACCGTGAGATGGCTCAGCACCCATCCCGCACCCGACCTCATCTTCATGGACATACACCTGAGCGACGGTTCGGCTTTCACCCTCTTCCAGGAGATGGAAGTGAGCACCCCCATCGTCTTCACCACAGCCTACGACCAGTATGCGCTCGAGGCCTTCACGGTGAACAGCATCGACTATCTGCTCAAGCCCATCAAGACTGCCGACCTGACCCGTGCACTCGAGAAATTCAAGCGATGGAACCGGAACGAAATGATGGACTATCTGGAGCGCATGATGAAGATGAAGCCCGCCCAGACAGAGCCAGCCCCGGAATACACCACCTCACTGCTGATAGCCGTAAAAGACCGACTCGTACCCGTAAGCATGGACGAAGTGGCTTGCATCTACAGCACAGGGCGCAAGACTCAGCTGCACCTGAAGGACGGACGCGTGCTGCAATACGGGAAATCGCTCGACTCCATCATACTGACCCTCGACCCAGCCCGATTCTACCGTGCCAACAAGCAGTACATCGTGGCACGAGACTGCGTGATAGACCTTGTGGTATGGTTTGACAGCCGTCTGCTCATCAACATGAACATAAAGGTGCCGGAACCTCTCTTCGTGAGCAAGAACAAAGCCTCAGAGTTTAAGAACTGGCTTACGACCAACTGAAAACATCCCAACCCCTTAGAAGTACCCAATGAAGCAACCCCAGAAGATAACGATATGTGCCTGCAGCTCACGCTCCATCATGAACCGTGAGAAGATAGCCCAACTGGCCGCACAGGCCCAGAAGGCCGGACTTGAGGTGATACTGGTGAGCGACCTCTGCGAACTGTGTGAGACCAAGGACAAGTCGGTACACGCCCTGGCCGAGACCACCCTCGTGGCCTGCTACCCCAGAGCCGTGAAGAGCCTGATGGCCTATGTGGGAGAAAGCGTAGGCGAAAGCATAGACCTGCGCAACGGCAGCGTGGAAGAAGCCCTGCAAGTACTCGGCATAGCAGCGCAGCAGGATGACGAGGCAAGTACCGAGGCACAGGCCCCATGGACAGCCCAGCTCGAGGCCATGCCGCAGCGACTGGGCGAGGACGCCTGGTACCCCACCGTGGACAAAGACGTGTGCTGCGAGTGCGGCAAGTGTCTGGAGTTTTGCCCCTTTGGCGTCTACGAGATGGTGGAAGACCGCATCCGTGTGGTACATCCCACCCACTGCAAGAACAACTGCCCCGCCTGTGCCCGTACCTGTCCGGCCAGCGCCATCATCTTCCCCAAGTACGATCGCAGCCCCATCAACGGCGGTCCCGCACAAGAAGAAAAAGCTGTGCAGCTCGACACTAAGACCCTCTACAACGAGGCCTTCCGAGAGAGACTGGCAGCGCGCAAGATCAGTCTGACAAAACCCTCTAAGAAGTAATGGCACTCAAAGACTATACCTCACTCCTGAAGGTGGCCATCCGCGTAGCCCGACAGACACCCATGAGACTCTTGTGGAAGTTTGTATGGAACTTCGGTTGGCGCAACCTCTGGAACATGCATGCCTTCAAGAAAAGACAGAAGAAAGGTGCCCCCTTCTTCCCTGCCTTCAACATGATCTCCGTCACGGAGACCTGCAACCTCGCCTGTAGCGGTTGCTGGGTGAGCCGGGGTGGACGCAAAAGCCTTACCTTGGAACAGGTGGACGGCATCATCCGGGAGAGCAAGAAGCACGGTTCGTACTTCTTCGGCATACTCGGCGGAGAACCCCTGATGTACAAAGGCCTCACCGACCTTTTCCTCAAGCACAAGGACTGCTACTTCCAGCTCTTCACCAACGGCACCCTGCTCAACGATGACATCGCGCAGCAGCTACGCAAGGCTGGCAACGTGACTCCGCTCATCAGCATGGAAGGACTGGAAGAAGAGAGCGACCGCAGACGTCAGCGCGACGAGGTATACAAGCGCACCCTGCGAGGCATCAGGGCCTGCAGGAAGGCCGGCCTCATCTTCGGCATCGCCACCAGCGTGTGCCAGACGAACTTCGACGAACTGGTAAGCCGCGAACATATACAGCGTGCCGCAAAGGAAGGTGCCGCCTATCTGTGGTACTACATCTACCGTCCCGTGGGAGCCGAAGCCTGCCCCGAGAACGCACTCACCCGAGAGCAGATCAGGAAGATGAGGCAGTTCCTCGTGGATGAGCGTCGCGATGCTCCCGTGGTCATCGTGGATGTGTACTGGGACGACAAAGGCAAGGCCATGTGTCCCGGAGCCACAGGTATGAGCCACCATGTGTCGCCCTCCGGTGCACTGGAGTTCTGCCCCGTCATCCAGATGGCTACCGACTTCATCAATGCCGATGCCAGCAACCTGACAGACCTCTATGCACAGTCGGCCTTCCTCGAGGGTATGCGACAAAAGGTGGCTGCTACCACCCGAGGATGCATCTTGATGGAAGACCCTGCCCGCATGGCAGAGATACTGCGTGGCTACGACGTGAAGGAGACCACCACCCGACAGACCGCCATGGCCGAATATGCCAAGATGTACCATGTGCCGGGCCACGAGATGGGCGAAGACGCCATCCCCGAGAAGAGCGCTCCCTACAAGTGGCTCAAGAAGAACTATTTCTTCGGATTCGGAGCGTACGGGTGATGCGTTGAACGGAGGTCTCCTAAGGAGACGTTGAGCGTTGAGCGATGAGCGATGAGCGTTGAGCGAAATTAAGGCAAAGCGAAATAAGAGCAAAGCGAAATTAAAGCAAAGCGAATTAAAAGCAAAGCGACCTGATAACCAATAATTAAACTGAAGTCCACGATCGCAGAGTGAATCAAAAGAATACCATACCCAGTACAGCAGAGGAGCGCAAGCAGTTGCGTCTGAGCCTGAAAGACTTTGTCGGCAGGCAGCAACTCTGTCCACCTGTTTCCCTGAAGCAGCTGGAAGACCTGGCTCGCACCTACATCGCAGAGTGTCGGTGTGCAGAGTCACTGCAATCCTGGCTGATGGTGGAGATCAACAACCAGCTGTGGCTACCCACCGTGGCAGGCATACCCCAGGAGCGACGCTTACTGATGCTCCCCAAGTGCCTCAGCCGCCACGGAGCCTGTGAGGCCGAGTATGACGAGTTTGGCCTTCTGTGCCACCGTTGTGGACGTTGTCTCATACCCACCCTCCAAGACCGTGCCGAACAGCTCGGCACCCTCAGCATCGTGGCCGAAGGATTTACCCAGGTCATCGAACTCATAGAAAACCGCGTCGTGGACGCTGTGATAGGCGTGAGCTGCCTCGACTCTCTGGAGAAGGCCTTCCCCTTGCTCGTACGACATGCCGTACCCGGACTGGCCATAGCCCTCAACGACTCCGGATGCTGCAACACACACGTAGACGAGGACTACGTGGACGAGATGCTCTCCATGCTCCATGCAGAAGACACACCCACCCTGCTGGACCACGAGGCCCTGCATGGACAGGTGAACCGCTGGTTTGAGCGTGCCGAGCTGGAACACCTCATGGGACCGGCTACCGATCTCACCTCGAGCGTCTGCATCGACTGGATGAGTGGGGAAGGCAAGCGATGGCGTCCCTTCCTCCTCGCTGCCGTATGGCAAGCCCTCACTGGCAAGACGGAGATGACGGAAGACGTGCACCGTGCCGCTCTGGCCGTGGAGTGCTTCCACAAAGCCTCTCTCATACACGACGACATAGAAGACCGAGACCTGACCCGCTATGGTCAACCCACCATACACGCCCTCTACGGAGAGGCCTTTGCCATCAACGCCGGCGATGCCCTCTTAGGAGAAGGATACCGCATCCTCTCCGAGAGCAACAATGCCGAGCTGGTAAGGCTCATCGCCGATGCCCACATGAAGCTCTGCAAGGGACAAGGGGCAGAACTCGTATGGTGCCAGCACCCTGAGCCCATCGACATGGACTTTGTCTGCCACGTGTTCCGCCACAAGACCGTGCCGGCCTTTGAAGTTTCGCTCATGCTGGGACTGAGTTGTACGGGCAACTTCGTACACCTGCGCCCCATGCTCAAGCAATACTCGGAAGCACTGGGAATGGCCTACCAGATGAACGACGACCTGGAAGACTTCCTGGACGACAACGAACTCTCTTCCCGTCCCTCAGCCGTACTGGCCCTGCGCACAGAGCATCCGGCATGGGATGACGAGCAGGTCAAGGAAGAGCTGCAAAGACTGGTCGACACGTACCATCAGCAAGCGCTGGATGCACTGACCGATCTGGACAGCCTCGAACTGAAACGCCTGCTGTACCAGGTGACAGAAAAGATACTGGGATGAAGACACCGCTACTGCTGTCGGCATACTTTGCCCTGAGACGAGGATATAAGCGGATGACCCCCGAAGCCAGGATGGCCACACGCAGATACGTACGGTCACAGAAGACCGACGACGGCTACCTCAACGCAGGAGGCAAGGCGGACCCCTACTACAAGCAGTTTGGCAGGGTGCTCGAAATGACCTTCTCGCCCTACAAGATACTCTGGAGGAAGATAGACCTCACCGTGCAAGAGAGCCGGAACAAGAACAACCTCTACGGCACGTTCTTCAACTTCTTGGAAAACGAACTGTATCGAAGGGACGACCTGCCCAGACACGTCATGGCCGAACTCCCTCGCATACGCACCACCAATGCCGTGTGCTGCCTGCTGGCCATGAAGCACCAGACGGGCGAAAGGCTGGACGAGCAACTGGTGGAATGGCTTCTGGACCGACAGGATGAGACAGGAGGATTCTGTGCCAGCGAACTCGCTCCCATGCCCGACCTGCTCTCCACCGCAGTGGCCCTGTTCACCCTGCGCCTCATCGGCAGAAAGACCCGCGATGCTCGCGAGTTTGTCGAAGCGCACTGGCTGGAAGACGGCAAGTTCACCCCCACGATCCTGGATGACTACAGCGACGTGGAATACGTGTTCTACGGACTGATGGCACTGGGTTCGGCCACATAAGATCTTATCAACTGACAGCAAGTACCCAGCAACAGGTGCGGGCAAACAAAGAAGTACCAACAAAATAAAGAAACAGGCATACCCACGAAAATGGACAGACAACAACTGATGGAAATGCAAGCAGACGCCATGGAACGCCTCCTCAAGATGCGCTCCCATGACGGCATGTGGAGGGGACTGCTCTCAAGCAGTGCCATCTCTACCTCCGTCAGTGTGTTTGCCCTGCAACGCATCGACGCACAGCGCTATGCCTCCCAGATACAAGCCGGCGTGGCATGGCTACACCGGACCATGCAGGCAGACGGTTCGTGGGGAGACTCCGTGGAGAGTCCCTCCAACATGACCGCCACGCTCCTCACCTACGTATCTCTCTACGCAGTGGGTGAAGCACCCGAGGAGACACGCCGATACCTCAACGGCAAATGGGGCGGCGACACGCAGGAAGACCTCATACGAGGCGTGCTGGACTACTACGGCAAGGACCTCACCTTCAGCGTGCCCATCCTCATGATGTGCGCCCTGGCCGGAGTGATAGACAACTGGAAGAAGATACCTCCCTTCCCCTTCGAACTGGCCACCCTGCCCCAGAGCCTCTTCCGCTATCTCAACCTCCCCGTGGTGAGCTATGCCATACCTGCACTCATCGCCATCGGCATCTGCCAGATGAAGAAGAAAGAAGGACTGCTCAGCCCTCTGCGCAAGGCCTTTGTGCCCAAAGCCCTTCGGGTACTCACCCGGATGCAACCCCAGGATGGAGGTTTTCTGGAGGCCGCGCCACTCACAGCCTTCGTGGGCATGTGCATGGCAGAAGGAGGCTATCGTGAGCACCCCGTCACGCAGCAGTGTGCCCGTTTTCTCGTGGATACCGTACGCGAGGACGGAGCCTGGCCCATCGATACCGACCTGGCAGGATGGGTGACAAGCCTGGCAGGCAAGGTAGTCCCTCCCTCGACCCATCTTGCCGACATCATCAAGCACAACGCCACCACGGAGGTACACCCCTTCACGGCTGCAGCTCCAGGAGGATGGGGCTGGAGCGACCTGAGCGGATCGGTACCCGACGGCGACGACACCAGCGGAGCACTGGTAGCCCTTTTCCACCAGACACAAGGAGTGTGCTGCAAAGAAGTGGAAAGCGGACTCCAATGGCTCATGTGGCTTCAAAACAACGACGGAGGCATGCCCACCTTCTGCAAAGGCTGGGGCAAGCTGCCCTTCGACCGCAGCACCCCCGACATCACAGCCCATGCCATCCTGGCCATGGGGCTCTGGCTCCCCACCCTTCAGGGTACACTGCGAGAAGACGTACAGAAGAGCCTTGATAGGATGATGGGATGGATGGAGAAGATGGTCGAAAGGCAATCTGCATCGGAGACCGGCGGATGGGTGCCACTCTGGTTTGGCGACCAAGATGCCAAGGACGAGAAAGCCCCCGTATACGGTACGGCTACAGCCGTAGACTACCTGATGTCCACCCACCTTCCCAAGGCAGAGCATCTGGCATGCTCCCAAGTGAACTTCCTCATCAGCACCCAGAATGAGGACGGAGGATGGGGAGGCAACAAAGGCGTATGCTCCAAGGTGACCTACACCAGCAGAGCACTGACAGCCCTGTCACACTTCCCCGGCAAGCACGAGGAAGCCAAGCATAGGGGGTGGACCTATCTCTACCAGCGCTTCCAGGCCGGCACCCTCTACGAGAAAGAGCCCATAGGCCTGTACTTCTCCCGCCTCTGGTATTCAGAAGATCTCTACAACATAACTTTCCTACTACACGCCATAAAAAGCGAACTGAATGAAAAAGAATAAAGTAACACTGATCACCATAGCCGTAGCATGCGTCTACCTGCTCTTGCTCATCGGCTGGCATTGCTATGACCCCAGCAGCGACTTCACGGAGGCCGTACCCGGTGCAGACAACCGTCCCCAAGGATCGGCTCGCAAGGCCGACGATGTACTCATTGGCGAGTTTTTCATGAAAGACTCCGTGGGTGTGCCTCCTTCCGAACTGACCGGAGAATGGCCATGCTTCCGTGGTCCCAACCACAACAACATCGCCGTCAACCCCTCTCCCAGGAAACTCGTGGAGGGAGACTTCACCGAACTGTGGACCCTGGAGACAGGCGAGGGACATGCCTCCCCCGTGATCTCTGCCGGCAAGGCCTATGTGCTTGACTACGACGAGCGCATGAGTGCCGATGCCCTGCGCTGTCTGGACCTGCAGACCGGCAAGCAGCTGTGGAAGAGATGGTACAGGGTACCGATGAAGCGCAACCACGGATTCTCCCGTACCATACCCGCCATAGCAGGCGATGTGATCGTGACCATCGGTCCTGAGGGACACGTGATGTGCTGCGACAAGGAAACAGGCGAGATGAAGTGGAGCATGGACATGAAGAAGCGCTTTGAGACCGAGATACCCTTCTGGTACACCGGCCAGTGTCCTCTCATAGAAGACGGGGTGCTGGTACTGGCTCCTGCCGGCAAGGACACCCTGATGCTCGGCGTGGACGTGCAGACCGGCGAGACACGCTGGGCCACCCCCAACAGCATCGGCCTGAAGATGTCGCACTCCTCCGTTATCCCCATGACGCTCGGAGGTACACGTACCTTCACCTACATAGGCGTGGGAGGTGTATGTGGCGTGTCGGCAGAGGCAGGACAGGAGGGACAGCTGCTCTGGAGTGCCAGCAAGTGGCAACCCTCCGTGGTAGCCCCCTCACCCTTGCAGATCTCTGCCAACCAAGTGTTTCTCGTGGCAGGCTACGGAGCGGGAGGTGCATTGCTCCAGGTGGACAAGCAAAGAAGCACATGGAGTGCCAGCATAAAGGACAGTTACAAGGCATCGGATGGTATGTCGAGCGAACAGCAGACTCCTATCAGCTACAACGGAAGCCTCATCACCATCCTGCCCAAGGATGGAGGCGGTATGCGTGAACGTCTGGCCATGTATGCTCCGTCCAATCTGCACAAGCCCATCTGGACGTCAGCCTCCGACGAGCGTTTCGGACTCGGTCCCTACATCATCGTCGACGACAAGCTCTTGGCCTTCAAGGAGGACGGTGAGCTCTACGTGTATCAGGTGAGCGGACAGTCCATGACACTGCTCCGCAAGCAGCGCATCATGGAAGAAGGCATCGACGCCTGGGGGCCTATGGCCTATGCCGACGGTATGCTCATCGTGAGAGACTCCAAAAACATCAAATGTATCAAAATCTTTCAGTAATGGAGAAAATGGATAGACGCAAGTTCTTAAAGATATCGGGATCGCTCGCCATCGGCGGTGCGCTACTCTCCGTAGTCGGCACCGGGGTGTGGAAGATGTTTACCAACCCCGGCGAACTCTTCAACGACTCTAAACGGACAAGGGGTATCAAGCTGCTCAAGGAGGATGAGGACTTTGTATCACCCTACCGCCGTACCTTCGGATTTGTGACACCCGATGAGGTGACAGCCTTTGAGGTGGAAGGAGGAAGCATCTATGTGGCCACTCCCAACAACATTTATATATATGGTATGAGCGGGGAGCTCCAGAGCAACTTCAGCATCCCCAGCGACCTGCGCGACATAGCGCTCTTCCAAGGCAATATATACGCACTCTTCGCCACTCGCGTGGAGGTGTATGACCGCAGCGGAGAGATGCTCCAGAGCTGGGAAGCATGCAGCGAAAACTCGGACTACTGCGCTCTGGCTGTCTGCGAGGCTGGTGTCTTCGTGACAGATGCCTCCAACAAGAACATCTGCAAATACCATCTTGACGGCACCCTGGCCCACTTCATCAACAGTCCCAAGGGATTCGTCGTACCCAGCTACAGCTTCAGCATCACTGCCATGGACGGCAAGATCTATTGCTCCAACCCCGGAAGACACCTGGTGGAGTCTTATACCGAAGAAGGAGACTTCATCGCAGCCTTTGGCGAAGCGGGAGCGGAGAAGGGCGCCTTCAGCGGTTGCTGCAACCCCGTCTATGTGGTGCCAGCCAACAACGGCGAACTGCTCACCTCCGAGAAAGGCATCCCACGCATCAGCTGCTACAGCAAGGAGGGCAAGTTTCGCAGTGTACTGCTCGACAGCAAAGCCCTTGGGGGCGGTCACTCTGCCTATGAGGTGCGCGTGATGAAAGACAAACTGATCGTGGCCGGAGGTGACAAGGTGGCCGTATACCAATACAACAAGAACCTCAGTCAGCAGACCCAGTGTGGACAATGCACGGAAGACTGCCCCCTGAAGATATAGTGCACACAGAGAGAAGAAGCACACGTAAAACCTATTTTTTTTAGAGAAAGACAATGGACAAAGATAAACTGAAAAGCCCGATGGACCGCAGAGACTTCCTGCGTACCTGCGGATCGCTGCTGGCTGGTGGCGTGGCCGTAGCCACAGGAGGCTGGCTGGCCACCAAGGCCAGTGGTAGCAAAGGGGATGTGTTCTGGCAGATCGATCCCTTCAAGTGTACCCAGTGTGGTCGATGTGAGACAGACTGCGTGCTCCCTGTCAGCGCTGTCAAATGCTTCCATGCCAATAAAGTATGCGGCTACTGTGACCTCTGTGGCGGCTACTACCGACCCAGCGTGAAGGACCTCAACACCGCTGCCGAAAATCAGATGTGCCCCACCGGAGCCATCAGCCGTCAGTTTGTGGAGGAGCCTTACTTCGAATACACCATCGACGAGTCGCTCTGCAACGGTTGCGGCAAATGTGTGAAGGGCTGTACCTCCTTTGGCAACGGTTCGCTGTTCTTGCAGATCCAGCAAGACCTGTGCCAGCAGTGCAATGAGTGCGAGATAGCCAAAGTCTGCCCCGCAGATGCCATCCAGCGTGTATCCAGTGACAATGCCTATAAACTGAAAGACCATGCGTAAGATACTCTTCACCCTAACGGCATTGACAGCCAGCCTAAGCGCATTTGCCGAGGCACGTTTTCCCAAGCCCGACTTCACCTCGGGCTACGAGTACCCCAACATCTTCCACGGCATGCCCAATGAGCAACTGCTCAACATCCTGGACATCGTGCTGCTTGTCGGCATGATGAGTCTGGTGGTCTGGGCTGCCTATAGAAAGAGGAGCCGAGCCGTCATCCTCTCGATGTCGGTAGTATCGGTGCTCTATTTCGGCTTCTTCCGCAGCGGATGTGTGTGCAGCGTGGGTAGCATCCAGAATGTCATCACGGCTATGGTCAATCCCGACTATCACCTTCCCTGGTACGTGCTGCTCCTCTTCCTCCTGCCTATCCTTTTTGCCCTGCTCTTCGGACGTGTGTTCTGCTCGGGAGTATGTCCGCTGGGTGCTCTGCAGGAACTCATCAACGTGAGGAACTTCCGCCTCTCACGTGCCGTCTCTGCCACGCTGAGCATGATACCCTGGGTGTACCTTGCCTTCACCATACTCTACGCTGCCACGCGTAGCCAGTTCCTAATCTGCCGCTTCGACCCCTTCATCGGCATCTTCCGTCTGGGTGGCGATCTGGGCATGATCATCTTTGGTGTCTGCCTACTTGTGATGTCCATCTTCATCGGGCGTCCGTTCTGTCAGTTCCTTTGCCCTTACGGAGCATTGCTGAGCGTGTTCAGTTCGCTGAGCTGGAAGAAGATAGAGGTGACGGACAAGGGCTGCATCAACTGTGCCCTCTGTGGCATGGCATGTCCCGTGGATGCCATCCATACCCCTCAGAGCAGCAAGACCAAGGAGGAGCGCAAGAAGGGTGTGAAGCGCATCATTCTCCTAGCCGTACTCTTGCCTCTGCTCACCGTATTGGGCGCAGTGCTGGTAGGACAGCAGAGCGACAACCTGAGCCTTGCTCACAAGGATGTCTACCTCTACTCGCTCCTCTTGCAGCAGGAGGCCAATCCTGAGATGGAGGAGCCTCTGGAAGTGGAGACCTTCAATGCCATGGGTGGAAACGTAGAGGAACTGAAAGCCAAGGTGGACGACATCCAGCGTGACTATGCCCTCTACGCTCATCTGGCTGGTGGACTGATAGGATTTGTCATCGGTTTCAAGTTGCTCAAGCTCTCCCTGAAGCGTAGTCGCAAGACCTACGAGATCGATGCAGCCCGCTGTACCATGTGTGGCAAGTGCTTCAACTACTGTCCCCAAAACCTGAAAAGAAACGAAAGAGTAAAAGAAGGATAAGGTGACCGACAACACCATTTATCCCCCAATATACATTCAAACCGTATAACCACCAAACCGTATAACCGAGAAAATGAGAAAGTTATATCGCAACATCGCCATCGTCACAGCAGTCTTCATGCTGGCCATGACCGCCATGCTGGGCGTGAGCTACTACCAGATGCAGCAGGTTTCACCACTGGAGTCTGGTGTAATGGAAACCTTAAAGGAACTCAATGATGCCAACGGTGACAACGAGGCCCTGCAGCAACAGATCCGTCAGCTCGATCTCCTCTCGCGCAAAGCGTATTTCGTACAGGAGGGACAGTTGAAGATGGGCGTCTACATCCTCTTCGGTATGGCCTGCGTCTTGATGCTGAGCCTGAACCTTTACTACAAGGAAACCAAGAACCTGCCCGAGAAGGATCTTGACCCCATCGACGAATGGATGAACAAGAGCCGTGCCCGCAACTATTTGCTTTGGCTTGCCGTCATTGCTACTCTCGTGGCCGCAGCTTTCGCCATCCTGCAGCATGTTGACTTGAAGAAGTCTGCCGATGCAGAGGAGGCTCAGACTGAGGTGCAAGACGCTGAAGGGGAAGCAGAGATGGAACCACAGGATGATGTAGAAGAGGTACAGGCAGACACCTTGGCTACCGATAGTACAATGGTGGAGGAGGCAGATTCGGCATTGGTGGACGACATGCCTGAACTCAAGATTGCATCCAAGGCCTTCCGTGGCAACAACTCAAGTGCAAGTTCTTCGGCCCGAGGCCTCGCCACGACCTGGAACCTCAGCAGCAAGAAGAACATCCTCTGGCAGTCTTCTATCCCCAAGCACGGCTACAATTCGCCTGTCATCACAGGTCGCAACGTCTTCATCACCGGTGCGGACAACAGTGCCCGCGAACTGTACTGCTACGATGTATGGACCGGCGAACTGAAATGGACGGTCAAGGCTGACAAGATTGCCGGTTCGCCCAGCACCATGCCTAAGGTCAATGCAGATACCGGTTTGGCTGCCAGCACCGCAGCAACCAACGGCGAGCAGGTATGTGCCATCTTTGCTACAGGTGATATCATCTGTGCCGACATGGATGGCAATCGTCTCTGGGCCAAGAATCTCGGCTTGCCCGACAACCACTACGGCTATGCCTCATCTCTGCTGATGTATGGCAACGAGGTCATCGTGCAGTACCAGAACAACAACGAAGCTAAAGTCTTGGCTCTCAACGCCAAGACAGGCAGTCAGATATGGAGCAAGACGTCCAAGGACAAGATAGCATGGAGTTCGCCCATGATTGCCACTCTCGGTGGAAAGCCTGCCTTGGTGGTGATGGGCAATCCCAGCATCGCAGCCTACAACCCCAGCAATGGTAGCGAACTCTGGCGCGTGGAATGCATGAGCGGCGAGGTGGGTTCAAGTCCCGCCAGTGCCGGAGGTGTAGTCTTTGGCGCAAGTGAGTACGCCAAGTGTATCGCCATCGACGGTGCTACGGGTGAGACACTCTGGGAGGCCAGCGACTATCTGCCCGAGTGCTCGAGTCTGGCAGCCACGAAGGACCTGGTCTTCTGCGCCACCAGCTATGGTATGGTCTGCGCCTACGACGCCAAGACGGGCGAAGTGAAAAAGGAGCACGACCTTACCACCCCGTTCTACTCGTCTCCCGTGGTGGCCGACGGTAAGGTATTCCTCTTCAGCAACAGCGGTAAGGCCTATATCTTCTCTGCCAGCACGTTTGACCTTGTCACCTCATTTGAGACAGGCGAGAAGACTTTTGCCACACCGGCCTTCACCGATGGCATGATGATCGTCCGTACGGACAAGTCTATTTACTGTGTAAAAAAGAACTGATATGGCAGAGTGCAAAGACTGCAAATTCTCAATGCCGGAAGAGGCAACAGAGGCAATGGTGCGTCGCACAGATGCCATCATTGATCGCATAGGTACCACACGCGACCAGATCATCCCTTTGCTTCAGGCCATCCAGCAGGAGTTCAACTACCTGCCTTCGGATGCCCTGAACAGACTCTATGAGCGCACCGACATCGACCGTGCCCAGCTCATCAGCGTATCTTCCTTCTACTCCCAGTTCCGCCTTGTGCCTTACGGAAAGCATACCATCAAGGTCTGCATCGGAACGGCCTGCCACGTCAAGGGTGCCAGCACGGTCTACGACGCATTCAAACGCGAGCTGGCCATCCCCGACGACTCCATCACCACGGTCGACCAACAGTACTCCATAGAGAAGGTGGCTTGTCTGGGATGCTGTGCACTGGCTCCCGTGGTACAGATAGACAATAAGATATTCGGCCATGTCCAGCCGGGACGTGTACGCGAGGTGCTCGATGAGTTTGAATCGATGGTGGCAACGTCTGCCAGTGAGGAGAGTGAAGCCGATGAGGTGCAGGGTGAAGTACGTCTGGGCATGGAGAACTGCTGCCAGGCCAGCGGTACGGCTGAGGTTCACACGGCTGTAATAGAGGCTTGCAAGGAACTGGGCATCCACATCCGCATCAAGCCCATCTCCTGTGTCGGAGCCTGCAATCAGGTTCCCCTCATCGATGTGGCTACCCCCGATGGCAATATCGTGCGCTATCCCAACATCAAGCCTCAGGAGGTGAAGGAGATACTGCTTCACCATTTCCGCCCAGCCAGCCGTTTGCGCCGACTTCGCAATGCCATCCTCAATCAGATCGACACCTTCCACAGCGACCAGACCTGGGACAATATCCTCTGGACGCCTGAGAAGGAGCGTACACAAGGCATTAACGCCTTCCTGGAAGGCCAGTATCGTATCTCCACGGAGGGTTACGGACATCTCAACCCACTCGATATTGAGGAATACATCTCCTTAGGTGGATTTGAGGCTTTGAAGAAGGCGCTTACCGCGATGCCCCGCCAGGACATCATCGACGAGGTACTGAAGAGCGGCATCCGAGGCCGAGGCGGTGGTGGTTTCCCTACGGGTCGCAAGTGGCAGATGGTGGCAGATGCCGTGCCTTCTGCAGAAGCGCAGCGCTCAGGCAAATACGTCATCTGCAACGGTGATGAAGGTGTCCCCGGTGCCTTCATGGATCGCATCTTGCTGGAGTCTTACCCTCTGCGTGTCATCGAAGGCATGATCATAGCGGGATATGCCGTTGGTGCCAGCGAAGGTATTTTCTACATTCGCGCAGAGTACCCACAGGCAGTCATCCGTATCCGCAAAGCACTCGACATGTGCCGGCAGAAGGGCATGCTGGGCGAAAGGATACTGGGCACAGATTTCTCCTTTGACATTCGCGTATTTGAGGGTGCCGGTGCCTTTGTCTGCGGTGAAGAGACGGCACTGATCGCCTCCATAGAGGGAAAACGCGGTTTCCCGCATCTGCGTCCTCCCTATCCTGCACAGTCGGGACTCTTCGGCTGTCCTACGCTGATCAACAATGTGGAGACTCTGAGTCAGATCTCCTACATCATCCGCCGAGGTGCCGACGAGTATCGCAAGGTGGGTACGGAAGGTAGCCGCGGTACCAAGGTGTTTGCCCTGGCAGGAAAGGTCAACCACGGTGGACTGATCGAGGTCCCCATGGGCACTACGCTTCGTCAGATCGTAGAGCAGATAGGTGGAGGAGTGGAAGGCGGTGAGGCCTTGAAGGCGGTCCAGACGGGTGGTCCTTCGGGTGGTTGTATCCCCGCCGAACTCTGTGATGCCGAGGTAGACTTCGACGCCTTGGGCAAGATGGGGGCCATCATGGGCTCTGGCGGTCTGGTGGTTCTGAGCGAGTCGAGCTGTATGGTCGATGTGGCACGCTATTTCCTCCAGTTCACCTCGGAAGAGTCTTGTGGCAAGTGTACCTTCTGCCGCGTAGGTATCCGTCGTATGCTCGACATCCTGGACAAGGTCACCACCGGACAGGCTAAGATGGAGGATATCGACCGCCTCGAGGAACTGGCCCAAAGCATCAAGCGCTCCGCGCTGTGCGGATTAGGCAAGACGGCTCCCAACCCAGTACTGTCCACCCTTCGCTATTTCCGCCAAGAGTATGAGGAGCACATACAGGGTATCTGCCGTACAGGTTCTTGCAAGCAGATGGTCAAACTGGAGATCACGGACGACTGTGTAGGTTGTACGAAGTGTGCCCGCTCTTGTCCCGGCGAAGCCATTGCCTACACGCCCTACGAGAAGCATGAGATAGATACAGAGAAGTGTACCCAATGCGGCCTTTGCATTGACGAGTGCGACTACGACGCTATAAAGAAAGTTAAGAGATGAAGATAACAATCAACGATAAGACGGTAGAGGTGTCCGGTCAGCGAGTGCTGATAGAGGAACTGCGTCAAATGGGTTATGATATTCCTTCACTTTGCTATGACAAGGATGCCAAGCATCAGGCTTCCTGCATGGTCTGCATGGTAAAGAATGTTCAAAACGGTCAGATGCTGCCCAGCTGTTCGACCTATCCCACGGAGGGTATGCAGATAGACACGGAGTCGGATGATGTGAAGGCCTTGCGTAAGATGTCCCTCGAACTGCTACTGAGCGACCATCGTGCGGATTGCGAAGCACCCTGTACCATGGTCTGTCCTTCCGGCATCGACGTGGCCCGCGTCATCCTTCACTACGACAGGGGAGAGATGGCAGAGGCCAAGGCCGTGCTGGCCTCTTCCGTAGAGGATCTGGCCTACCTGCCTTGCCGTGAATGCAAGGGTGGCTGTGAGAAAGCTTGCCGACGTCGCACGGTAGACACCCAGGTGGCCATACGTGAGATCATCCAGGAGATAGCACAAAGCAAGGCATTGCCAGACCAAGGGATGTCCTTAGCAAAGAAAAATATCAAGGAGGTATTCTCCTCCAAGCTCGGACGCTACACGGATGCAGAGAAGGAGTGGCTGAAGGAAGTCTACGCCCAGCCCTCTCGCTGTCTCCACTGTGCTTGTGAGGGACAAAGTCACTGCAAGCTGCGTGCCTATGCCACTCAGGCTGGCATCAAGTCGCCCCGCTACGGTGTGTCTTCCCGTCAGATGGTCAAGGAGCAGCAGCATGTAGTGGGCCGTCTTTTCTACGAACCGGCCAAGTGTATCCGCTGTGGACTCTGCGTCTACAATTCGCAGGATGGCTTCACCTTCCAGCATCGTGGCTTCGACATGCAAGTGGTCATCCCCGAGCAGAGCAAGAAACATGTCGATGAGCATCTCGCCGATCTGTGTCCCACGGGTGCATTGTTCCTAAAAAAATAGTAGTCCATTGAAGAAACTATATTACATACTATTTCTCCTCACACTGTCGGCCTGTGTCGTGACAAGGGAGTTTCGTGAGGGGGATGTGAGCCAGCAGGACTGGCCCATATTCCGCGGTTCACCCTCTCTCTGCGGCTACACTGACTGTGCCTTGCCTGCACAGCCCAAGCTACTTTGGAGCACTACCACGCAGACTCGCACGGTGGCTTCCCCCATCGTTTTCAACGGGGTAGTCTATACGCTCAGCCGTAAGGGTGAACTGCGTGGTTATACCATGCAGGGCGACTCTTGCATCTACTACAATCTGGGTACGCCCGTTGAGGCTTCGTTCATAGCCAGCGACACCACGCTGTACATAGGCCGCATCGACGGTTTTGTCACAGCGCTGAGCATCAAGAGGCTGCTCCACCAGAAGTACTCATCTTCCTCATCGGCCACTCCCATGAAGCCGCTTTGGGAGTATGAGACCATGGGGCAGATTTCGGGCTCGCCCAACCTCGTGGGTGACAACCTCCTGGTGGGTAGTTACGACAACAGCATGTACACCTTTCAGGCTCAGACGGGCAAGAAGACGGGACAGTTTGAGACAGGATACTACATCAACGGCACAGCAGCCGTCTGGCACCGCTATATGATGTTTGGTGGGTGCGATGCTTGGGTACGCGTAGTGGACACCTCCACCGGTGAGATGACGGACTCTCTTGAACTGGACACCTATGTACCTTCATCTCCAGCCATCCTCGACGGGGTGGCCTGTGCCTGTGACTACAATGGCAATGTATATGAGATGACCTTGGACAAAGGGAAGATCACCCATCATCGCAAGTTGCTTTCTGCCAGCACGGACGTGTCTGGACAAGGCACGTCGGACGGTGCTGAGGACGGGGGCGTGGTGTCCATGCCCACTCTCACGCACGATGCCGTATACATCCTTTCCGGCGATCGCTACATCAGTTGCATCGACCGCTCCTCAGGGCAGGTACGTTGGAAGAAGATGCTTCGTGGCATCACAGGTGAGTGTTCTCCCCTCGTGGCACAGGACAAGGTGCTGGTCTGCACCAAGGATGGCCATGTATCCATACTTGACAGTGAGAATGGAACCGAACTCTGGCACTACGAGGCAGGCGAACAGATCATTGCCTCTCCAGCCATCATCGGAGACCGTTTTTTCATACTAACCAGCAGAGGAACTCTATTATGCTTCAACTGACCCATATCTATAAGCACTTTGAGGATGGCCTGCAGATGCGCACCGTGCTGTCCGGACTTTCCCTGACGGTGGAGGATGGTGAGTTTGTGGCCATCACCGGCGAGTCGGGGGCGGGCAAGACCACCTTGCTTTCCATCCTCGGCACGCTCTTGCCTCCAGACGAGGGATCTTACACGATACAGGGCAAGGCTGTCGATGAGGCTTGCCTTACCCAGCTGCGCAATGAGGAGATCGGCATGGTCTACCAGGACCATCGACTCTTGCCTCAGTTCACCGCGTGGCAAAACATTCTCCTACCCACCCTCGCTAGCAAGCCGGCCTCTTCCGAAGATGAACTGAAGCGCGCCTCCGACCTGATGGCATTTCTGGGCATCACCCACCTGAAGGATACGCCCGTGACGGTGCTCTCGGGAGGCGAGAAGACACGCGTGGCCATCTGCCGAGCTCTCATCAATCAGCCTTCGCTACTCTTGGCTGACGAACCGACAGGCCAATTGGACACAGAGAATGCCCATACCATCGCCCAACTGTTTAAGAAGATCAATGCCGAACTTCACACCACCATCGTGATGGTCACTCACTCGCAGGAGATGGCACAGGTGGCACAGAAGGTCTATACCTTGGTCCATGGTCAGTTAATACCCTAAAATAAAATAAGGTAATAAAATCGAAACCAAGCTCTCTGTAAGTTTATAAGGTTGCCCTCCGAATGGAAAAACCTAAAAAACTCATAACCTCATAACCTAAAAACCCACATTGACCTCAAACGCACTCATATCTCAAAGTCGCAGGCACTATTGGCGGTTCTATCGTCTGGTAGCCTTGGCTGTCATCCTGATGATGGCTGTGCTCACGGGTAGCCTCATGCTAGGCGACTCCGTGCGCGACACTTTGGTGGGTCGTGTCAACGAGCGACTGGGGCAGACAGAGACCATCATCGCCAGCGGGATAGGATTTATGGATGAGGACATCCTGCAGCATCCCCTGATGGAGCATGCAGAGGGGTATCTGCTCGCAGAAGGATTTGTTTCGGCCAGCGACAAACTGGTTCCTGTCTACGTATGGGGCACCAGTTCGGACTCTATCCCCTACGGGGAGGCTTTGATCAACGAGCCACTTCAAAAGAAGCTACCCCAGCTGGAGGATATGGTTCTCCATCTTCCTTCTCACAACCTCGTTCCTTCGGGTAGTCTCTTTGTCACGCAGGGCTATGCCACGCAGATGAGACTCCACGTCTCTGGTGTGAAAGGAGTGGAGGAAGGGGGAAACCTTCTTTTGAAAAATGAGCAGACCCTGCCTCTCAATGTATTCGTCAACCGTCAGCAACTGGCCGAGGTGATGGAACTGGAAGGCAAGATCAACCTGATCCTGTCGGCCCAGACCGTCACGGAGCAGCAATTGGAAGAGGCGTGGAGACCAGCCTACTCCGGCTTGCATCAGACCGACACGTCTCTGACCTACGACGGCATATTTATCCCTCATGAGATCGTGGATCGCTATCAAGAGGAGTCAAAAGAGACTGTGTCTGCTTATTTCTCCTATCTGGTCAACGATATCATCCATGCTTCCGATACAGTACCCTACTCCTTTGTCACGGCCGTCGACCGTTGGCAGGGCTGTCCTCTTACTGGTCACGACATCATCCTCTCCGACTATGCCTCAGAGCGTTTGGGCGTAGAGGTGGGAGACTCCGTGCGTATGAGTTATTTTGTAGCACGCGACCTGAAGAACCTGGAGACCAAGGAACAATGGTTCAAGGTACGTCAGATCGTACCTCTCTCTGACTTGGTACAGGACAGCCTCATCCAGACGGAGTTCCCGGGCTTGAGCCATGTGGAGAAATGCACCGACTGGGACAGCGACCTGCCCATCAAGATGGACCGTGTACACAAAGTCGACGAGGACTTCTGGTACGCTTACCGCCAGACTCCCAAGGCGCTCGTCTCCTATGAGGCGGTAAAGACCGACTGGGCCAATGCCTATGGTTCGGCCACAGCCTTGCACTTCCAGACTCCTCCCCATGCACGCCTCTCTTCCCACGACGTAGGGATACTCCTTTTCCACCCACGCGAACAAGGCTTGGATGCGGCCTCACAGGGTGTAGACTTCGCCAGCTTGTTTCTTGCTTTGGGATTCTTCATCATTCTCTCTGCCATCTTGCTAATGCAAAATCCGCTGTTTGAGATGTTTACCCAGCGACAGGACGAGGTGCAACTGTACTTGCAGATGGGCTTTAGCCAGCGTCGAGTGGAGCGGCTTCTTTTCCGCGAGTCACTGGGAGTGATGCTGATGGCCTCTCCCCTGGGCATGGTTGCAGGCATGCTTTATTCGGCCCTTACGCTCTGGCTTTTGGGCAATGTATGGAGCGGTGCCACCCACACTGAAGGATTTGCACTCCATCTCCATCTTTCGACTCTTATCGTCAGCTGGGTGGTGGGACTCTTACTCTGTGTCCTTTCTCTTTGGTGGGTGCTTCATGGGCTTCTCAAAACCAATGGCATTCGCCGTTCTGCTCTTGTCGCCAAGCATCCTTCATGGTGGTCCAGTCTTTTATGTCTGGCATTCACTTTGGCACTCATTGCCTACAACTTCCTCTACCTGCACAGCATGATGCTTTTCATCCTGTGTGGCCTTCTGTGGATTGTCACTTTCGGCATCTTTCTGCACACCTTCATCACCCGCAAGGGCCGTATCGTAGGGCATCGGGCATGGTCACGGACGGGGTGGATGTGGCAGTCTGTTCGTGCCTCCTTGAAGCAGCACCTCTTGGCCTATTGGACACTCTCGATGGGTGTCTTCACCGTGTTTGCCGTAGGACTCTGTCGGCCCAATTTCAGCGATGCAGAGATGCAGGAAGAGGCCACTGGGGGATATCAGCTCTATGTGGATTGTAGGGTGCCGGTTCAGTACGACCTCAATTTGGAGGAGGTTCGTCGCAAACTCTCTCTTCAGGATCTGCCCGACAGTACTTCTTTCCTGGGCTTCCTTCGCCATGCACAAGACGAGGCCAGTTGTCTCAATCTCAACAAGGTGACGACACCCACCGTTCTGGGTGTGGATCTTAAGTGTATGGAGGCATTTGGCCTAGACGCCGTAGCATCCTCAGACTCTGCAGAAACGGGATACGACGGGTCTTCGGAGAAGCCTCGGATGCCTCGCTTGTACGTGGATCAGGAGTCGCTTATCTGGAGTCTCATGAAGTCGGTGGGCGACACGCTTTTCTACCAGAATGGTAGCGGTGAACAGGTTCCCGTGGTCATTGCGGGCACTTACCCCACGGGGATCTTTCATGGCAATGCCATCCTCTCCAAGGAGGATTTCCGCCAACTTTGGCCTAAGGAAAACGGAATCGGAGTGTTGCTGGTGAAGTCACCGCAACCGGAGATGGCCAGTGAGATACTGGCAACTGCCATGAGCGAATACGGACTCAACATACAGACGGCAGAGGAGCGTATCAAGATGTTTTTTGAGGTGACGGAGACCTACCTCATCATCTTCCTGACCTTGGGTGGCTTGGGACTGATGCTGGGCATCTTCAGCCTCATCATCCTCGTCCGTAAGAATCTCACAGCGCAGCACGACACCATCTTGCAGTATCGTGCGATGGGGTTCTCAGAAGCCACCATCCAGGATGCATTGCTCCGTGAAAACCTCTTGATACCATTCTTTGCCATGGGGATAGGAGCTTTCGGTTCGCTCATCAGCATCAGTGCCAACGTGGGAGGTGCGGGCCTCGTCACCATCCTTGTCGCCTTGGCTTGCCTACTGGTGCTCTACCTCTTACTGTACTTCGGTATCAAGCGTATCATCCGTTCCATCTTATCCACAGTTATTATCCCACCCCATAAACAATAAAATCTCAAAAGGTGTAGCCGACCTAAAAACTCATAAGCGAAGCAGCCTAAAACCTCAAAAAAAATATGAAGAAAAGTATCATCCTTACCATGTTTTCCTTGCTGGCAGTCAGCACCCATGCCCAGCAAGTCACCTTCCGCGGTGTCAATCACTGTGGCATCTATCCCAATGAGAAAAATCTCTTGAAGGAGTGGCCCGAAGGGGGTCCCGAGAAACTATGGGTTGTCAATGATGCCGGCAAGGGCAACTCAAGCGCTATCGTCAGCGATGGATTCATCTATACGGCAGGTCTTACGGAAGACGAACAGATGGAGCAACTCACCTGCTACAAGCTGGACGGTACGAAGGTCTATCAGGTGACGTACGGTCATGCCTGGACGAAGTCGTACCAGGAGACACGTTCCACCCCTGTGGTCGACGATGACCGTCTCTATATGGTGAGCAACATGGGCGAACTGGTCTGCTTCAACCGTGCAGACGGTAAGATCCTCTGGACCGTGGACTACTGGAAGAAGTATGGTATCGTACCCAACGATCAGGGTATCAGCGAGCATCCGCTCTTGGATGGCAATAAGATCATCATCACCACTTGCGGCAAGGATATTTGCATGGCTGCCTTTGACAAGAAGAGTGGCGAGGTCATCTGGGAGACCAAGGGTTTTGGCGACCACGCCACCTATTGTACTTCGCGCATCATCGAGTGGAACGGGCATCGCCAGGTCTTCGGTGGCACAGAGGCTCATGTCTTTGGCGTGGATCCCGAGACTGGAAAGATGATATGGAGCGATGACCAGTGGACACCCGATCCTGCCAAGAAACGTTGGCAAAACTCCATGATCAACAGTCCCGTCTTCTACAAGGGTAAACTGTTGGTGAGCCTGGGTGACGGCAATGGTTGTACGATGTATCAGATGGCCGATGACCTTTCGTCTGTCAAGTTCCTCTGGAAGAAGCTCGACATCGACATGTACATGGGCGGCATGATCGAGATTGACGGTGTGGCGTATGGCAGTACTGGCGATAAGCACAAGTGGGCTGCCTTGGACATCGAGTCGGGCAATGTGCTCTACCACGAAGCATGGGCTGGTGGTAAGGGTAGAGGTGCCCTGATCATGGCCGACGATATGTTCTACATGTTCGATGAGCGTCGTGGTACCATGGGCCTTGCACGTATCAACCCTGAGAGGCTGGATGTCGTAAGCGAGTTCCGCATCACCGACGGTTCTGGAGCCTGCTTTTCCCACCCTACTATCTTCGATGGCATTCTCTATGTGCGTCGTGGACCGGCCCTCATCGCCTACGATATCAAGAAACACTAAAACCTTGTAGGGTTTAAACCTTTTCCCCTTAATTGTATCTAAATTAACAAATTATATATCTAACAAACAAAACGCGTATGAACAAGAAGTTTTTCACGTTGCTCTGTGGCACCATGATGGCAGCCGGAGCTATGGCACAGGTTACTCCTTATGGTTGGCGTGGTCCTGAGCACAATGGTTACTATCCCGACAAGGGACTTTTGAAGGAATGGCCCGCAGAGGGTCCTCAGCTCGTCTTTGAGACGGAGGATGCAGGAAAGGGTTATTCTTCTCCTCTCGTAGTCGGTGACAAGATCTATCTGACTGGTCTCAACGAGGATGGCAATGAAGAGATTTTCAACTGCTACAATCTGAAGGGTGAGAAGCAGTACACCGTGTCTTATGGTAAGCCCTGGAAGCAGTCTTATCCCGAGACCCGTACCACTCCTGCTGTTGTCGATGGCAAGGCATACGTCATCAGTGGCATGGGTGAGATTGTCTGCCTGGATGTCAAGGACGGCAAGATCGTGTGGAAGGTAGATGGTGGCAACAAGTATGGTCGCAAGACCGGTATGTGGGGTACCTCTGAGTGTCCTCTCGTATATGATGACAAGGTCATCTATACGCCCTGTGGTGACCAGACCACTATGGTAGCACTCAACAAAAACACCGGTGAAGAGATCTGGAAGACCAAGGCTCTGGGCGATATGTCGGGCTATGTCTCTCCCATCATGATTGAGTATAAGGGTAAGCGTCAGATTGTCGGTTCTACGGCATTCAATGTCATCGGTGTCAATCCCGACAATGGTGAGATTATGTGGAGCTTTGACGACTGGGGACCCAAGCATACGGGTAAGCAGTCTGGCTTCCAGAACATTGCACCCAACTCAGCACTGTACAAGGATGGTAAGATCTTCTTCTGCCACGGATACGACATCAATGGTTTCCAGCTCAAGTTGGCTGATGACCTGAAGAGTGTCACCTGCACCTGGCGTACGGAGACCCTGGATACACACCATGGTGGCTATGTGCTGGTCAATGGCAAGATCTTCGGTTCCAACTGGGTCAACAACAACGATGGCAACTGGTGCTGTGTGGACTGGGAGACAGGTAAGACTGACTACGAAGAGAAATGGAGCGGTGGCGCTGGTAAGGGATCCATCATCGCAGCTGATGGTAAGCTCTTTGCCTTCGATGAGCGTCGTGGCAATGTAGCCCTTGTCAATCCCACTCCCGAGAAGTTCGATATCGTGAGCAAGTTCCGTGTAGCCAAGGGTAGCGGTCCTTACTGGGCACACATGTCCATTGACAACGGTATCCTCTATCTCCGTCACGGTGAGTATTTCGCAGCCTACAAGATTAAGTAAAACGATTCATATTTCATATGGCAAACAGCGGGGGCACAAGCATTGTCCCCGCTGTTTCTTTTTCACCGAAACAAACATTATCTCGCCTTTTACAACAAGGTATAAGTAACTTTTTTATAATTTTGCAAAGATTTCCGCATATCAGTGTAGCACAACAAGCCAAAATCGCGTCTAAAGATATGATGCCAAGGACAAAAGAGCATGGAAAGAAGGAAAGAGTAATAGAAAGACGAGAATAGAAAAATAATATAAAGATGAAAATGAAAAGAATGATGATGATGGTCGCACTGACGCTCAGCGTCTTTGCAGCCAAGGCACAACAGATGGAGGCACTGCCCACGGACGAGGGAGTGCGCATCGGTAAACTGGAAAACGGACTGACCTACTATATCCGTCACAACGAGGAGCCAAAAGGTCAGGCAGCCTTCTACATTGCTCACCGCGTGGGTAGCGTGCAGGAGGATGACAACCAGCAGGGTTTGGCTCATTTTCTGGAGCACATGGCTTTCAATGGTAGTAAGCACTTCCCTGCCGGCAGCGTGTTTGGCTTCATACAGCGCATCGGCGTGACACAGTTCAATGCCGAGACGGGCATCGACATGACCTACTATCATCTGGACAATGCTCCCGTGACGGACCCCATTATCGTGGATTCCTGTCTGCTCCTCCTCTCGGACTGGAGCTGTCAGGTGGAACTGACTCAGAAGGAGATAGACCAGGAGCGCGACGTGATACACGGTGAGTACCGTATGCGCGACAATGCCCAGCAGCGTATGCTGACCAAGCTCCTGCCTCAGCTCTATCCCGGTAGCAAGTACAGCGATCGTATGCCCATCGGCAAAATGGAGATCATCGACAACTTCTCACCTGAGTTCCTCGAGGCATACTACAAGAAATGGTATCACCCCAGCATCCAAGCAGTCATCGTGGTGGGCGACGTAGATACCGACCGCATCGAGGCAAAGATCAAGGAACTATTCGGTCCTCTGAAGAATCCCGAGAACGAGGCTCCCTACGAGCTCTATCCCGTGCCCGACAACGAGCAGGCCATCTATGCCATCGAGAGCGACAAGGAGCAGCCTCAGACCACACTGAGCTACTACTTCAAGCACACCCCCATACCCATGGAGATGCGAGGTACGACAGCCTTCATCGCCAACCAGTTCATGAAGAGTATCGTGACAAGCTGTCTGAACCAGCGTTACCAGGAACTGTCCCTGAAGGCTGACTGTCCCTTCGTACTGGCACAGGTGAGCGACGGCCAGTATCTGGTGAGCAAGACCTGCGATGCCTTCGGTCTGACCGTGATGCCCAAACCCGGAAAGAGCGCCGAGGCCACCAAGGCTGCCATGACGGAGCTTGCCCGCGTACAGCAGCACGGCTTCACCGCCGGTGAGATACAGCGTGCCAGCGATGAGTTCGTGGCCACTATCGAAGCCATCTACAACAATCGCGAGAAGCAGCCCAACCGCTACTACGCCCAGCAGTACCTCAACCATTTCCTCATGGGCGATGCCATCCCCAACATCGAGACCGAACTGCAGATATACAAGATGCTGGCCTCTCAGCTGCCTACCGAAGTTTATCAGCAGTATCTGGCTCAGCTGACCCAAAGCACAGAGAAAAACTTCGCCCTGATGGCTATGTGCAGCGAGTCGGACAAGCCTGCAGCAGCTGAGTTGAAGCAAGCCGTAGCTGATGGAATCAAGGCACAGACCGAAGCCTACGTGGACGAAGACAATAGTCAGCCCCTGATCGCCGAACTTCCCGCGCCCGTGAAGATCAAGAAGGTGGCACAGGCTCCCTTCGGCTATACTCAGTGGCAGCTGGCCAACGGTGCCAACGTCTACTTCAAGAAGACCGACTTCAGCGATGATGAGATTGACCTACAAGCTGTATCGAAAGGTGGTGCCAACCTACTGTCCGACGACAAGGCTCCACTCCTCAGCATCTTCATGAATCCCCAGTCGGGACAGCGCCTCTACCTGCTGGACATCATCGCCTCAGAGACCGGCATCGCCAATCTGACCGGCACACAGCTGAAGAAGAAGCTGGCCGGCAAGAAGGTGGGCGTGGAGATCAGCCTGGGTGAGACGGCCGACCTGCTACAGGGTAGCTCAACAGTGAAGGATCTGCGCACAATGTTCGAGCTCATCAACCTGCGCTTCCAGGGTCCCAGCAACGACCCCGATGCCTTCCAGAACATCCTGACTCAGCTGGAGATGGTCATTCCTCAGCTCGATGCCATGCACGCCATCGTACAGGCCGACAGCATGCAGAACACCCTCTACAGCCACAATCCCCGCAAACAGTTCCTGCACGCTTCGACCGGTAAGCTGGTGAACTACGACATGGTGCGTCAGGCACTGGCCGAGCGTTACCAGAGTGCAGGCGACTTCGACTTCATCTTCACCGGTGCCATCAACGAGGACTCACTGCGCCTCTACGTGGAGCAGTACATCGCTCCCCTGCCCGGCCTGAAAAAGCGTGAGGCCAAGAAGGACCTGGGCATCAACCCCATCAAGGGCACACACGAGAACATCTACACCTGCAAGATGACGAGCGAGGATGCCAGCGAGGTGATCGTGAACGTACGCTGGGCATGTGACGGCAAGTACAACATGAAGGATGCCATCACCGTGCAGGCTCTGGGTAGCGTGCTGAGCGACCGTTATTTCCAGAAGGTTCGTGAGGAGAACAGCATGGGCTACAGTGCCGGTGCCAACTCACGTGCCACCAACGGTTTCGCTCCCAGCTATGCCGTGACGGCCAGCGCCAACATCAAGCCAGAGTGCAAGGACCAGTGTCTGGAGATCATCTACAACGAGATGGAGATACTGGCCAAGGAAGGTGTGACCGAGGAGGAACTGAAGAAGTTCAAGGAGCCCACCCAGACCAATCTGGCACAGATGGAGCGCAATAACGAGTTCTGGACCAGCACCATGACCAACTGGCTCCTGGATAAAACCGACAACTATACGGGTAAGCTCGACATCGTAAAGGCCATCAACTCTACAGACTTGCAGAAGATGGCTGAGAAGCTCCTGAAGAGTGGTAACCGCGTCACTGTGGTGATGACCCCAGAACTGTAAGTTTGAGATTATAAGGTGTTAAATTATTTTTGGGGAGGATAGAAACAAAAATATCACCTATACCCAAGAGTTTATCACTGCCCATAAAGAAATGTCCGGCATTCTCGCATTGAGATGCCGGACATACTTTTTTAACATAGTCCTTAGGCTTCCAAGCCCATTCGGTGTGTGGGGTTCGGACGTCCCGGTTGGAGGTAACGCCAAGCCAGAACTTCGTCCTCACACCTGTCGCCAATGGCTTCCAGCAATACCTGTCGTACGATCTCATCCAGATGCTCTGGTGTGGTCTCCACACGGGCATTGACGATGAGCTTTGCGTGATCACTAGTGCCAGCTGTGCCACGAAGTTGCATGGTAGAGGCGTCGCCGGTGATATTCCCGACAGCATACTGCTTGCCATTCTCGACGATCACCTTGATGTGGCCTACATGCAGGTTCTCCCTCGCCACCGACCTGGCAATGCCATTCATGATATCCTTCAGCAACACATCCCAGCAAGCCTGCTCTGCAGCCGTGAGCGACAGTGTACCGTTGAGCCATCCCAGCACAGCCTCTCCGTGAGCATACTTGTCATAGTCAATATCCAACAATTTGACACCCTCTCCTTCACGCTGAGACACCTCGTCATACCACTCTGCCACACCGACACCATTCCGAGTGCTTGCGGTCATCACCTTCGTGTTGTGGAAGCAAGACTGCGTGTCCTTGACCAGTTTCTCCAGTTCCTCCTTGCTCAGAAGATCCGTCTTGGTGATAAGGATCACCTCACTCTCCTCCAGTTGCTTGCGATAGATATAAGCAGCATCTTCGTGCAGGCCGCCATCACCTCCGTAGAGTATGGACTTCAAGCGAGCGGGGTCGCTGAGCACAGTCAGGGGTGATACGATGACTTCAGTGTTGTGGTATTTCTTCAAGGGACGTACCAGGGTGGCCGTGAGGTCGGCACAGCTACCCACAGGTTCGGCCAGGATCACATCGGCCTGCACATCAGCACGCAGCGACTGGATGGCATTGGTGAAACCGTTGAAATTGCAGCAGAAGCAACTTCCCGCCACTTCCTTCACCTGCAAATTGGCTTGCAGAAGCAATCGGCTATCTACCAGTTCGGGGGCCTGGTCGTTGGTGATGAGTCCTACACGTTTGCCCTGAGCCATGAGGCGCTGAGCAACGTCCCATATCAAAGTGGTCTTGCCTGCTCCGAGGAAACCACCACAAAGGATGAGCTTAGTCATATTTTTGAAATTTTGAGGTTTTAAGATTTTCTGCCCTACGAGCGAAGCGTCTCGCAAGTTCGCCGAACAATGAGGTCTTAAGGTTATTTACATCCGCAATTGCCTTTCTTATTCTCCTTGGTATGGAGCGGTTCAAGCACGAACTTGAAGAAGAGGGCAGCCAGCACGGCGCCTAAAATTGGCGCTGCCATATAGACCCAGAACCACCCTCCGACAGCATCAGGAAGAGCCGCATCCCCCCATCCTGTGAGGTAGGCAACGAGGCGTGGACCACAGTCGCGGGCGGGATTGAGTCCTGCCTGAGTAAGAGGGGCAATAAAGAAGATGATACTGCTCACAGTCAATCCGATGAACACAGGCTGAAGGTCGGACGAGGGACGTCCTACGTTGCAATCCTCCGTAAGAGCAAAGATAAAAAGAGCCAAGAGGAAGGTGCCAAAACCTTCTGCGCACATAGCAAGAGGAAGCGTCACCACTGCATTGACAGCATCACCAGGATTGGGATAGAACTCACCAAACATACGGGCCGTATCCACAGAGGCGGCCGTACCACGCACGATATCATGCAATGCCTCATAGTGGGCAATGGAAGACTGGAAGAGCCCATAAAGTACCAGTCCTGCAAGTATGGCACCGCAGACCTGTGCCAACAAGTAGCCAGGCAACTTCTTCCATTCCATGCGTCCTGCAACCACCATAGCCACAGAGACGGCAGGATTGAGATGTGCACAGCAAATGTTGCGCGTGAGATATATAGCCAGAGTCACAGCCAGTCCCCACACCAGTCCAATCTGAAATATGCTGTTGTACTCACCGAAGAGGATAGCCACGGCTACACTGCAACATCCAAAAAGCGTGAGAACAAACGTTCCCAGCATCTCACCAATCACTCCTTTTATCATGATTTTGCTAAATATAATATACCTTATAATTTTCTGCAAAGGTATAAAACATATCACTTACTTGCTACTACATGCCTCCTTATCACGAAAATAACGATGACAAAAAGGAAAAAACATACAAATAAAGGCAACAAAACAAAGTATAATGCCGATATATTAAAACGTAATGCCGACAAATCAACGTGTAATGCCGATACAAACTGCAAGAGGGGAGTCTTGTACGAAACAGGGTATCAGTGCAAGGCAAACACATCTTGCGGCATGCAATTCTGACCCTAAAACAGATAGGAAGAGAGAAAATAAGAGCAAGATGCACCTCATTCAGAAATAAATGTGTACCTTTGCAGAAATAGTTGCAGGGATACACATTTTCTGCACCCAAACGTAGTACAAAACTCACCTTTATGTTTCACAGCACGGAAATCATCGTCATTGCCCTTGTGGCAGTTCTCCTCTTTGGAGGTAAGAAGATACCCGAACTCATGCATGGCATTGGTAAGGGCGTCAGGAGTTTCAAGGACGGCCTAAACGGCACCGAAGAAAAAGAAGACCCTAAGAAAGAAGAGCAGAAGTGAGCGGCACGGAGCAGACCTTCTGGGATCACGTCGACGTCCTCCGAGCCAGCTTGTGGCGTATTGCCCTGGCTGTCGTCGTGGGAGGTCTGGGAGCTTTTTGCCTGAAAGAACCACTCTTCCAGTTGGTTCTGGCTCCATGCCACACAGACTTCATCACCTACCGATGGGTGGGAGCCGAACCCTTCACCCTGCATCTTGTCAATACAGAACTGGCAGAGCAGATGATGACCCATCTCCGGGTGGCCCTCTACATGGGAGCCCTTGCAGCATCTCCCTACGTCATCTACGTACTCTATCGCTTCATCTCTCCCGCTCTTTATGAGCGTGAGCGTCGCTACTCCGTGCGACTCACCCTTTCAGCCTACTTTCTCTTTATGCTGGGGATGGTCGTCAACTATCTCCTCGTATTTCCCCTTACCCTCCGCTTCCTGGCACTCTATCAGGTAAGCCCGGAGGTGAACAACTTACTCACCCTGAGTAGCTATACCGGTACCCTCCTACTGATGTCGCTTCTCTTCGGTATTGTATTTGAAATTCCCGTCCTGTCCTGGCTTTTAGCCAAGGTGGGACTCCTCAAGGCACATTGGATGGCACGCTACCGACGCCACGCCTTCCTCGCCATCCTTGTCATCTCAGCGGCCATTACACCTACAGGAGACGCCTTCACCCTCTTTGTCGTAGCCCTCCCTATCTGGGCACTTTTCGAACTAAGTATCCTTATCGTGCGGAGGACGAGGTTATAGGCAGCTTCGCACTTAGGTATTAGTTTATTTTCTGGCAGAAGAAAAGCACACAGTTAGAGGTCGGCCTTCCAGAGTTTGAAGGGGTTGGTCCGCATATGCGAATTGTAGAACCGGCGATCTCCCGTTACCTCTCGGCCGATGAATGGTGGCAACACAAAAGGCTCATCTTCTGACTGCAGTTCCAGCTCGGCCATGATGAGTCCATCATTGTCCTCGTGAAACTCATCGACTTCCCATACATGTCCGTCTGAAGCAGGCACCAGATAGCGATGCTTGTCGATGATGCCCGGTTCGCAGATGAGCATCAAGTCCTGCGCATCCTCCAAGGGAATCTCCTTTTCAAACTCATAGCGCGAGAGTCCCGCCTTCCCACTTGGACCCTTAATCGTAAGGTAACCTTTTTCATCGCGTATACGTACGCGCACGGTACGCCCCTTTCCACTGGCGATGTACCCCTGCTGGATGTGAGTACAATTGGTGGCAAGCGACTTAAATTCGCCTGTCACCAAAAATTTGCGTTCTATCTCGAAATGCATATAGTACCTGTCTTTATTGCTGTTCGCCACCAAACTCCATAAGGTAAGCCTTGATGAAAGCATCTATCTTGCCATCCATCACTCCACCCACGTCGCTGGTCTGATAATTGGTACGATGGTCCTTGACACGACGGTCATCGAATACATAACTGCGTATCTGGCTACCCCACTCTATCTTACGCTTGCCTGCCTCCACCTTGGCTTGCTCGGCCATGCGGTGCTGCAACTCCTTGTCATAGAGGATGGAACGGAGCAGACGGAGCGCATTCTCCTTGTTCTTGGGCTGATCGCGCGTCTCTGTATTCTCGATGAGGATCTCCTCCTCCTCTCCCGTATAGGGGTCCTTGTACTGATAGCGGAGACGCACACCCGACTCCACCTTGTTGACATTCTGGCCACCAGCTCCACTACTGCGGAAGGTATCCCATGATATACGAGCCTGCTCGATGTTGACTTCAATGGTATCATCGACCAAGGGAGTGACGAAGACAGAGGAGAAACTCGTCATGCGCTTACCCTGCGCATTGTAGGGACTGACACGCACGAGGCGATGCACGCCATTCTCACTCTTGAGGTATCCATAAGCATAGGCACCCTCTATCTCAATGGTACAACTCTTGATACCCGCATCATCTCCCTCGAGAAGGTTGCTGATGCGTACCTTGTAACCATTGTTCTCTGCCCAACGCATGTACATACGCATAAGCATCTGTGCCCAGTCCTGCGCCTCTGTACCACCCGCTCCGGAATTGATCTTCAGCACCGCATCCATCTGGTCTTCCTCCTGACGGAGCATATTGCGCATCTCCAGCGCCTCTATGGCCTCCATCGTGTGGGCATGGATATCGTCCACCTCCTGTTCGGTGACAAGTTCCTCTTTGTAAAACTCAAATGCAGTCTCAAGTTCGGTACACAGCGAACTGACCTCATTGTAGTCATTGATCCACTTCTCCAAGCCTTTCACCAGCTTCATCTGCTGCTCAGCACGCTTCTGGTCATCCCAGAAACCCGGAGCCTGGGTACGAAGTTGCTCCTCCTCCCACTGTACTTTCTTGTTGTCGATGTCAAGGTAGCGATTGAGCTGTTCCACACGGTCCTTCGCTTCCTTCAGTTGCTCTATTGTTATCACTTATCTCTTATTTATTAATTTCTTGATTCCTAATTTTCTTCATACATCGCCTCGATCTCTGCCTTGTAGTTCTCGTTGATGACAGGGCGCTTGATCTTGAGCGTATTGGTAAGTTCACCCTTCTCCAGACTGAACGGCTCCGGAAGAAGCGTGATGCGCTTCACTCGCTCGTAGTGGGCAAACTCCTGTTGCAAGGTATCTATGCGCTCCATGAGTATCTGGTTGAGAAGCGGGTTGGCACAGAGCTCCTCCCTACTTCCGTAAGCGATGCCACGCTCCCCTGCCAACTGCTCGATAGCCTTGTAGTCCGGTATGATGAGCGCAGAGACAAACTTACGCATGTCGGCAATGATGACGATCTGGTCGATGTAGCGATCCACCACGAGCTTGGACTCTATCATCTGAGGTGCGATATACTTGCCATTGCTCGTCTTGAAAAGGTCCTTGATGCGGTCCGTGAGAAACAGTTCGCCATCTTTCATATAGCCAGCATCACCGGTATGGAACCATCCATCCCGGTCAATGGCCTGATCGGTAACCTCCTGCTTACGGTAGTAGCCCTTGGTGATGGTCTCGCCCTTGAGGAGCACCTCATTGTTTTCGCCAAAGGATACCTCTACCCCCTGCAGAGGTCGACCCACCGAACCGATGGTCTTGGTATGTCCAAACCAGTCGCAAGCCACAGTAGCAGTACTCTCGGTAAGTCCATAGCCCGCTATGAGATGAATACCCGCGGCATGCACAAACTCCTCCACCTCACGAGGTACGGCAGCACCGGCCACAGGGAAGAAATTGCCACGCTCCAGACCGAGTTCCTTCTTGAGCAGAGCAATGACTGTCTTCTCATAGAACTTATATTTCATGCGCAATCCCATTGGAGCCAACAGACCACGCAACTTATACTTCACATTGTACTCTGTACCCACACGCAGAGCCTCCACCATCATCTTGCGCTGTACGGCTCCACTCTCCAGTATCTTCTCCTGCACACCGGCATATACCTTCTCCCAAAAACGAGGCACAGAGCACATACACGTGGGATGAACCTCCTTGAGTGAGCGCAGTACATCAGCAGGACGAAGGTTGACACACATCGTGGCACCCTTGGCAATGCACCAATAGCTCCAGGCACGCTCAAAGACATGTGTGAAGGGCAGGAAGTTGAGCACCACATCCTTATCACTCAAAGGCAATGCGGGATCTTGGCTGACGAGGATAGCATCATACATACGATGCGTGAGCATCACGCCCTTGCTGACACCCGTGGTACCGCTGGTATAGAGGATGTTGGCAAGGTCGTCCTTCTGAAGTTCCGCAGTACGGCGTTCTATCTCGTCGGCATGCCTGTCATCAGCACTCAGCTGGATGAACTCGCTGAAATACATGCTCACGTGATCTTGAGGATCCTTCTGTACCGTCTTGTCGATGATGATGAGTCTCTCCAGGGTGGGACACATACGGAGTACGCGGAAGGCCACATCATACTGGTACTGTTCGCCCACAAACACACAGCGTATGCTGGCATCATTGATCATATACTTCACCTGTGCTTCGCTGCTGGTGGCATAGAAGGGTATGCCCACGGCACGGATGGAGTAGCAACCGAAGTCGACGAAGAGGTTCTCCACCATATTCTGGGCAAAGACTGCCACCTTCTCCTGCACCCCAGTACCCAGTTCCAGGAGAGCATTGGACGTGGCACGCACACGACGCGCAAACTCATTCCAGGAGATATCCTTCCAGATATTCCTGTTGTAGTCGCGATAGCGCAAAGCTGTACGTTCGCCATACACCTTTGCCTGAGAGGCGATCATCACGGATAGGGGTGAAGTGTTGAGCATAAGCGAAAATGAATGGATGGTGACCTATTTCTGCAAAGTTAAGCATTTTCTATGACACTTCGCATGCTTTTTTCAAAAAAGTGCGAGTATGGCCTCCGTGTCCGCATCTATGTGTCGCTTCACCGATGCCACACAAGGCTTGTATCATATCCGGGATCAAAGCTGCAATCCTGTGAGAAGTTGGTCATAGAGACACAAGGCTTCCAGCAGTTCGTCTTCCCTGACATACTCGTCGGCCGTATGGCTGCGCGAACTGTCACCCGGCCCCATCTTCATGCTGGGGAAAGGCATCAGGGCCTGGTCGCTGAGCGTAGGACTGCCGAAAGGCTTCCTGCCCAGCTGCAAGACACGCTGTGTGAGAGGATGATCCATGGCTATACGACTTGAGTTGAGACGGAAGGAGCGAGCCTTCACCTCGCCTTTGACGCAAGCACACACCTGCTCATAGATATCCTGATTGGAGTAGCACTCATTGCTACGCACGTCCACCGTAAAGACACACTCGTCGGGGATGACATTGTGCTGCGTGCCGGCCTGGATGATAGTCACCGTCATCTTGACAGGCCCCAGCAGATCCGTCTGCTTCGGAAACGCGTAAGAGCGAAACCACGCTATGTCATCGACTGCATGATAGAGCGCATTGTCCCCTTCATTGCGTGCGGCATGCCCCGCCTTGCCATGCTCTGTGACATCGAGTACCATAAGTCCTTTCTCAGCGATGGCCGGATGCATGCAGGTAGGTTCGCCTACCAGTGCCACATCGATACGAGGCAGCAGAGGAAGCACGGAGGCTATGCCACCAGCACCACTCACCTCCTCCTCGGCCGAAGCCACGAAGACCAGATTGTAGGCACGCTCAGCAGAGCGCAGCCTGCGATAGGTAAGCAAAAGGGTGACGAGAGAAGCACCGTCGTCATTGCTACCCAGACCGTAGAGCACTCCTTCCGGAGTCAGGAGGGGCTTGTGAGGGTCGTGCGTCCAGGCACTCACGGGCTTGACGGTGTCGATATGAGCATTGAGCAACAAAGTAGGAAGAGCCTCATCGAAGTGGGGAGCCACCTCCCAGAGATTGTTGCCCGTACGCTGCACCTCTATCCCCCACTCCTGCATCTGGGCTTCCAGCATATCAGCAGCCTCAGTCTCCTGACGGCTCACACGGGGTATGCTGATAAGTCGCGAAAGCAGTTCGACCGCCTCTCGCAACTCTCCTCTCCTTTCATCTACTCTGTCATCCATGTCTCATTTTCTTTTTCAAAGTAACATACACTTAGCGACCAATCCACTGTTCAGGATTGAGTTTGGCCGTCTCCTTACGCAACTGGAAGTGAAGGACACACACACCATCGCTATTGGCAGCCACAGCTCCGATGTTGTCGCGAGCTTTGACCTTCTGGCCACGCTGAACCTGTACCGAGGAGAGGTTGCAATAGACGGTGATATAACTGCCGTGACGCACGAGCACTCCTTTGGTGTTGTAGAACTGGAACACAGCCGTCACCTCACCGTCGAAGACGCTTCGCGCATGAGCTCCCGGTTTGCCGATATAGTTGACACCCTTATTGTCCAGTTGCACGTTCTTCATGCCAGGCACATTGTAGGTGCCAAAACGCTCACCCAACTTATAGCTACCCGTGATGGGCACGGGCAAGCGTCCCTTGTTCTGTACAAAACTTCCATTCAGAGCCTTCTCCTCAGGCGTGAGCCACTTGTCGGCAGGTGCGGAAGTCGTGGTGGTCTTGCTGCTCGTACTCTTTCCTGTGGTGGTCTTGCTGCTGGTAGTGCCCTTCTTCTTGGCAGCCTCGGCAGCAGCTTTCTTACGTGCCTCCTCGGCTTTCTTGCGGGCAGCCTCCACCTCGGCAGCCACCACGGCATCGATCTTCTTGTTGAGCTGCGCCAACTGATTGCGCTGACGCGATATCTGGCTTTCCAGTCCTTTCTGCTCCGAGCCCAGTTTGCTTATCTTAGCCTCCTCGTCACGCTGCTGCAGTCCCAGGTTGCGACGTTGCTCCATGACGCTGATCATCAGCGCATTCATCTCCCCTCGGGCCGTAAGCAGATTGTTCTGAAGCACCAAGTGCTCTGCCTCCTTGGCCTGAAGGTCCTCTCCCAAGGATCGCAAGATATCGGCCATAAAGTTGGTCTCGCGTACCCTACGATACATCTGGCTGAACTTCTTGGCGGAGAGCACATGAAGCGAGCGATTCCTTACATTGGACGAAGCACGTGCAGCCCTGAGAGCCGATGCGTAGTGGTCTTTCTTACCTTGCAACTGGACAGAGAGATCATAGAGCTGGTCCTGCATCACCACCATCTGGCTGTCCAGCTCCACCATCCTGTCCTCAGCATGCCGTATGCTGTCGAGATGCTGGTCAAGCTTCACTCCGATCTGCTGTTTCACACGCTTGTGCTGAGTGATGTTCTGGCGTGTCTTCTCCAGCTGTTGCTGAGAGCGCTTCACCTCCTTCTGCAACTGGTCACGCTGCTTCTGCAAGTCCTTCACCTTCTTACTGTTCTGTGCAGCCAGAGGAAGGGCAAGAAGCAAAAGGAAAAGAAGGAAGAACGACCTGCGCATGAGAGAAAGAGAGAATGGTAAGTTGAGGGAATGTCTGTCCATGAGTGGCATACACTAATTGGCAAGGCTCATTACTGCCGCCCAGACCTGCTGCAAGGTAAGTTGTTGGAATTTCTTAGTATCGATGCTCGTTGCGGTGCCTTTCCAAGAGTCATCCGTGCGGAGTTTGGTGATATCCAGCTTGGCATTGACACTCTGAGCACCCAAGGCCACGCCTACCGTCATCTTATTGGGGAATGCTTCATTCTTGATGTTGCCCCATCCCTGATAGTCGCACGTCATGCCACGCTGAGCCTGTGCCTTACCCTTGATGCTGGTCTGCTGAAGTTTGCCCGAAGAAGAACCGGTGAGGAAAGAGAGTTGCAACTGGGCCGTCTGGTGCTTGAGCAGCCAGTCCGACCCCTGCTGTTCGCACTCAAAAGACTGCGCACGGGGAGCACTGTCCTTCGTACCAGGCAAGAAGAGCTCGTTCCACAGCAAGGCCTGGAAGGCATAGAAGTCGATGCCATTCTCTTGCAGGAATGGGATTTCGCTATAGGGAAGTTTGACATAGCGCTTATTCATATTGTCCATCACGAGCATATCGCTGGGCGTAAACTCCAGACGTCCCACCGTGATGAGACCACCCAGGGCCTGCAGGGTGAGCTGGATGATACTGTTGCGCTTCATCTTGAGTTCACCGCTTACCTTCACACTCTGGCTTCCCATAGAAAGGTCGAGAGACACGTGGCCAGACACCTGTGCCAGATCGGCACGCTTGTCATTGACCTTCTGTACCACCTCTACCAGCGGTGCACTCACCCCTGTCTGCGAACTCATGGCATCCGTCACCTTCTTGCTACAGGAAGAGGCCAGAAGCGTCAGAGCCGCCAAGCACAATGCATGCGAAAAATATCTTTTCATCTTCATATCAAATAAGTGATCAAACTTAAATTCCTTATACATCTTTATTAAATAATGCTTCTAATTTCTCCGCAGATATTTGCCTTTCTTGAGTTTCTTTTTCAAGACGGGAGGCACAGGCTCCTGGGCAACGGCAGCCTTGTCAAGAGCCAGCTTCCAGAAACGCATAGCCTGCTCCAGCAGTCCGCACTGGGCATAGATGTCACCAGCATGCTCCAGCAACACGGGATTGACCTCCTCATCGGCCATCAAGGTGCTATCGGATGCTTCCGGATCGACCACGCGATCCATATACATACGAGCAGTGGTGTAGTCCTCCTGCATGAAGAGCACCCATGCATAGGTGTCGATGTAGGTCTTGCTGTCAGGCTGGAGCTTCACAGCGCGGTAACTCATCTGCTCTGCCTTGTCCAACTGCTGATTTTTCAGACTGAGGTAGTAGGCATAGTTGTTGAGGCACGACGCCTCGTCGGGTGCATAGACCAGACAAGAGTCGTAAGCAGCAAAAGCCTCTGCCTCACGGCCTGTGGAGTGACAGACATCGCCCAGCATACTGTAGAGCGTACCCACCATCTCAGGAGGCGTGGCCTCATCTGCCTGGCGGATACCCGTCTTCAAAGTCTCCTCTGCCTCCTTGAGTTGGTTGTCCTGGAAATAGGTGATGGCGAGGAAATAGTGGAAACGCACCTCAGAGGGGAAATATACCAAAGCATTGCGACAGGCTTCCTGCAAGTGGGTCAGGTCGTTTTGGCTGATGTAGTATTGTACCAGTTCGGATTGCGTCTCAAAGTTGGAAGGCTCTGCCTCCAGGATACGCTGGACAAGCGGCAGGTTGATGTAGTTGGCATCGTCTTGATGCTGATAGGCGTCATACGACTTATAGAGCTGCAGGAAAGGCACCTCCACCTTTTCAGAGGCAAGCAACTTGTCAAAAAGAGCCGTTGCCGTGTGTCGTTTCGTACTGTCTTGCAAGGCTGTCAAGGCTATCTCTCGCAAGGCAGTGAAGCGAACTTGTATATCGGTTTGCTCATCGAGTATTAGAGAGTCTCGCTGCTGCTCATAGGCCAATGTATCGCCCCTCTCCAGCACACTGCGCAGTCGAAGAAGAAGCAATCCGCCATGCTGCGGATCGATACGCTCTGCCCTGTCCAGACACACCATGGCACTGTCCATCTGTCCGTCTTCCATGTAGTGCTCCGCCGTCACCAGATGGCAGTTGACATCATAGGGGAACTCCTTGCACACGGCTCTCATCTGGCTGAAGGCATCATCTGGTCGGCCCATGTCACGATAGAGTTGGAACTTCTGCTCGGCGATATGCAGACTGTTGCCCTGAAGTGTCTGTATGCGATCGAGCGTATGGATGACATCCTCCGTACGCCCCATCTGCTTATATAGCATGAAAAGCTGGCTCAAGACGTCCACACGCTTGGTCTGCAGGGAAGCCATCTTCTCGAGTATCTCCAGTGCCTTGTCTTGCTTGCGCTGACTGAGGTAGGCCGTAGCCAGACGCTCCAGATACCAAGGGTTGCCCGGGTCTGCACTCACAGCTTGCTCCAGCATGGCCATGCCCACACTGTCTTTGCCGAGGTAAAAGCCAAACTCACCCAGCTCAAAGGTCGTAGCCGGATCGTCTGGTGCGATGTCACGACAATGCTCCAGCATCTCCAGCATATCGGCATAGCGCTCCTGAGCCTTGGCGCGCTGAGCTGCCATATAGAAATAGGACAGCTTGCGGCGACGAGCCTCATCGTCCTGCTGAGCCTTCATGGCAGAAGGCAGCAAGACCAGCAAAAGTATACCGATAGTCTTGTAAACGGATAGCCTCATCTTTTTCCACTGTGACCAAAGCCGCCCTCGCCTCGTTCGGTCTCAGAGAGGGTCTCCACGAGTTGCCACTCTGCCTGCTCATGGCGAGCGATGACCATCTGGGCGATGCGCTCTCCATCGTTGATGACGAAAGGCTGCTGGCCCAGGTTGATGAGGATGACTCCGATGAGACCACGATAGTCTGCATCGATGGTACCGGGCGTATTGAGCACGGTGATGCCATGCTTCAAGGCCAGACCACTGCGTGGACGCACCTGTGCCTCCACACCTGCCGGCAGGGCCATGCGAAGGCCTGTGGGTACAAGACAGCGCTCTCCGGGCTGGAGCGTGATGGGCTCATCGAGGTTGGCACGCAGGTCCACACCAGCCGACTGCGACGTGGCATATTGCGGAAGGGGGTGATGGGATTCGTTGATGATCTCTACCTTCATTGTCTTCTTAATATGTTAATATGAGCCCGACACCAGGCCGGGCTCATATAGGGTTACTATGGCCTCGAGTACTCGAAGGCTCGAATCATCGAGCAATCGATGTCTCGAATTATCGACTTGCCGAAGGCTCGAGCTATCGAAGTTTCGATACCTCGACACCTCGAAGCATTTTTCTTACAAGATGGTGCAACCTGCGCAGGGCTTGAGCTGCTTGAAGAAGTCGTTGCCCTTGTCGTCTACGAGGATGAATGCGGGGAACTCCTCTACGGTGATCTTCCATACAGCCTCCATACCGATCTCGGGGAACTCTACGCACTCAATGCTCTTGATGCTGCTCTGTGAGAGAACGGCTGCCACACCACCAATGGTACCGAGGTAGAAGCCACCATACTTCTTGCAAGCATCGGTGACACACTGTGCACGGTTGCCCTTGGCAATCATCACGAGGCTGCCGCCGTTGGCCTGGAACTCATCTACATAGGGATCCATACGACCTGCTGTGGTGGGACCCATAGAGCCACAGGGATAGCCTTCGGGAGTCTTGGCAGGACCGGCATAGAGCACGGGATAGTCCTTCAGATACTGGGGCAGACCCTCACCAGCATCCAGACGAGCCTTCAGCTTGGCGTGAGCGATATCGCGTGCCACGATGATGGTACCCTTCAGGTTGACACGGGTACTAACGGGATACTTAGAGAGCTCTGCACGAACGGCATCCATGCCCTTGTCCAGGTCGATCTCGATGCCCTTGCCACCCTCACCGGGAAGACGCAGCTCCTCGGGAATCAGTTCGCTGGGGTTGGCATCCATCTTCTCGATCCAGATACCGTCCTCATTGTTCTTTGCCTTGATGTTGCGGTCTGCAGAGCAGCTCACGCCCATACCTACGGGCAGGGAAGCACCGTGGCGAGGCAGACGGATGACGCGAACATCGTGAGCCAGGTACTTACCACCAAACTGTGCACCGAGGCCGATCTTGTAGACCTCCTTCAGGAGCTTCTCCTCGAGGTCGAGGTCACGGAAGGCACGTCCGGTCTCATCACCCGTGGTGGGCAGAGAGTCGTAGTACTTGATACTGCCGAGCTTCACGGTCAGGAGGTTCTTCTCAGCCGAGGTACCACCGATGACCACGCAGATGTGGTAGGGAGGACAGGCAGCCGTACCGAAGTGCTTAATCTCCTCAACGAGCCAGGGCAGCAGAGTGCCCTCGTTCTGGATGAGCGCCTTGGTCATGGGGTAGAAGTAGGTCTTGTTGGCCGAACCGCCACCCTTGGCCACGCATACGAACTTGTACTCGGCACCCTCGCAGGCCTCGATGTCGATCTGTGCGG
>JAZLII010000233.1:0-20056 GCA_045617275.1 Bacteroidaceae bacterium
AGATGCGTGCCGATGCCGGTCATCCCAAGCCTTTCCCCTTGAAGTATGTGGAGATCGGCAATGAGAATGTAGGTCCCGAGTACGTGAAGCACTTCAACTACATCTTCAGCAAGCTGAAGGCTGAGTATCCTCAGATTATCTTCATCAACACCCTGGCTCACGACAATCGCCTGCTGGATCAGATTCCCGGTGAGTACATGGTGGATCCCCATTGGTATCGTGACCCCAACTTCTTCTTCAACAACAACCACCTCTTCGACAACGCTCCCCGCCAGCACGATATCTACGTAGGTGAGTATGCTTGTAACTCAGGTGTAGGTGGCGGCAACCTGCTCGCTGCCATCAGCGAGGCAGCCTTCATCCTCGGTATGGAGCGCAACAGCGACGTGGTGAAGATGACTTCCTATGCACCTCTCTTTGAGAACGTCAACAAGAAGGACTGGCCTTGCAACCTCATCCATTTCAACAGCAACCAGACGTTCGGTCGCGCCTCTTACTATGTACAGCAGATGGCGGCTGAGAATCGTCCCACCTACAACGTCTTCGTGAGCGAGACCAGCTCGAGCGCCGACAGCAAGCCTTTCCCCGCTGGTCAGTTTGCCTTGGGTAGCTACGCCACTCAGTGTGACTACAAGGATATCCAGATCACCACGGCCGACGGTAAGGTGACCTCATACAAGCCCACCGATTTCAATCAGATGCGCGGCACCTGGAAGGTGGAGGGTGACATGATCTCTCAGACTTCCAACGAGCAGACCACCATGGCCATGCTGCAGGGCTTCACGGGCGATGACTACACCGTGACCCTGAAGGCTCGCAAGACCGGTGGCAACGAGGGTTTCTTCCTCTACTACGGCATGGACGCACGCGGTCGCAACGGCTATGTGGTCAACATCGCCGGATGGGACAACCGCACCACCTGTGTACAGCCTGTCACCAACGGCCGTGCCAACGACAACGTGAGTCCTCAGGTACGCCAGACGGTGGAGAACGGCAAGTGGTATGACATCAAGATCGTGGTGAAGCCTCAGTCCACCGTCTTCTATGTGGACGGCAAGGAGATCACCACTGCCAAGCCTCTCTCGCAGACTCGTCAGTTCTGCCAGACCGGTTATGACGAGCAGACCGGCGAACTGGTCATCAAGGTGGTCAACGGTACCGAGCAGCCCTACACTCGTGAGTTTGAGATTGCCGGTGCACAGCGCGTTGAGCCTCGTGGCCGTGTCATCACCCTCGCTGGCAACGCACAGGACGAGAATACTTTCGACGAGCCCACTAAGCTGGCTCCCAAGACCACAAACTTCGGTGAATTCGGCCAAAAATTCAAGTATGAGTTCGCTCCCATGTCATTCACCGTGCTCCGCATTCGCGTGAGTGGCGAAGGCTTGGCACGTGCGCCCCGTATGCCTCAGATGAACCGTGAGTTCACCAACCCCAACGCCCACGATCCCGTGATGGCCAAGGGCGAGGACGGTCGCTACTACTGCTTCACGACAGGTATGAACGTGGGCGTGATGTCGAGCGACGACCTGGAGACCTGGCGCAACGAGCCTTCTGCCCTCAAGCAGACTCCTCAGTGGGCACGCGACACCGTGCCTGGCTACGGCGGCCACACCTGGGCTCCCGACGTGAGCTATCACAACGGTCAGTGGCATCTCTACTACTCTTGCTCCACCTTTGGCAAGAACGGCAGCGCCATCGGCCATGCCGTGAGCAAGACCCTCGACCCCACGTCGCCCGACTTCGGTTGGGAGGACAAGGGTATGGTCATCGCCTCTCACCGCAGGATAGACAACTGGAATGCCATCGACCCCAACCTCATCGTAGACAAGAAGGGACAGCCCTGGCTGACCTACGGTTCGTTCTGGGACGGCATCCAGCTCATCAAGCTGGACAAGAAGGACTTCCAGACACCCACCACCAAGCCCGTCACCATCGCACGCCGTATGGAGCGTGCTCTCACGCTGGCCGAGACCAACGATGAGAAGAACTGGACCCGTGAGGGCAACAATGTCATCGAGGCTGGTGCCAATGCCATCGAGGCACCCTTCATCTTCCAGCATGGCGACTACTACTATCTCTTCGTGAGCTTCGACTACTGCTGCCGTGGTGCCAACTCCACCTACAAGACCGTCTACGGCCGTAGCAAGAAGGTAGAGGGCCCCTATCTGGACAAGGACGGCAAGGAGATGGCATTTGGCGGCGGTACGCTGCTCTACGGTCCCGACGAGACCAACTTCGGTATCGGTCACAACTCAGCCTACGAGTGGGACGGTGAGTGCTACTTCTTCTCACACGCCTACCTCAAGGATCAAAACGGTGCAGCCAAGCTCTTCGTTCGTCCCCTCAGCTTCGACAAGGACGGCTGGATCGTACAGGAATAAAACATATCAAAATGAAAGTCCATCTGGCGGCTGTTTGGTTATTGAGCCGTCAGATGATACACGACACAAAATAGATAGATATATAATTAGTTAGTTATTGAATCAGGTTAAGTAGAAACCTCTGCCCTGTGGAGCATCCGGGAGGACATATCCACAACGGCAGAGGTTTTGTTTTTTTCGCCCCTACTTCCGGCTTCTGTACTCCGTGGGAGTCATGCCAAATTCAGAGGTAAATGAGCGTGAGAAGTAAGAAGGATTGCTGAAGCCCACCATGTACATCACCTCATTGATGGTAAACCTGGGATTCCTCAGCAGTGAGGCAGCCTTCTGCAGACGCAGTTTGCGGATGTACTCCACAGCCGTCTGGTCGGAGCACTGCTTGATCTTGCGGTAGAGCTGCTTCTTGCTCACTCCCATGACCTCACTGAGCATGGCTACAGAGAAGTCGGGATTGTCGATATGCTCCTCGATGACCTTGTTGACACGCAGGAGGTACTCCTCGTCCGCAGTCATCTGTTCCTCCGACTCGTCCTGTTCCTCGCCATAGGTACGCATGGCCAGGTTTTGCATCCGCAGCTGCTGATGCAGGCTCGTATTGTCCTGCTCCAGGAGAGCCATCTTGTCGGCCGCACTCTTCAGCATGGCCTGTCTGCGAGCCCTCTCCAGCTGCAGCCTTCTGCGCTGGAGGAAGTAGAGCACCAAGACCACGACGAGGGCCACGACAGCCAGGCAGAGAGCCAGGACCATCGTACGAGAGAGCGCATTGTCGTCGGTCTCTTCCGCAAAGCGAGCATTAGGGTCAAACCATAGTCCCTGGGCTTTTCCCTGCAGAAACGTCTTTGGCTTGATGACGGCTATCTGGTCCGCTCCGCCCAGGAAGATCCTGTCGTCACCGGCATGATAGTATATGGAGATGAACTTCTCGGGCAGGTCCACATGTTGCACGTCCTCCCCCTTCCTTACCACAAGGCCATTGGGTGCCAGCGACCATTCGGCATTCCCGAGCCGTATCTTCCCGTACGCATACTCTATGCTGGGAGTAGCATCGATGCGCTGTATGTGCCTCACCTCAGCCGTCGCATCGTCTATGGTGAGTCGGTACACCCCGTCAAAGGTATTGACCACGAGGGCATCCTCCTCGCGCCTCGCGCTGTAGACCCAGTTGTGCAGGTCCTCGGGGATGGCACATCTCAGCCACAGCTCCGTCTCCTCGTCGTAGTGGAGCAGGCCACCGTCCGTACAGGCCCACATACCCCACACCGGGTCTTCGTAAAACATACGTATGCGATTGTGAGGGAGCCGGCCGTCTGCATTGTCCCTCTCATACCACACATGGTGCTGATTGTTCCGGCCGAAGTTCTCCACCCTTACTATGCCGTTCGTACCGCCTATCCACAGGCGGTCCTTGCTGTCCATGTGCATGCAGTATATCTGATTGCCCTGCCCGCTCTCAGTGATCGAGGCCAGGCTGTATATGGCAAAGCTCTGGTCGTAGGTCATCACGGAGAGACCATTGTCGCTGCCTATCCACAGGTTGCCGGCATGGTCCTTCATCATGCACCACACCACGTTGCCGGCAAACGAGCGGGGGTCGCGTGCATCATGGCGTATGTGCTCCGGTAGGTCGAGACACTCATACAGTCCGCCGTCGCACCCCATCAGCAGCACACCTCTGGGGTCGCGCATCGCACACTTCACCACGGGAGCAAACAGCAGGTTCCGGGTCATCTTCTTCAGATGCCTGTCCAGGCCGACCAGGCCGAAGACCGTGCCCATGAGTATGTCGCCCGAGGTGTCCACAGACAGGCTGACCACATCCGCAGGATTGTCCCACAGCATCTGTTCGGCCACCGTGCCGTCCGAGTTCAAGCGCAAGACCCCCGCCCTGGTACCTACCAGCACCCCCTCATCCATCGGGCAGAGAGCCTCCACGCCCATAGGCTCCCCCACGGGCTGTCGATCCCTGTAGAGCACGCTGTCCGTGCCCGCCCATTCATGACCGCCGGCCACGAGCACGCTTCGCACATTGCGCCCCGCCAGCTCCTCCACCATCCGGCAGGAGCCGTCCTTGAGCGACATCTCAGCCATGCCGCGCTCACTGCCCACAAGCAGCTGGTCAGAGGAGAGAGCTATGCTGTTAACAGCCCCCAGCCGGTCGAGCACCTCATTGGTATAGGTCAGTATCTCCTCCCCGTCAAATCGATAGACCGACTTGCCGGAGGCAAACCAGATACGCTTCTGCCCATCCTCCACCATGGCCCTGACGGTCATGGTCTGCGTGGCACGGATGTTGGTGAACATCTGAGCGCGTGCCATCAGGCTGAAGCATCCCCACATCAGGGCCATCATCCAGCCTCTTATCGTTCTTCTCTGTAGATTCATGTCTTGGTCGATCTGTATGTGCAGTTTTGCAACGATTGCTTTGCAAAGATAGGACAAAAAAAGATAACTTCCAAAAGTTGTGGATATTTCCACCCCTCCCCCCCTCTCTCTGTGTTCGTTTGTCGTATGTCGTTTGTCGGAGAAACGGCTCTTCGAGCCTGCTACCATCACGATGCCATACTCCACTCTGGCCTCCTTCCGAAAAAAGTTTGATTTTGTAGTTTCACAGTTTCACGCTTTCACAGAAGTGAGAAAAAAGAGGGGGAAAGAGGAGAGGTTGGTAGGAGAAAAGAAGGAGCGGTAAGGTAGCTTGTGGATATGGGCAAAGGGTATGGGTGATTTTTCTATGTGATACATGTGGGGTTGGATTGGAATACAGGTGGAGGTGGAACGGAATACACGGGTATGCCATTCAGACATACACGTGTGTTTGCAAGAAATGACGAGTGAAGAATGGAGCAAAATGCGGGACAAAACGGCTTCATCGAATTGATTTTCAAATGTTTGGAAATTATGAAAAAATGTTGTATCTTTGCACTCGGAAATTATTCCACACAACCCTTAACTTATATACATACCATGAAACACACACAAGAAAACCCCGTCCTGAGCGCCGACCTCAGCAATGAGATCCAGGACTTCCTCATGGCGCGCTATGAGATTCGCTACAACACCCTGACCGCCCTGCCTGAGTTTCGCAAGAAGGACTCCGGTGAGGCTTTCAAGGTGCTCGGCAAGCGCGAACTCAACACCTTATTTATAATGATGCAGGCAGAGGACATCGAGTGCTCTGAGGCTGATGTGAAGCGCTTCCTCAACAGTGACTTCATCCCCGACCATCATCCCATGATGCACTACATGGAGACGCTCCCCGAGTGGGATGGTCAGGACCGTGTGACTCCCCTGGCACACCGCATCTCGCAGAGCCTTACCTTTGTCAACGGTTTCCACCGCTGGATGCTGGGCATGGCCTCGCAGTGGATGGGACGTGCCGAACTGTGTGCCAACGCCCTGGTACCCATCCTCGTAAGTCAGGAGCAGGGTCTGGGCAAAAGCACCTTCTGCCGCTCTCTGCTGCCTCCCGAACTGGAGTTCTACTACACCGACTCACTGGATGTGACCCGAGGCAACCACGTGGAGCAGCGTCTGGGCACCATGGCTCTGATCAACCTCGATGAGTTTGACCAGATAGGTGCAGCCAAGATGGCCAAGCTGAAGAACGTGACCCAGATGAAGACCTGCCAGTACCGCAGACTGTACACCAACCAGTTTGTGATGCTGCCTCGCATGGCCTCCTTCATCGGTACCAGCAACAGCAACCAGCTCCTCTGGGACCCTACCGGCAGTCGTCGCTTCCTCTGCGTCAACGTGGAGAAGGAGATCGACAAGTCGCCCATCGACCATGCTCAGCTCTATGCTCAGCTCAAAGCCGAACTCCTTCGCGGTGAGCGCTGCTACCTGACTCACGATGAGGAGCGCGAAGTGGAGCACGACAACCTCAGTTTCTACCACGTTCTGCCCGAAGAGGACGTATTCCGCCAGTGTTACCGTATCCCCGAGAGCGATGAGCCTTGCCAGGAACTCTCTGCCATGACCATCTTCACTCGCCTCCAGCGCCACAATCCCACTGCGATGCGTGCCTCCAATCCTCAGAAGTTTGGCCACACTCTTCTGCAGATGGGCGTGAAGCGAGTGCACAACCGCGAAGGTAATCTCTATCAGGTAGTTGCAGTGTGACAAACACTGCAACCACCCTCCCGCCCCCCTCCTCACGGGGGCTTTTTTGTGATATTCTATAAATTAATATTTGAACGCAGAGACGCAAAGGCGCAAAGTTTTTAAGTAATTAAGACTCAACATGAAATAAAAATAATCTTTGCGTCTCAGCGTCTTTGCGTTCAATTAAGAGATATGACTTTTTTGTGAAACTGTGAAACTGTGAAACTACAAAATCAAACTTTTTTTCTTATCCCCTCCAAGCTTTCTCTTTTGATTTAACGCAAAAACACTTCATTACATGTGCCAGGGCGGGAGCCTATCTGTCCTCCGGATAGGAGATGCCGGTCAGGATCTGGCCTTCGGGACTTAGTCCTTCGGCGCTGACGGTGATGGCCGTCTGACGGGAGTTGTTGTAGAAGTGGAGGTCAGCATGGCCGTTGGCATCCAGGGATACGTTGGGGTTCCAGTAGAGGGTGCGGCGGTAGTCCTTCACCTCGGGAAGGGGGCGCTTGGCGTAGTTGGGCTGATAGAAGTCCTCGCAGATGGCGAAGCCGCGCAGGTAGTAGCGGCGGTCGCGGTTGCTGATGCGCTGGGAATTGTTGGGCATGGATACGAGATTGACGGACACCGTGGGTTGGTCGCTGCCCCAGTAGCGGCGGCTGCCCTCCTGACGGGGACAGTAGTCGGTAAAGAGCTGGATGCGGTCCAGGCAGCGAAGGTGATTGAAGTCCTCGCGTTCGCCATAGGCGGAGGCATAGCGACTATGGCCGTTACCAAAACCGTTGAGATGCAGATAGTACTCGTTGACAGAAGACGTGTTATAGGGTCGGTAGAGGTTCATGTCGCCCACATAGTTGCGCATGATCCACTGGGCGAAGTGGTTGGCTCCGGAGAAATAGGCGGGTGTGAAGCCGGCATCGGCCACCTCGTTGTAGGCATCGTAGGCATCCATGACCAAAGCCGGTGCGTTGATGTCAAAGGCCCGCAGTCCGCCATGTCGCATGCGGATGGTGAGCTGTCGGAGCTGATAGACATCATCGCGCATCTCACCGCTAAGCACACTGCCTTCGCGTGCAGGGGGCACATGGAGATGGTAGAAACTGAAGGGTTTGACGAAGCGGGGGAAATAGGGGATGAGCCGGACGTAGAACTCAGGCAAGGCATCCTCGTCGTTGGAAATCCACTCGTGCGACACCTTGAAGCGCCTGCCTTTATAGCGGAAGTGACGGGGCTTCTTCCATTTCGTAGTGTCGGAGGCCGAAAGGAACATGTAGCAGATGCCTTCGAACGAAGGAGCCAGGATGGTGAAGCGGCCCTCGGTCGTCTCCACCTCACCCACCAGTCCGTTCTTGGTGCCGGGCTGGATGAACTCGGCATGTACCAGTACCTCCTTGTCAATGTAGCCCTTGCTGAGGTACTGCTGCTCGGCGGGTTTGGCCTTCTTGTTATGCAACTGGCTGTAGATGCTGTTGTACTCCAGAATCTCGGCGGCCTTTCCCAAAGTAGGTACGGCACCCACGCCTACTCCGCTGCGCTGGTAGAATCCGCGTCCACCGTTGGGACGGGAGTAGTCATAGAGGTCTTCCTGGTTGTAGAAACTTCCGCCAAAGCCCCTGACACCTTCCTTCTCCGGTGTGAAGTAGTCACTGACCGTACCGTAGAGGATGGGCGTGAGCGTCTCCACCGGATGGTTGAACTGGAAAAGGCCGGGCGTGGCCATGGTGAGCCAGTTGAAGCGTCGCCAGCCCTGCACCATCATCAAGAGGTCGAGGTGGCGGTTGTGCTCGACATCGTCCTGCTCGAAGTAATAGTCGGGCTGCTCCACAAAACCCTTAATCTGACTGCACAGGAGCATCTCGGTGAGCATGTTGCTGCTGTCGTAGAGGTACTCGGAATAGGCTGCGTCACGAACGGCTACGGAAATGGTGCTACCGGCGGCCTGGGGATGATCCACAGCGACATGGATGCTGTCGAAGGGATTGTAGATGTGCTTCATGCCAGAGAAGCCAACCTGCGAACGCTCCAGGTCGTTGTGGCGAATGAAGAGCAAACGGTCGCTGTAGACACGGCCCTGGGCATTATACACGGTGAACTGTGCCACGCCCGAGGGGAGGGAGTCGGTGGAGAGGTTAAGGCTTATGGGTAAAGGTTTATGGTTTAGAGAGTTTTCATTTTCATCTTCGTCGTTCATCGCCGCAAACTTGCGGAAGTAGCGCAAGGCACCGCCAGTCATGACGGTCAGGCCCAACGTTTCGTGGGCTGCCGTACCACGGGGCTGCATGGTGATATGCACACTGTCGCCCACCACCTCGCAGCGCAAGGCGCAGCCATCCCGTTCGGCATCGGGCAACTTGGCCTTGATGACCTCACCGCTGTCACTGACGAACACCAGCCGGTAGCGGACATCCGGGTCGTAGTGGAACTCCAGGGTGCCACGGCCACGATTCTCGGTATGGGCCGTCACTACTGTATCGCCCCGACTTGTGGTCAGGGTCATCCTTCCGCTGATGTGCTCGCCGTCCTCCTCGTTGGCCTCGAAGGCTACGCGGGCATCCGTTCCCTCAACGATCACACCACCTTCGGGATAGCAGGTCACTATGGGATCGGGCTTCTTCACGTCGGTACGGAAGTACCGGCGCATGGGTCGGGTGGTCATGTCGTGGTTGTAGGCTCCGGGCTCCTCGGGTTTGTTGTAGAGCGGGAAGATGCGCGAGTAGAGCTTCTCGTAGTCGCGGTAGTATTCCTTGGCCATCTTGCGGGTCAGGAAGAACTCCTCGGCGTAGGGGGTGTGATCGTGCTGGTACTCGCCCCAGTTGAGTTGCCAGCGGGTGTAGGCACGCAGTTCGTAGTAGCCGGCATAGAGGGTATCCTGCAGGACGAACGAACCGAATCCCTGTCCCTGGTTCAGTCGTATCTGCTGGCGCTCAACCAGATAGCCGTCCTGGTTCCACAGTTCGGTATAGAGGACGTGGCTCAGGTCGGTCAGCCGACCCGTGTCCGACCGTCTCACGTAGGCTTTATAATACAAGGTATCGCCCAGGAAGTAGCAGGTATTGTCCATGTGTACGAATACCTCTTCCTGCGGGATGTTGCTGCCGAAGAGTTCCAGTCGGGTCTTCCAGGCTTCCAGCGAATTGGGCAGTTTGCCGCGGGTGCTGTCCGTCAGTTGGGAGAAGTCCCAGTCCCCTTCGTCATACTCTACAACCTGTGCCTGGAGAGACATGGGGGAGAGCAGGATACAAAGCAACAGTATGGCTGATAACAATATGGTGTTCTTCATTGTATACTATAGTATTTAAAATGACTTCAAAAGAATCTTCAATTCTCAATTTAGGTGTCTTACTTCTTGAACATACTCTTCATCTCCTTCATCGTGGCTCTGCCCTCAATGTAGATCACCGACACCTTGTCGGCACTACGCCGGTAGAAGATGTAGCGGCGCAGTTTCTTCATTCCCTTCAAGGCATAAAAGCCACTCAGGAGTTGTCCCTCGCGACTGCGTTTTTCCTCCCGTTCCAGGGTCTTACGCGTGTCGTGCTCTACGGCCGATTCCACATCAGCCACTTCCCGGGCTGAGGGTTTCGACAGGTCAAGGCTGTGGAACAGCGTGATGCGGTAGTCCTTCTTCACGGTCTTGCCGGACATCACCACTTCCCGGGCATTCTCCTGCACACTGTACTGCTGGAAGACCCGGTCTATCCGCAGCTGCTGGGCCAGCAGTCCGTGGACTGCCAGCAACAGGAATCCTAAAGTTAGCAATAGTCTTTTCATAATGCACAATTCATAATTCACAATGCACAATTGGCTTCGGAAGCGTCCAACCTTCCTTATTCTCCGAACATCTGGGCCAGGGCATCATCCATCTGTAGTTGCACCTGTTCCTGATCAGTTACATATTCGCCGTTGACATGGGCATAGCAGACGTTCCCGGTCTCGGCAGGCTGGTCCGTCCTGCGCTGGAGGAGCAGCAGGCTGCCCACAGCCAGGCCCACGACGGCTGCGGCAACAGCCAGGCGACGGGGCCAATGGTGTGCAGAATGCATATTACCCGTGTCGCATTTTGCCTGCTCATGCCGCCTTCCCATGGCGGCGTATGACATCACGGCGCGTACCTCGTCGTACCGTCCGTCCCGGGCCTCGGGCAGGGTGAGCAACTGGCGCAGGCGTTCCTCTTCCTGCTCCGTGCACAAAGCATCAAAGTACCGTTCCTGCAACGAGTTCAGCTCCTCTATTATCATTTTATCTTTTTCCATGCCTACAATTTTCTTCGTTTAACTTCTGATACGCCTCCCGTATCTTTTTTCTCGTCCTGGAGAGCTGCATCCTGACAGCCGTTTCCGTGAGGCCCATCTCCTTTGCAATCTCGTCGAAAGACTTGCCCTCGAACTCCCTCATTCGGAAGATGGTTCGCTGGGAGGCGGTCAGCTGTTCGTCTACGATGCGTTCCACTGTCCTAAACCGTTCATCCAACTCTGACTCATACCCTTCGTCATCGGACCGATGCTCCAGGTCGGGTGGCAGGGGTACCTGCGGATGCCGTCGTTGCCGTCGTTGCTGGTCCACGCCTATGTGTCGCGTCGTGGTGTAGAGCAACCGTCCCGCGTCCTGGTCAGTCAACTCTTTCCTGTTCCACAGGCGGCAGAAAGCCTCCATCAAGACATCCTCGGCATCCTGCCGCATGACGGTAGGTTGCTTACCGCGCAATCTGTCGGACAGATGCAGGAAGGCTTTTACCAAGGAATGGTTGCTCATAGGTTAGTAATTGTATGTTTCTGGATATATAACGAACAAGGCGGGCTTTTGTAACGCAAAATAAGAAAAAAAAGTTGTAAGTAAGACAGAAATAACAGGAATTTCTCACTTCAACTCGGGTTAAAGAGATTTATGAATCAATTCGTGACGATTTATGGTAATTCGTGACTTGAATAAAAACACTAAAACCATTCAAGTTGTCTTTCTGTGAAACTGTGAAACTACAAAATCAAACTTTTTTTCGCAGGAAAATTTGGAAGTCTTGCCAAAAAGTCGTTACTTTGAATAGCCGAAAAGCGAAGCGATCTCAAAACCTCATAACCTCGTAACCTAACAACCTCATAACCTCAAAACACCATGGATAAACACACCTGCCGCTACGAACTCTACCACAATCCTTCCGCCTCTCCCAAAGGCGGAAAGTACATGCATGCCCGACTGGCCGACAACGGCAAGGAGAGCATGGAGGACATGCTGGAACTGCTCTCCAGACGTACCAAGCTGGACGTCCCGTCACTGCGAGCCGTGCTAGAGAACTTCACCGATATCGTGGGCAACGAACTGGCCCAAGGGAAATTTGTGCAAATAAATGGCCTTGGAGGCTTCAGAATGACGCTCAGCTGTCCAGACCATGTCAAGGCCCCAGAGGACGTGAGAGGAGGCAGTATAGGGGTAAAGAGCGTGGAATACAGACCCGACAAGCAACTGCTGAAAGAACTACGACAGAACGCCACCTTCCGACGCACCCGAAACAAGAAGAATCAGAACGACGACTGGCCACAGGTGGTCGACACCGTGCGACAGTATTTCGCCGCCCCTGAAAACACAGGAAAAGCCATCTCCACCAAGATACTCTCCTCCCGACTCGACCTGACTCCCAAGCGTGCCAGCGAGCGTCTCCACGAACTGGTGGCCCGAGGCTATCTCACCAATCCATCGACCGACCCGCACCACCCTATGTACATGGCAGGGGAGGCGTTGAGCGATGAGAGTTGAGCGAAAGAGAATATAAAAAAAGCATCCCGCAGCATTGTGTGCTACGGGATGCATATTTTTTGCCGCTTTAGGACGGTTGGCTTACGCCGACCTTAGTCCTTCAGCTTAGCCCAGATGAACTCACGGTTGAGGCGGGCGATGTTGGCGATAGACTCGCACTTGGGGCAGACTGCCTCACAGGCACGGGTGTTGGTACAGTTACCGAAGCCCAGCTCATCCATCTTGGCAACCATTGCCTTGGCACGCTTAGCAGCCTCCACCTGACCCTGGGGGAGGAGAGCCAACTGGCTTACCTTAGAGCTTACGAAGAGCATCGGCAGAGCCGCTGAACGGTGCGGATTTACGGATTAGGAATCAGGTGATTGGACTTGATGTATTCCCAAGCCTCTTCCTGCGTCATGGGGCGGCCATCTTTCTTGGGAAGCGTGACGTTTATCCGGGTGGGGAGAGCCAAGGACTTCACTTCATCCTGCGGTACACGTCCCGGGGCAGGAGCTGGCGGAAGTGGGCCAGGAGACGGTTGACGGTGGGGATGAAGGAAGGAAGTTGATCGTACTTCTGCTGGTACAAGGTACGATTGATCTCGCCGAAGGTCTTGACGAGCAAGGAAAGGTGCTCGTCGGCCGACTGGCACGGGGTGTGAACCTCTGCAGCATTGTCCCCATGCACAAAGAGCGCATAGCCACCATCGAGGAACATGTGCTGCTCCTCCTGATAGGCAGAACTGTAGACGGCCATCCAATTGAGCAGGTAGAGGGAGTCCGCCAGTTCCTGGGGAACCTTGACAGGCGTGGCCTTGAATTCAAGCTTAGGCCAATCGGCATACTCGAAGCTTATCAGCGACGATTCCTCCGGCTCTATGGCAAAACTATGCTGAGGGTAGATCTCGCCGTGGTTGATGTAGAGACTCTTGTGGCAGGGTGCCTTGTGCGTCACATTGTAATCATCGGCAGATGTCCGTCCGTCGCCCTCGAAGCGGTAGATATCCACCAATTTCTGCTCCCAGCCGTTCCCATGTATGGGCGACATGGTGGTAAGGCGCCCCACCTTGATATCGGGCTCTCCGGCTTCCGTATGTTGTGAATAGACGCTTGTGGCCGCCAGCAGGCAGAGGGTAATGGTTGTGAGGATTCGTTTCATGGCGTTGTGTGTTTTGAATTTGACGGCAAAAGTAGGGAAACATGGCGAAACGTCCAAATGCAGGCGTCATTTTTTGCGGGATAAGGCAGTCTTTTCCTATCTCCAGCCCTTCTCCTTGTCGTAAAGGTAGTGTTTTGCGAGGGGAATCCGGGTATCGTCGGACATCAGACGGTCGAGATCGTCAAGGTACTTGGCGAGCCGTTCGGGTGCGATCTGGGATTCGGGCATCTTGATGGTGAATCCACCGCCGCAATCCAGCGTAACAGGCTGGTCTTCGGATACGACTTCGATGGTGAGGGGATGACGCATCTCGTCCAGGATGTGGGTCTCCACGTAAAGGCGGTGGGCCAGTTCCTCCCACCCCTTGCCGTACTGGGCAAGGAGCCGGCTGACGTGGGCATCGCTCTTCTTGCGTGCCGCGTCAGAGCTGTCACGATCATGCTTCGCGGTCACCACGGTGTCATTCAGGTTGATGGCCATGCGGAAGAAGGACAGTACGGCTGTTTCCTCAACATAGCCCTGTGGCACCTTGGTGAAATGTTGCGTCTGAGGGGTGTAGTAGTCAGCCGGAAAGCGTATGCCACGGAACTCACGCCTCATGGCCTCGATACGGGGAACGAGAGCCTTGAGTTGTTCCGGGGACTCTTCCCTAACGGCCTTGTAGATCTCATACAGCAGGTCGGAGAGCCGTTTGCAACGCTCGCCGTGGCCGCTTATCTTGGCCTTCCGTTCGCCACAGAACAGATAGAGCGTAGTGCCGTCAAGCGTAATGCTGCCGTCATCGTAGGCCTTTGGCGCAGCACAACCCACGGCAGCACCAAGCATGTCGTTGATGAGTTCCTCCACGTTGTCGGCCACGGGCAGACGATGGACCTCAGAACGGATGGAGTCAAGAGGATAGCCACGTCTCTCGGTAATGGAGCGGTACATCCTTTTGGCGATGAGTTGCTGGTCCACCAGGCTGTAGCAGAGTGACAACTCACCCATCATGGAGGGCATTTCCAGAAAATGCATGCGTGTGCCTTCAAACATTTTTTCACTCAGTTCCTTGTCGTTCTGCTCGCTGTAGCCCATGATGGTGAAGGGCTCGGGACGATCCTGTGCCAGCACGGTCAGGCTGGTCAACAGGGAGAGGATGATTACGGATAATATTCTTATCATAAATTTAAAATTGAAGATTAGTACCGATGCGGTATTATTTTTTAAACATTAATTTTCACCAATTAAACATTTATTTATCAATAATTGACTTTTATCGCCCATCCCTCCCCGTGAACAGCTGTCCGAAGGGGGTGGCCAGAGCGTCCTTGGGCAATATCTCCTTGACCTCTGAGATGGGCAGCAGGTCGGTTCGGTAATAGTAGAAGAGGCAGCCCTGCTCCTGGGCGTGATTGTAGAGATAGCGGCGAAGCAGGGGTATGTACTCCTGTCGGCTGCGGTTCTGCCTGACGCTATCGGCATAGGCGCTGGCCTCGTCCACTTCCTTGTAGAACCCAGTGCCGGTCCATTCGTAACCGCGCTTCTTGGCGGTGACGTCGGCATGGCATCCGGGAACGGCAGGAATCCAGATGTGGATGTCACCGACACGACCGTCGGGCGAAGTGGACAGGAGATCCATCATACAAGGTTTGTCCAGGTGGAACTCGTAGGTAAGCCGGCCGTTTTTGTCAACGGGGAGGTCGGCTATCTGGGTGTAATGGAATGACTGCAGGTCGTCGCGCAGACGCAGGATCCACCCCGTCCCTTCAATCTCCGGGGCATCGGTGACGGTGATGCTGAAGTTGGGCTTGCCAGGCTTGGTAGCCGGGTGGATATTCCTAATTTTGCCATGATAGTAATTGCAAAGGTCAAAGCGCTTTGTGTACTTGGGCAGGGGTTCAAAGGCATAATAGCCACCATAGACACCTACCTCAACATCCTGGTCGTAGTGAAATCCTCCCAGGATGGGGCGCAGTAGCTTGTAGTGGTTGCCGGCCTCGTCGATCAGGTAGTCTTCCTTGTCCAGCAGGTTGCTGTACCCCTCGTTATGATAGACTCTCACAACGGTTTCTTGGTCACCGAAATACACCTCGCGTATATCCAGGCCGGTACTGCCATTATCTTCCTGCTGGGGCTCCTGCCACACATTCCCCTTGATCTTGGGCAGGTAGGGCGATTTCCAGCGGGTCTTCTGGCGCACGACATTCAAGCACCGTTCTTTCCTGCAACCGCGGTTGAAGATGTCGCCGTCGCTGTTGGCTATCAGGTCTGGGAACAGGCTCAGGGAATAGCTCTGCCCGGGTACGACGAAGATGGAATGCCTCCTGCTCTCTTCCTTGCCGTCGGCATCCACACAGCGGAAACGGACGCCGGCGAGACGGTCCAGCATCACCTCGTAGTGTATGCGGCCATCCTTGACAGGCACCTGCGCCACGGGCTTGGCACGGTCGGCAAAGTGAAAGTACCTGTCTGCCATATAGATGTTGACATGGGTGATGTTCTCCGAATTCCTCAGTTCAAGGTCGAGGACAGATACGCCCTTGTACTGGGCCAATACGGTCAGGCAGGCCAGCAGGCAGAGGGAGATTGTTGATAGAATCCGCTTCATGGTGTTATTCAAATTTATACTTGTTTACTACTAAGGAGTTAACGGGAGTTAATAGGAGTTATCGGACGAATGATGAAATGTCGGCTAAAGTATTATATCCGGTGTGACGGGGCTTGAAGACGCCGCCGTTGGGACCAATCTCGGCGTCAATACAGAAACCATAATAGGATCGTACGGCCTTGCCGTCCTTTTGTGCCGGGGTGAAGCGCATGTGTTTCACGACCCGCAACACTTCGTTGCCCAAGGCAGGATGCGGTTCTATCAGCGTCCTGCAATCGGAGAGGTTGCCATCCACCTCGACTATACCCAAGACGAACACCTCACCCTGGGCATTATCCCTCAATGCGGCCTCGGGATAGATGAGGTTACGCAAAAGGAAGTTGTCAAACTCCTCGTACCACCCCAGGTAACGAGGTACTTCATCTACAGTCGCCACATAGTACTGGGCCAAGGATTCCCAATCGGATATGCGATGAAGGGTGCCTTCGGAACGAACGGTGGAGGGTGTTTCCAGACGAGTATCCATGACGGGCTCTATGGGTTCTTTGGCGGTTACCGCGAGGTCTGATGGTGCACTCACCGCCTGTTCATCGGCAGGCTCCGCCTGTGCAAGGGTTTTCTCCCGAAGAACGGGTCTTGCAATGTCAACATGAGGGGCGGGAAGCACGGCAGGAGGCAGCAGGGTGGTATCCGTCGGACTTTCGCCGGACTCTTTACTGGAAGCAGTTGATTCGGTTGTAGCTGAAGGAACGCCGGGCGCATCAATTTTCTTAGCCAGTTGCGGTTTACCTTCGTCCTTCTGTCTACCCACAAAGAACACCAATAGGAAAAGGGCCGCCACGGCAGCAACGATGCCGGCCCTACGGAGATAACGAGGCTTCGGCCGGGTTGCTTCAAGACGACCAAAGAGTCGGTCGTTCAGGTCTGCCGGCATTGGGGGCAATTCTGCCTGGCTGCGACGGACGGCTTCACGCAGAGCCTTGTCCCTATGCTGCATTTTCTCAATCTCTCTCATCGCTTACCCTCCTTATTAATTAATTTGTACAACTTATTCCTGATGCGACACAGTCTCGATGCCACGGTGCTGGGCAGGGAGTCGGTGACGAAGGCTATTTCCTTGAGCGACAGTTCGTCGTAGTAGAACATGGAGATGAGGGACTGTTCCTCTACGGGCAGAAGGTGGACAGCCTCCAGCAGACGGTCTATGATGGCGTCTTCCTCGCTCTGCATCATCTCGTCTTCCGCTTCACCGACATCCAGCTTCTCCAACTGTTCGTCCAGGTAGCAGACGTAGTGATGCCGCTTGCGCAGATGACTGACGGCCGAGGTGTAGGCAATGTGCTCCAGCCAGGTGGCCAGCGAGGATCTCTGTGAATCGTACAAACGGATGTTCCCGAAGGCCTTGACCCATACGTCCTGGTAGAGTTCCTCGGCATCCTCGCGCTGGGGGACCATCCGGGCAATGACGGTAAAGACCATGCCGCCATAGCGTTGCACGAGCTCCCGGCAAGCCTCGTCGCTTCCGCCACGAACTGCCTCCAGCCATTGCCTATCGTCCTTCTGCCGCTCCATTTTCAGTCGTTCTACCTATATATACGCAAAGGCACGCAAAATATTGCAGGTTTCTTGCCACAAAAGTTGCATTCTTTTGTTTTTTGGTGAAAGGCAGGTGAAGGGTTGGTGAAGGGTCGGTGAAGGGTCGGTTACTATTAACACACAGATTTGCAACACATTAGCCCATTACATGAAGGGTTAGAAGAAAATAAAAGGATTCTCCTACCCTTGCAGGCAGAGGAATCCTTTTTATTATATAAGGTACTTACGACCTTAGTCCTTCAGCTTAGCCGCTTTAGGACGGTTGGCTTGCGCCGACCATTAGCCCTTCAGCTTGCCGCCTTAGGACGGTTGGCTTACGCCGACCTTAGTCCTTCAGCTTAGCCCAGATGAACTCACGGTTGAGGCGGGCGATGTTGGCGATAGACTCGCACTTGGGGCAGACTGCCTCGCAGGCACGGGTGTTGGTACAGTTACCGAAGCCCAGCTCATCCATCTTAGCCACCATGGCCTTAGCACGCTTGGCTGCCTCTACCTGGCCCTGAGGAAGCAGTGCGAACTGGCTTACCTTAGAGCTTACGAAGAGCATAGCCGAACCGTTCTTACATGCTGCTACGCAAGCACCGCAACCGATGCAGGTGGCGCAGTCCATAGCCTCGTCGGCAGCCTCCTTGGAGATGAGGATGGCGTTGGCGTCCTGTGCCTGGCCGGTACGTACGGTGGTGTAGCCACCAGCCTGCATGATCTTGTCGAAGGCGGTACGGTCTACCATACAGTCCTTGATGACGGGGAAGCCGGCTGAGCGCCAGGGCTCAACGGTGATGGTGTCGCCGTCGTTGAACTTACGCATGTAGAGCTGACAGGTGGTAGCGCCGCGCTCGGTCTTACCGTGGGGAGTACCGTTGATGTAGAGTGAGCACATACCGCAGATACCCTCGCGGCAGTCGTGGTCGAACACGAAAGGCTCCTTACCCTCGTTGATGAGCTCCTCGTTCATGATGTCGGGGGCCTCGAGGAATGAAGTATCGTCTGGAATATTCTTCAATTCGTGGGTATCGAAGTGACCCTTATCCTTAGGACCATTCTGCTTCCAGAACTTAACTGTTACTGAAATATTTTTTGCCATAATATTCTAATAATAATGTTGTGGTTCCTTTCTCCCTCTAACTTTTGACTTGTCTCAAAAGTCGGGGATGGGGGGTCTTAATTAGTTCTTATAGTTACGCTGCTGTACCTTGATGATCTCGTACTGGAGAGGCTCCTTGATGAGCTCGGGAGCGGTCTCGTCGTTGTTCTGGTACTCCCAGCAACCTACGTAGAAGAAGTTCTCGTCGTCGCGCTTAGCCTCGCCTTCCTCGGTCTGGTGCTCCTCACGGAAGTGACCACCACAAGACTCCTCACGGTGGAGGGCGTCGTAAGCTACGAGCTCACCCATGAGGATGAAGTCGCGCAGATGGATAGCCTTGTCGAGCTCTACGTTGAGGCCTTCCTTGGTGCCGGGGATGAAGAGGTTCTCGTTGAACTCCTTGCGGATAGCCTTCAGGAGCTTGAGGCCTTCCTCAAGACCCTCCTTGGTACGACCCATGCCGACGTGCTCCCACATGATGTGGCCGAGCTCCTTGTGGATGGAGTCTACAGAGCGCTTACCCTGGATGCCCATCAGGCGATCGATCTCGTCGCTGACAGCCTTCTCGGCAGCCTCGAACTCGGGCAGGTCGGTAGAGAGGCGGGGCCAGATGGCCTGGTCTGCCAGGTAGTTCTGAATGGTATAAGGAAGTACGAAGTAACCGTCGGCCAGACCCTGCATCAAAGCGGAAGCACCGAGACGGTTGGCACCGTGGTCGGAGAAGTTGCACTCACCGATAGCGAACAGACCGGGGATAGAGGTCTGGAGCTCGTAGTCTACCCATACACCACCCATGGTGTAGTGGATGGCGGGGAAGATCATCATGGGCTTGTAGTAGTCCACGCCGTCTACGGTCTGTGCCAGCTCACCGGGATTGACGTCGGTGATCTCCTCGTACATATCGAAGAGGTTGCCGTAGCGCTGACGGATCTCGTTGATGCCGAGACGCTGGATGGACTCAGAGAAGTCCAGGAAGACAGCCAGACCGGTGTTGTTGACACCGAAGCCCTTGTCGCAACGCTCCTTGGCAGCACGTGAAGCCACGTCGCGGGGAACGAGGTTACCGAAGGCGGGATAACGGCGCTCGAGATAGTAATCACGATCCTCTTCAGCTATATCGGAAGGTTTGATTTCATGTTTACGGAGTTTGAGTACATCCTCCATCTTCTTGGGAACCCATATACGTCCGTCGTTACGCAGAGACTCGGACATAAGGGTAAGTTTGGACTGCTGCTCGCCATGGACAGGAATACAGGTAGGGTGGATTTGGGCAAAACAGGGATTTGCGAAGAAAGCACCTTTCTTATGACACTGCCATGCGGCGGAACCGTTGCTGTTCATAGCGTTGGTAGAGAGGAAATATGTATTTCCGTAACCTCCGGTAGCTATTACGACAGCATGGGCACCGTAACGCTC
>JAZLII010000234.1:0-4172 GCA_045617275.1 Bacteroidaceae bacterium
ATGCGTCATTTCCTCGAAGGTGCTGCACGCTACGCTAGCGAAGTTACAGATGTGCCTATCATCAATGCCGGTGATGGAGCAAACCAGCATCCATCTCAGACAATGCTCGACCTCTATAGCATCTGGAAGACCCAGGGCACACTGGACAATTTGCAGATATACATGGTAGGTGACCTCAAGTATGGCCGTACGGTACACAGCCTCCTGATGGCCATGCGCCACTTTAATCCCACCTTCCACTTCATCGCTCCCGATGAGCTTGCCATGCCCGAGTACTACAAGCAGTACTGCAAGGATCACAACATCAAGTATGTGGAGCATAAAGACTTCGATGCCGATACCATCTCGGGTGCCGACATCCTCTACATGACTCGTGTACAGCGTGAGCGCTTCTCTGACCTCATGGAGTATGAGCGCGTGAAGGACTGCTACCTCTTGCGCAAGGACTTGCTGTCGAAGGCCAAGGACAACCTCAAGATCCTGCATCCTCTGCCTCGTGTCAACGAGATCGAGTACAGCATCGACGAGACCCCCTATGCCTACTACTTCCAGCAGGCTGGCAATGGCCTCTTTGCCCGTCAGGCCCTCATCTGTGATGCCCTTGGTATCACGCTGGAAGAGGTGCTGGCCGACCAGACCATCATTGAGAACAATTAATCCCCCATTCGTAGTTCATAATTCAACGAATTAGAAAAATGAAGAACGAAACACTTCAGGTAGCTGCCATCCAGAATGGTACTGTCATCGACCATATCCCCTCTCACAAGATTTTTGAGGTAGTCAACCTCCTTCATCTGGAGAATGTACACAGTGAGGTGACTGTTGGTTTCAACCTCAAGAGCAAGCAGATGGGTCGCAAGAGCATCATCAAGATTGCCAATAAGTTCTTTACGGACGAGGAGCTCAACCAGCTTGCAGCCGTCACTCCCAACGTGTCTCTCTGCATCATCAAGGACTATGAGATCGTGGAGAAGAAGACCGTCACCCTACCCGATGAGCTCATCGGCATCATCCGTTGCAAGAACCCCAAGTGCATCACCAACAACGAGCCCATGCGTACCCACTTCCGTGTGGTCAATCCCGCCAATGGTACCCTCTGCTGTCACTACTGCAACACGCAGCAGTCGCTCGATGAGGTAAAGTTCACCAAGTGATGGATAGAGACCGTGATCAATCGAATATTGTAAGGATAATATTAAATAAAATCTATTAAGGTAAAAGATTTATGAAAAGAGACAACGAAATCTTTGCTCTCATCGAGGAAGAGCATCAGCGTCAGGCTCGTGGTATCGAGCTTATCGCCAGTGAAAACTCAGTAAGCCCTCAGGTTATGGAGGCTATGGGTTCATGCCTCACCAACAAGTATGCTGAGGGTTATCCCGGCAAGCGCTACTATGGTGGTTGTGAGGTAGTGGACAAGGTGGAGCAGTTGGCCATCGATCGCGTTTGTAAACTTTTTGACGCAGAGTATGCCAACGTACAGCCCCACTCCGGTGCACAGGCCAATGCAGCCGTTCTGCTGGCTGTACTCAATCCTGGCGACACCTTCATGGGTATGAACCTCGATCACGGAGGTCACCTTTCACACGGTTCGCTCGTCAACACCAGCGGTATCCTCTATAAGCCCGTAGGCTATCAGCTCAACAAGGAGACCGGTCGTGTAGACTATGATGAGATGGAGCGTCTGGCCAAGGAGTGCAAGCCCAAGTTGATCATCGGTGGTGGTAGTGCTTACAGCCGTGAGTGGGACTATGCGCGTATGCGTAAGATAGCTGATGAGGTAGGTGCACTCCTCATGATCGATATGGCACATCCTGCCGGTCTGATTGCAGCTGGTCTGCTCGACAATCCTGTGAAGTATGCACACATCGTTACCTCTACTACACATAAGACTCTCCGTGGTCCTCGTGGTGGTATCATCCTCATGGGTAAGGACTTCCCCAACCCCTGGGGTAAGAAGACTCCTAAGGGTGAGATCAAGATGATGTCAGCTCTGCTCAATAGTGCCGTATTCCCCGGTCAGCAGGGTGGTCCTCTGGAGCATGTCATTGCAGCCAAGGCCGTTGCTTTCGGTGAGGCTCTTACTCCCGAGTTCAAGGAGTGGGCTATGCAGGTGAAGAAGAATGCAGCCGTACTGGCAGACGAGTTGATGAAGCGTGGTTTCCACATCGTAAGTGGTGGTACTGATAATCACTCTATGCTCGTTGACCACCGCACCAAGTATCCCGACTTGACCGGTAAGGTAGCAGAGAAGGCTCTGGTAGCTTCCGACATTACTGCCAACAAGAACATGGTTCCCTTCGACACCCGTAGTGCATTCCAGACCAGTGGTATCCGTCTTGGTTCGCCCGCCATCACCAGCCGTGGTGCCAAGGAGGATCTCATGATCCAGATTGCAGCTTGGATCGAGCGCGTGCTCAACGATCCCGAGAATCCCGAGGTTATCGCAGCTGTAAAGGCAGAGGTCAACGAGACCATGAAGTCTTATCCCATGTTTGCTTACTAAGACCGTTCTGGAAAAGGACAGGATGGGCTGTCGAAGGCTATTCACATGTCCCTTTTCTTGACAATTGAGTTTCATGTTATACTCTATATAATTAGGTGGCTTGCTTGTAGGCCACCTTTTTTGTACCCGAATTTGGCCTGATTTTACACATTTTATACCCATTGTGTGAAAAAAATCGCCATTTCTATTGCATGATTGCACAAAAAGCAGTAATTTTGTGCAATACTAATCAAGAGCATATATTTAATAACTATAGATAGATAGAGAAAGATGGAAATGCAGAGTCTTAATAAAATGTTTGCCGAGAGTATCGTCAAGCATTGGGACATGAACTCCATGTCGGATTATGGTGACTACACCTATCAGTATAAGGATGTAGCGCGTGTCATCGAGAAGATGCACATCGTATTTGAGCAGGCTGGCATCCAGAAGGGAGACCGTATAGCGCTTTGTAGCCGCAACTCAGCCCGTTGGGGTGCCGCATTCTTCAGCATCCTTACCTATGGTGCCGTGTGTGTGCCCATCCTCAATGAGTTCCACCCCGGCCAGATTCAGGATATCATCAACCACTCCGAGACCAAGCTCCTCTTCGTTCAGGACCAGATCTGGGAGAAGCTCGATGCCGAGGCTATGCCCGCTCTTCAGGGTGCCCTCTCCTTCACCGACTACGGACTGCTTCTCTCTCGCAATGAGGGTCTCTCCTATGCCCGTGAGAATCTCAACCGCCTCTTCGGTGAGAAGTATCCTCAGAACTTCCGTCCCCAGCACATCAAGTACCATGAGGACCAGCCTGAGGAATTGGCTCTGATCAACTATACCAGTGGTACCACCAGCAACTCCAAGGGTGTCATGATCCCCTATCGTGCCATTTGGAGCAATATCGACTTTGCCGACCACGTGCTGAGTCCCCATATCAAGCCCGGAGACAAGATCCTCTCCATGCTTCCCATGGCGCATGAGTACGGTATGGCCTTCGAGTTTATCTATGAGTTCTGGTTTGGTATCCATATCAACTTCCTCACTAAGATGCCTTCGCCCGTCATTCTCATGAAGGCGCTGGCCGACATCAAGCCTGCTGTACTCATCTGCGTGCCCTTGATCATCGAGAAGGTCGTTCGTAAGGCTGTATTGCCCAAGATTCAGGATCCCAAGGTGAAGCTCATGCTCAATGTGCCCATCATTGGCGACCGCATCAAGAAGAAGATTTGCGATGGTATGCGTCAGGCCTTCGGTGGCAATTTCTATGAGGTCATCATCGGTGGTGCAGCCCTCAATCAGGAGATCGAAGCCCTCCTCCACGATGTAGGTTTCAACTATACTGTAGGTTATGGTGCCACCGAGTGTGCCCCCATCATCACCTATGCCGACTGGAAAGAGTTTGCAGCAGGTAGCTGTGGTAAGGCTGCCAAGAATATGACCGTACGTATCAACAGCAACGATCCTCAGAATGTCCCCGGTGAGATTTTGGCCAAGGGTCCCAACGTGATGCTCGGATACTATAAGAACGACGAAGCCACTGCCGCCACTATCGATGCCGATGGTTGGTACCACACGGGCGACCTGGGTGTGATGGATGCTCAAGGCAATGTCTTCATCAAGGGCCGTTGCAAGACCATGCTCTTGGGTGCCAATGGTCAGAACATCTATCCTGAGGAGATCGAGGACA
>JAZLII010000235.1:0-20244 GCA_045617275.1 Bacteroidaceae bacterium
AACAATATCTACTTTCCAACGATCCAAAGGAAAACGAGGGCTGCGAGTGGAAGGCAAAAACGAATAATAAGAAGAAATGAAACAGGAAATCACGATAAACAATCATTTTGTCACAGACTTGCGACAAATAATTGAGCAAGGACGTAGGCAGGCGTACATTAGCATAAATGCCTCGATGATACAAACCTACTGGAACGTGGGCAGACGCATCGTGGAGGAAGAGCAGCATGGCGAAGCACGTGCTGGCTATGGAGAGTATGTAGCAAAGACAGCAGCCGAAACACTACAAGCAGAATATGGTAATACTTTTAATTATCGCAACATCTGCTATTTCCGCCAGTTCTATCTATGTTTCAACGACATAGAGATTGTGAACTCGCGCGTTCACAATCTTTCTTGGACTCACATTCGTCACCTTCTGCGTGTAGATGACGAGAAGGCTCGACTGTGGTATATGAAAGAGGCTTCCACTCAACTGTGGAGCACACGTGAATTGGAGCGCAACATCTACAGTCAATACTACTATCGCCTCCTTGCCAACCAGAAAGATAAAACAATGGAAGTGGTGGATATTCATGCAGGCGAATCGACGCTTCCCGAAAAGGATGAGTTTATCAAAAATCCAGTAGTAGCAGAATACTTAGGACTCGGCACTGACCGTGACTTCAACGAAAAGAAACTGGAGGATGCCATCATCAAGCATATTGAGAAGTTCCTGATGGAGATGGGAAAGGGCTATGCCCTAGTGGACCGTCAAAAGCATATCCCAACGGAGAAGCAGGATTACTACATTGACCTTGTTTTCTACAACTACATTCTTCGCTGCTTTGTACTTGTGGATCTGAAAACGGAGAAAATAACCTATGAGGACGTGGGACAGATGGACATGTACCGAAAGATGTACGATGACCAGTACCGCCCTGAAGGACATAATCCTACGTTCGGCATCATCCTCTGTGCGGATACTGATGCCGACATCGCCCGCTACTCTACGCTGAACGGCAACGACCATCTCTTTCAAGCGAAATACATGCTCTACATGCCTACCAAGGAGCAAATCAAGCTTGAGATAGAGCGCGAAAAGGAACTCTACCGTTTGCAACGTAACGAGGAGATAAAAGCAATAAAAGAATCATAAGGGCAATGTTACCTTTGATTCAACCAACTCACATCAAACAATCATGACAGAGCAAGGACTTCAACAATATCTACTTTCCAACTACCCGAAGGAGAACGAAGGGTGCGAGTGGAAGGAATCAATCAATACAGAATAGATTATGGCAAAAATACTTGAAATACGAAATAGTACGGCTGAATTCCTAACTTTCCTCGCTGAGAACAAGGAGGATGGAGTGCAGGTGGTATATAAGGATGAGAACATTTGGGCTACCCAAACTGCTATGGCAGAGTTGTTTGACTGCTCAAGTGACAATATCGGTCTCCATCTGAAAAATATCTATGCGGATGGAGAACTGCACGAGTCGGCAACTGCCGAGAAAATCTCGGTAGTTCAACTTGAGGGAACTCGTAAGGTGAATCGTGAGCCAACCTTCTACAGGATCACAGGGACAGCTTCTTTTGATTCATCCAACTCACATCAAGCAATCATGACAGAGCAAGGACTTCAACAATATCTACTTTCCAACTACCCAAAGGTAAACGAGGGGTGCGAGTGTAAGGTGTCTATTTCATATGCGGTGTATCTGATTTCGCTTGCATAATTACTACTTTTTCAATACACCATATTCTACATATACGTATATGAAGAAAAAAGTAGATTTCGGGTGAGAAGTGTTTCTGGTTATTTGAACGCAAAGACGCACTTTTGAAGACGTTCATAAGTCGACATCAGCAAAGTTTTTCTCTTTTAGTCTGATTAAGTCTAAAATAATCAATCTTCGCGTCTTCGCGTCCTTGCGTTCAAATAATATAAATGTGCATCTACATCTTCACACTATTTCCACAAGTACCGAAAAGGTACGATAGGTTTGCTCAACCCTCATTTTTTTGTGCCAAGAAGCTCATCTCACGCGTAGCCTTTGGTGATGGAGGCGCCGTGGTAGTAGTGCTGGAGGATCTGCTCGTAGGTGAAGCCCTGGCTGCCCATGACGGCGGCGCCTATCTGGCAGAGACCGACGCCGTGGCCCCAACCGGAGCCGTGGAGAACGATGCGCTGAGGGATGCCGTCTGCATCAAGGTCGAGCATCTCGGGCGTGAAGGCAGAGGAGTAGAGGTGGGAGGTGGAGAGGGTGCGACGGATCTCCAGTTCCTTACCGATGGTGATGCTGGCATCGCGACCTACTATCTTCAGTCGGACGAGGTGGCCACTCTGTCCGCGCTCAACTTCCTCGAGGGAGAGGATGGGACCGAGGTCGCGACCGAGGCGCTCTGTGATGATGGCGTGGAGCTCCTTCTGGGTGTACTCCTGTGTCCAGCGGTAGAAGTGGCGTGTCTCGAGGTCGTAGTCGTTGAGCACGGTGGAGAGGATGTGGGCATCCTGCGTATTGCAGTATGGGTCACGAACGGAGCGCAGATAGGGCTTGGGCTCGTTCTCCCAGCAGTTCTCAAAGTCGTTGGTCTGACCTCCACAGCACTTACCGAAACGCGTATCGCATACCTCCCCGTCGTAGGTGAGCAGTTCGCCGCGAGTGGCCTCTATGGCCTCACGCACTTGAGGCGACCAGGCACGGGTGACGCCTTGATAGCGCTGGCAGTGGTCGTCGGCACAGACGTCGAAGATGGTGTGCTCCTCCTGGTCGTGCCAACGAAGGATCTCGGTGTCGGTCTTCTTGAACTGGAAGAAGCTGTGCGCTGCACCCTCCTGGCGCTTCTTCATCTGCGCCAACAGCCAACTGCGACTGATGACGGCCGAAGCCTTGAGGTACTCCATGGGGCAGCTGGCCTTCATCTCGCTGCTGATGACGCTGGTGAGATAGTCCTCCGTGGGCAGTATGTTGATGGCTACTATCTTCTCTTCCTCGACGACAAGGCGCAGTTTGCCCTGGAAGGTCTGCTCCTCCTCGCGCTCCCAGTGGAAGTCCTTGCCGATGATGACACGATGGAGGGTGAAGGTGCTATCGGGCGTGACGGGCACCATGGTGAACTCCCGGTAGAGTGCGTCGTGCCAGCGCAGACTGCCATCCTCTATGGTGACTTCCTGCTCACCGGTGACGGTGGCACCCTTGGCACGGAAGTCGCCGTGGAGCGTCAGCGTGAGATGCTCAGTGGAGAGGATGCCCACACTCACCTCCGGCTCCTCCATCTGAGGCGACTCTGTCGTACTCTCATCTTTTGTGAGGAGAGGTTCGGAGACGGGACTTGTCTCAGTCTGGTCCTTGCGGCCAGAGAGTTTGTCGAGCACGGGCTGCAACTCCTCGTAGGTCATGGTGACCTCGCGCAGGATGTCGGCAGCCACAGCGGGCGTGAGGCGCTCGAAGTCCGACTGGCGAGGTGTGATGAGCAGACCACCCATGTCGAGAGCGCCGGGACTGATGAGCAACTGATCCTCCCCTTCTTTATAGTAACAGTCGGGACGATGCTTGCTGCGAGGGAATACCAAAGTGATGAGTTCGTCCTCCAGTCCTGCCACGCCGCTCTGGCGCCAGCAGATGACGTTGAGACGAGGTTCCCACTCCTCCTCATGGCAAGGCAGGGCCTCGTAGAGACGCTGGCAAATGGGGCTGTCGGGGCCGAGCATGACACTGCGTATCACGAAGACCGGGCACACCCAAGATTTCAGCAGGTAGAGTCCACTGCGCTTGTTGCCACCCATCACTTCCTCCTGCTCGGCCTCCTCCGAACCGGGCAGAGGCCATAGCTTCTCCATACGGCCCTCATACTCCTTCCAGTCGCGCTCGATGGGCAAGATGCCACGCTGTCCGGCCTGCAGATGGCAGTGGTCGGGACAGGAAGCACCGCAAAGCGGACCGTTGTAGAATACGACATGAGAAGGAAGGTCCCAAGCCATGCGACGCATCATGCCGAAGTGCTTGTAGATGGCCTGCGGCTGGTGGCGACGAGTGGGGATGGTGAGATGCTCAGGCAGGATGGGGAAGGGGTTGACGAGCAACTGATAGTGCTTCTCCGTGGGGAGTGCGTGCTGCTGCTTGGGGCGATTGTGATCGCACAAGAAACAAGGGCGCTCGCTGATGGACTTCTGGTCTACCTTAGCACCTGTGGAGACCATGCGGGCAGGATTCCACTGTACCTGCATCTTCGCCTCACCCTCTACGAGAGTGCGCGTCTGTACCTGAGCCAGGTCGGCATAGCGCTGAGCCGCTTCAGCCCAGTGCTCCAATTGCATGGCATGGAAGCGCTTAGCCTCCTTCGCTGTGACGCGATGCTGCCAGCGCTCGTTGAGCTGCTGTCGAGCCCGTATCTCCAAGGTGCGTAGGCTGTCTTTGTAAAGATTGTTCCGGTTGACAGCCTCTGTGCTCAAAGCTGCATCGCTGTTGCCCTCCCAACGACGGCAGAGGTATAGTTCGTCATAGATACGACCGATGCGATAGCGACGGCTGAGCATGAGTCCCAGGGCATAGTCCTCACCATAGCTGGTGTTGGGAATCTGTATCTTGCGAAGTATAGGCGTATAGAAAGCACGAGGAGCGCCCAGGCCGTTGATGCGGAGTGCATTGTTGCGACCATTGGATGCCGTCCACTCTCGATGGTCGATGAGACCTGGAGGGAGCGTCTCGAGCTGGAAGTTGGTCATGCGATAGCTACCGATGACCATTGCTGCCCGCTCTTCGTGGAATTTGTCAATAATCTGTTGCAAGGTGCTGGGCGAGCTGTAGAGGTCGTCGGAGTCCAGCTGCACGGCAAAACGGCCACAACGAGGGTCGTGTATGGCACGGTTCCAGCAACCACCGATGCCCAAGTCGGTGCGCTCGGGTATGATATGGATGACCCTTTCGTCCTCCTCGGCAAGACGCTGGAGAACCTCCGTAGTGCCATCGGTGCTGCCATTGTCGATGACGATGACATTGAAGGCAAACGACGCCTCCTGCTCCAAGGCGCTTCGCACGGCATCCTCAATGGTACGCACACGGTTGCGCACAGGTATGATGACGCTCGCCTCGATGCCCGAGTCGATGCCGTCGTCTTCAAATGACACCTCGTCCAGTTCGTTGGCATGGAGGAAGGCGTTGATGTCGTGGAGGTGACGTGTGGCAGCACGCTCCATCTCTATCTGGCGCGAGCGATTGCGAGGATCCACGTAGTCAAACTGCTTCTCGCCACTCTTGCGATGGTCGGTCTCCACCTCCGTGTAGAGATACTCGTTGATGTGGAGAGGGAGCTGTATGCGGCTCAGGTAGAGGCGCAGGTCGTAGAGACCCGCATGTTGATAGATGTGCAGTCCCTCTTGGGCCGCATAGGCCTTGAGGCTGTCGGTACGGATGAGCAGGACGCTACCCATAGCGAAGTCGTCGCGGATGCTACCCAGCTGATAGTCGATGAGCGGGAAGCGCTGGGGGGCGGCGGGAGTAGCCTCGGAAGCGCCCGAGGTAGGGGAAGAGAGCTTGGCGATGTAGTGGTCGGCATAGCTGAGCGTAGCGCCGCTATCCTCCATGACGGTCATCCAGCGCTCAAGTGCATGAAAGCCAAGGTCGAGCTTCCAAGTCTTGGTGTAGAGGAGCGTGTAGGGCGCCTCGGCCAGGGAGGCCATGTGGAGGATGGTGTGTGTGTTGAAGGGCGACTGGTCCAGCTTATGGATGTGCAGAACCAATGGCTCGGCTTGCAACATGCCGGCTGTGGCAGCAAACTGCTCCTCGCTCTCGTAGGGTATAAAGCAATCTATTCCGTGCAGCATATTCGAGTGTAGTTGATGTTTTCTCCACAAAGATATTTATTTTTTCTTAAAAAAAAGACGACTTGCGAAAAAAAGTCGTATATTTGTAACGTTAACCATTTAAAACAAGAGTCATGAAAAACTATTTGGCTGTAGACTTAGGTGCCACGAGTGGACGCACCGTGCTGGCTACTTATGACGGAGAGCGTGTGGACATGCAACTGTGGACTCGCTTTGAAAATCCCCAGATACCCATGACGGGACACGTGTTCTGGGATCTTCCCCATCTCTTTAATGAGATATTGAAAGCCTTGAAGAAGGTGGCAGAGGCCGGTATCACCCTGGAGAGTATCGGCATAGACACCTGGGGCTGCGACTTTGCCTTCTTCGGCAAGCACGGACAACTCCTGGGACAGCCCTTCTGCTATAGAGACCCACATACCGACGGCGCCGTGAAGCGTTTTTGCAAGACACACATGAACGCAGAGGCCCTGTATGAGAAGACCGGCATACAGTTCATGCCCTTCAATAGCCTCTTCCAGCTCGATACGCTTCGCACCAATCGCATCAGTGCCCTCGGTGCCAGTGACAAAGTGATGTTCATGCCCGATGCCTTGACCTATCTGCTCACCGACAAGTGCATCTGCGAATACACGGTGGCAAGTACCAGTCAGTTGCTCGACCCCAGAACAGGTGACCTCGATGAGAGACTGCTCCGCTTTGTGGGACTCACCCGAAAGCATTTTGGCCCTATGACTCAGCCCGGCACTGTGGTGGGTACGCTGACCGAGCAGGTGAAGCAGTACACGGGACTTGGCGATGTGCCCGTGGTGGCCGTAGCCGGTCATGACACAGCATCGGCCGTAGCCAGTGTGCCTGCCAAGGATACGCACTATGCTTATCTGAGTTGTGGCACATGGTCGCTCCTGGGCATAGAGAGCCCCACGCCCATCATCAACACTCGTAGCCGTGAAGAGAACTTCACCAACGAGGGTGGACTTGACGGTACGATACGTTTCCTCAAGAATATCACCGGCATGTGGCTCTTGGAGAACTGCCGCAAAGAGTGGGACAATGTGCCCGAGGATGCTGGAGAGCTCAGTGCGCTGTGCGAGAAAAGCACTTTCGACAGCTTGATCTATCCCGATGATGAACTGTTTGCCCATCCTACCAGCATGACACGTGCCATCAGCGAATACTGCAGGAAGACCGGACAGACAGAACCTCAAGAGCCCGCCGACTACGTACGCTGCATCTTCCGTAGCCTTGCCCTGCGCTATCGCCAGGTCATCGAGATGCTCCGCGAGATGGGCGATGTGCCCATCGAGCGACTGCACGTGATAGGAGGAGGCAGCCTCAACAAGTATCTCATGCAGATGGCAGCCGATGCCACTGGACTGCCAGTGATAGCAGGTCCTACCGAGGGCACCGCCCTGGGCAACGTGCTCGTGCAGATACGTGCTGCAGGCGATGTGGAGAGCCTCACCGATATGCGCGCCATCAGTGCTCGCAGCGTGGATACAGTGACCTATAAGCCCAAGCGTGGCAAGACTTGGGAGAAAGCATATGCTGCTTTCGCAAGTCTTTGCGAGAGCAAGAATTAATAATCAACAAGATATTACTCACCAAAACAAAAAAGAGATGAAGACAGAACTTGTGAGCCAGGCTTATGCCGTGGCAAAAGAGCGTTATGCAGAACAGGGTATCGACACAGAGAAGGTGCTCCAGCAGCTACAAGACTTCCACTTGAGTCTGCATTGTTGGCAGGCCGATGACGTGAAGGGATTTGAGGTACAGGCCGGTGCGATGAGCGGCGGTATCCAGAGCACGGGAGACTTCCCCGGTGCAGCACGCAACATCGACGAACTGCAGCAGGACATCCTGAAGGCCAAGAGCTTGATCCCCGGACAGCATCGTCTCAACCTGCATGAGATATATGGAGACTTCAAGGGTAAGGTAGTGGACCGCGACGAGGTGACCGTGGAGTACTTCCAAAGCTGGATAGACTGGGCCAAGGAGAACAACACCCTGCTCGACTTCAACTCCAGCAGTTTCTCTCATCCAAAGAGTGGCAACCTTACACTGGCCAACCCTGACGACGGTATACGCAACTTCTGGATAGAGCACACCAAGCGTTGTCGCGACATCGCCAACGCCATGGGTGAGGCACAGGGCGATCCCTGTATCATGAACCTCTGGGTACACGACGGATGCAAAGACGTGAGTGTGAACCATGCCCTCTACCGCAACACATTGAAGGCTTCGCTCGACGAGATTTTTGCCAAGGAGCAGCCCATGATGAAGGACTGTATCGAGGGTAAGGTCTTTGGTATCGGCCTGGAGAGCTTCACCGTGGGAAGCCATGACTTCTACACGGCTTATGCTTCAAAGTACGACAAGATACTGACCATCGACACCGGTCACTATCACCCCACAGAGAGCCCTGCCGACAAAGTCAGCGCCGTGCTGCCCTTCGTGAAGGAACTGATGCTCCACGTGAGCCGCCCCGTACGCTGGGACAGTGACCATGTGACCATCATGGACGACCCTACCCAGGAACTCTTCTCGGAGATCGTACGTGCCGATGCCCTCGACCGCGTACACTATGGACTCGACTTCTTCGACGGCAGCATCAACCGTATCGGTGCCTATGTCATCGGTAGCCGTTCGGCACAGAAGTGCATGCTCCGTGCCCTGCTGGAGCCTCGCGACATGATCAGCAAGCTTGAGCTGGTAGGTGAAGGCTACAAGGTGCTGGCATTGCTTGAGGAACAGAAGGCTATGCCTTGGCAGGCCGTCTACGACGAGTTCTGCGTGCGCAACAATGTGCCCGTAGGCAGCGAGTTCATCGCAGAGATCGACAACTACGTGGCTGCTGTGACCAGCAAGCGTTAATTGACAATTCACAATTCATAATTGACAATTTATAATTTGTAGTTTGTACTTTGTAATTAATAATTAGCATTAATTATCCCTATGGCGAAAAGTTCGTTGAAAAGCACCCTTGCGGTGTCGCTGAATAACTATCTGGATGCTGGTGCCATCGTGGCCGGTGGTAGTGGTATCACTTTGTGGCAAAACTATCTGGGGCTTTCTGAGATGCATCTGGGATGGCTCAATGCCTTGAGTGCCAATGCACTGGGAGCCGCCATCGGTGCCATCATCGGCGGATTCCTGGCTGATAAGTTCGGCCGAAAGTTTATCTTTACCTACAACCTGTTGGTGTATATGCTGGGTGTGCTCATCGTGATGTGCGCACTCAACTTCCCCATGCTTCTGGCCGGTTTCCTCGTGACGGGTATCTCCGTGGGTATCGGTGTGCCCGCTTCGTGGACGTACATCTCTGAAAGTTCGGAGGTGCACAATCGTGGCCGCAACATCTGCATCTCGCAGATGTCATGGGGATTCGGTCCTATGATTATCCTCTTGCTTGGTATGCTCTTCGCTCCCGGCGGTGCTCTCTATGGTATCGTGGAAGGCGCAGCAAGCCTCTTTACTTCTGATGGCGGTGCTGCTGTTGAGGTGTTCTCTTCTCGCGTAGTCTTCTTTACCCTTTTTGTAGTTGCCTTCGTCGCATGGACCTTGCAGCGACAGCTGGAGGAGAGTGCCGAGTTTGAGGCTACTAAGCAGGCTGCCGAGGCGCAGGGCCAGAAGACTGGCCTCATGCAGAGTCTCTCAGCACTCTTATCTAATAAGGTGGCACGTCGCAGCGCCATCTACCTGGCCGCTATCTACCTCACCTGGAACCTCGTAGCCAGCGTCATGGGCTTCTTCTCACCCCATATCTGCGAGACAGCAGGCGGCGTGAGCAACGAATATGCCAACTGGATGAACTGCATACAGTGGGCCACCGTAGTGGTAGTCACACTGGGCCTGTCGCGCCTGATAGACCGCAGTAGCCACAAGCTTATCTACATCCTTGGTTTGGTCTTTGCCATCGCTACCTGGGTGGTTGTAGTTTCTGGCATCAACAGCCTAGTGGGTCTCTGGGCCTTCGTCATCCTGTGGGGTCTCAACGGTGGTCTGTCGGTACAGATCTTCTACGCCCTTTGGGGTAGTGAACTCTTCCCCGCGAAGTTCCGTGCCGGTGCACAAGGCATGATGTTCTTCGTGGTGCGTGGCCTTTCTGCCATCTGGGGACTCGTCTTCACTTATATCTATGGTGAGAATGGTGAAGGCTTCACCCTGGCAGCGTGGTGCATGATAGTCCTGCTGGTCATCTCCCTTATCGTGGGTGTGCTGGGTTGCCCCGATACTCGCGGTAAGTCGCTGGAGCAGATCACCAAGGAGAGATATGGAGATGATTATTAATTTAACCTCGATTTATTCGATTTATTCGATTTTTCGATAACTCGATAATTCGACATCTCGATAATTCAACAACTCAAAATTTCAATCAATCAAATATATCCCCCCCAAAAAAAACAATGAGCATATTAGACGGCCGTACTGGCCTAAAACAAGTGATAGACGAGGTGGCCGAGGTGACAGGCTACCTCTGGCAGAAAGGATGGGCTGAGCGCAATGGCGGCAACATCACTGTCAACGTGACTGAATTTGCGGATGAGACTTGGGCCACCATGCCCGCCATTGCCCCCAAGAAGGATATCGGCATGGTGCTGCCACAGTTGAAGGGTAAGTATTTTTATGCCAAAGGTACGGGCAAACGCATGCGCGATCTGGCCAAGCAGCCTATGCAGAACGGTAGCATCATCCGCATCTGCGATGACTGTCAGAGCTATGAGATTATAGCCGACGAACCTGTTGTGCCCACGAGCGAGTTGCCCAGCCACCTGGCTCTGCAGAACTACCTCCTGGAGACCGGTAGCCAGTACAAGGCTACACTTCATACACATCCCATCGAGCTGGTGGCCATGTCGCATATCCAGCGATTCCTGAAGGGAGACGAGATGACCCGCGTGCTGTGGAGCATGATTCCCGAGACCTTGGCCTTCGCACCTCTGGGCATCGGCATCGTGCCTTATGGTCTGCCTGGAAGTGTAGACCTCGCGGAGGCCACGCTGGAGCAGATCAAGACACACGACGTGGTGCTTTGGGAGAAACATGGCACGGTAGCCGTTGGCCAGGACATCATGGATGCCTTCGACCAGACCGATGTGCTTTGCAAGGCAGCCAACATCTACATGTGTGCCAAGTCGATGGGCAGCGAGCCCGATGGTATGACCGATGAGGCCATGAAGGAGGTACAAGATGTATTCAACCTGCCCAAGACGAGGCCGTGCTAAGGTATTTTGAGAACCTATAGCATCTCTGGAGTTTCTAACATCGATGATTTTAGCATCTATAGTACTTATAGAACCTCTCTATTATAAAAAACACCAATGAAGAGATTTGCCTTTAAGATGTTCCTCAAGCCAGGCTGTGAGGAAGAATATGAAAGACGACATGCTGCCCTTTGGCCAGAGCTGAAGCAGCAGATCAAGGATGCAGGAGTGAGCAACTACAGTATCTACTGGGACAAGGATACCAATATCCTGTTTGGCTACCAGGAGATAGCAGATGGAGCTGCCAGTACGCAGGACACTTCCAATGGAGTGGACGAAATCACCCAGAGGTGGTGGGACATGATGGCCGATATCATGGAGGTCAATCCTGACAACTCACCCGTGACGATACCCATTCAGGAGGTGTTCCACTTGGATTGAAGCAAATAATTTTGTACCTTTGCACGTCAAAAAGAAGAATAGGATCGTAAGGTAAGTATGGAAGCCCTTTTAGGAAAGACTTTGGACGAACTGCGGGAGGTGGCCCGAGAGGTGGGACTGCCCGCCTTTACCGCCAAGCAGATGGCACAGTGGATCTACGTACATAAGGTAAGAGACATCGATGCCATGACCAATCTGCCCAAGAAGGGTCGAGAAGCGTTGAAGGCCAGCTATGAGGTAGGCTGCAGCGACCCCGTGGATGCCCAGCACTCCGTGGATGGTACGGCCAAGTATCTCTATCAGACGAAGGACGGAGCCTACATAGAGTCCGTCTTCATTCCTGATGCTGACCGCGGCACGCTGTGTGTCAGTTGTCAGGTGGGATGCAAGATGAAGTGCGAGTTTTGTATGACGGGCCGCCAAGGATTTCACGGGCATCTCTCTGCTACCGACATCCTCAACCAACTCTACTCCCTGCCCGAACGTGAGCGACTCACCAATGTCGTGTTCATGGGACAGGGAGAACCCTTTGACAACCTGGACAACGTGCTCCGAGCTACCCAGATACTCACGGCCGACTACGGATATGCCTGGAGCCCCAAGCGCATCACGGTGAGCACGGTGGGTCTCAAGAAGGGTATGGAGCGCTTCCTGGACGAAAGCGAATGCCATCTGGCGGTGTCGCTACACAATCCCTTCCCGGAAGAACGCGCTGCGATGATACCTGCAGAGAAGGCATGGTCGCTCCGAGAGTTCCTTCCCATGCTGGCTCAGCGAGATTGGACCCATCAGCGACGTCTGTCCTTTGAATACACCGTCTTCGGAGGGCTCAACGACACACCTGCTCATGCCCGTGAGTTGGCACGTTTGCTCTCACGCATGGAGTGCCGTGTCAACCTCATCCGTTGTCATGAGATACCCGACTCGCGCTTCCGTCCTGCTCCCGAGCAGACCATGGAATGGCTGAGAGACTATCTTACGCGACATGGTGTCACCACCACCATCAGGGCCAGTCGTGGACAAGACATCTTTGCGGCTTGTGGACTGCTCACCACGGCCAAGGAGAATGACGAGATATGAGTGGTGCGAAACTTACATGAATTTGATTACCTTTTTAAGTAAATTTGTTTAGAGAATAATATGAGACACATAAGTCTGAAAGCTATTGCTTTGTGTGTAAGCCTGTTGAGCTTTTTTTCTTCCTGTACCAAGGAGGCCGTGATACCCTCTGCCAGCGGTCGCCCCTACGATGTGCTGGTGCTTATGGACTATGGCATGTGTCAGCGCCCCGTGGGTCAGGCGCTTATAGACTCTGTGCTTCATATGCCCGTGCCTGGTATCCCGCAGGAGGAATACTCTTTCGATGTGTCGCACTGGAATCCCGACAGTCTGGACAATATCCTCAAACTCACTCGCAACGTCGTGGCTGTAGATATCAATCCACAATACTACACCCACACCAAGCTGAAGTTCATGCGCAACAAGTATGCCATGAATCAGATATGGGTCACACTGCAGTCCCCAAGCGAGGATTCGCTGAGAGTGTACTGTCTGAAGTATAAGAAACATCTGGTGGACTTCCTTGTGAAGACGGAGATGAACCGCCAGATCGTGGATATGCGACACAAGCACTCCGACATGGTGGGTACACTGGCAAAGACTATGTTCAATTGCAACATCTTGGCCCCCGAGGAGATCAATAAGTCCAAGAAGGGAGAAAAATTCTTCTGGACTTCTGGAGAGATGGGTGCGGGCATCGTCAACCTCTGTATGTACAGCTATCCCTATACCGGACCGGAGAGCTTCACCAAGTTTGCCGTGCTCCACAAGCGCGACTCCGTGATGTACCAGAATATCCCCGGTGCAGAGCCCGGCATGTACATGAAGACTGATACCCTCTACACAGACTGCCGCCCCACAGCTGTACATGGAGACTACGCCTTTGAGTCGCGTGGACTCTGGTATGTGGAAAACGACTATATGGGAGGCCCCTTCATCAGCCTGGCTCGTGTAGACACCACACGCAATGAGGTGATCGTGGCTGAAGGCTTCGTCTACTCACCCGAGGGTATGAAGCGCCGTCTCATCCGTCGTCTCGAGGCCAGCCTCTACACCCTCATGCTTCCCGCTGAGATCGGAACAAAGGCAGAGGAGATAGAGACCGACGTCGAGGAAGAAGACAAGGACGAGGAGGCCGAATAGGCGAGTCGCCATTCTTGCTGCGGGCAAAGCAGAGGGACATCTGCAAAAGCCTATTAAAAGGAGAAATTGATTTGAAACTTACATATAAATTAGACACTACATATTAGTATGGAAAAAATAAGAATTGGCATCACGCCGGGAGATATCAACGGTGTAGGCTATGAGGTGATACTCAAGGCCTTCTCCGATCCCATGATGCTGGAGATATGCACCCCCGTCATCTACGGCAATCCTAAGACTATGGCCTACCACCGAAAGGCCTGCGAACTGACTACCAACTATACCGTGGTGGATTCTGCTTCGGATGCCAAGGACGACAGAGTCAATCTGGTACTGGTGAGCGATGTGGAGAATAAGATAGAATTTGGCAGAAGTACTCCCGAGGCTGGGCAAGAAGCCCTGAAGAGCCTCGAGGCTGCTTTGGCTGACTGGCGCGACGATCTCATCGATGTCATCGTGACCGCTCCCATCAACAAGCACAGTATCCAGGGAGACTCCTTCCACTTCCCTGGCCATACCGAGTATATTCAAGAGCGCTTGGGAGAGGGCAACGAGGCTCTGATGATACTGATGAATCAGCAAGTACGCGTGGCTCTCGTGACCACCCATCTGCCCATCAGTGAAGTGGCTGGAGGTATCACGGGCGATGCCATCCTGAAGAAGCTGCGCATCCTCAACCAGACCCTGCAGCGCGACTTCCTTATCACTCATCCCCGTATCGCCGTGCTGGCTCTCAATCCCCATGCGGGCGACGACGGACTGCTGGGCAGCGAGGAGAAGGACATCATCATGCCCGCCATGCAGCTGGCTGAGGAGGAGAAGATACAGACATTTGGCCCCTTCCCTGCCGACGGATTCTTCGGAAGCCGTGCCTATGAGCACTACGATGCCGTGCTGGCCATGTACCACGATCAGGGACTTGCTCCCTTCAAGGTGTTGGCTATGGAGGACGGCGTGAACTATACCGCAGGACTTCCTGTGGTCCGTACCAGCCCCGACCATGGCACGGCCTACGACATAGCAGGCAAGGGCATTGCAGAGGAGAACTCGCTCCGTCAGGCCATCTACACGGCCATCGACGTGTGGCGCAATCGCCGGCAATACGACGAGGCACGTCAGGATCCTCTTCCCAAACTCTATGTAGACCGTCGTGAGGACGACCGTCGTCCCCATCGTCCCGAGTAAGGGTTTCTCCCACAGAATTTAGGCGAATGAAAGCCAAATATCGCAACATCTTCTTGGGTATAGGAGTGGTGGCTATCGTCATAATGCTCTGTACCTTTGAGATGTCCTATGCCGAACTCTGGGAGAAGATACGGCATGCGGGCTATTGGTTTTGGGCAGCCATCCTCTTGTGGGTGCCCATCTATATGCTCAACGCATGGTCGTGGTATGTCATCATCAATGACGGACAGGAAGGGCACCGCCTTGGATTCTGGCGTGTGCTGAAGTACACCATCACAGGGTATGCGCTCAATTATGTCACTCCGGTGGGAGTGCTGGGTGGAGAACCCTATCGCATCATGGAACTGACCCCCTATGTGGGTGCACCCAAGGCCAGCAGCAGCGTGATACTCTATGCGATGATGCACATCTTCTCGCATTTCTGTTTCTGGGCTTTCTCCATCGTGCTTTTCCTCTGCCTCTATTTCGACATCATCACCTGGGGCATAGCCGTTTTGCTCATTGTCATGTCGGCCTTTTGTGCCTTGGGTATCTATTTCTTCATGCAAGGCTATCGCAACGGATTGGCCATGCGCGCCCTTCGGTTTTTCGGCAAATGGCCTCTGGTCGGCAAGCGCATACGGACGTTCGCAGAGACGCATCAAGAGGACGTACTGAAAGTGGACAGCCAGATAGCCGAGCTTCACGCTCAGCGTCGCACCACCTTCTATTGGAGTCTCTCGCTGGAGTTTCTGGCGCGTATCGTGGGATGTCTTGAGGTACTGTTCATACTCTATATGCTGCCTGAAAACGAGCATAGCGTGAGCTTCTGCGACTGCATCATCATGCAAGCCTTCATGAGTCTTTTTGCCAATCTGATGTTTTTCATCCCCATGGAGATGGGCACCCGAGAGGGAGGATTTGCGCTTATCACGGGAGGACTTCACATGCGTCAGGCCAATGGTGTGCTGACAGGGCTTGTCACCCGTGTGCGTGAACTGATATGGATAGCCATAGGCCTCCTGCTCATGAAGGTGGGAAATAAGACTATGGGTCAGCGAGACTGATAGCCTATGTGTTTCACAAGTTTCTTCTTATAAGTTTTTGTAATGTTCGAATTGGATACAGAACTACTATCTCGCATCTTTTCCACAGCCTTGAGCCGTGGAGGAGACTATGCCGAGGTCTATGCCGAGCAGACCGAGAGCGAGAGCCTACAGCTCATGGATGGCCAGGTGAGTCAGGCCACTCTCTCCTTGTTGAGTGGAGTGGGAGTGCGTGTGCTCTGTGGAGAGAAGACGGGCTACTCCTATGTGATGAGCTATGAGCCCGAGGACCTCTTGCGAGCAGCTTCAAGTGCGGCTTGCATCGCCGACTCCTCCTTCCCTCAGACCCGTCCGGAGCAAGCGGCCGCCCAAGAAGTCTCTGCGCAACATGCTGCTTCACAGGTGTATGCTGCGCAGGAGGTGGTAGGAGCCCCCACGCTCTATCCCATCCTGACCCCCTGGACAGACTTTGCCGTCACACGTAGGGCTACCTATCTCAAACGCCTGGAGGAGAAGACGCTCCAGCTTGATGCCCGTGTGGTGAAGGTACGTGCCACACTCACCATCGACAACTCCCGCTTGCAGATAGCCAACACCTTGGGAGTCAACGTGGTGGATCTCCGTCCACTTGTTTCGCTGCGTCTCTCTGTAGTGCTGCAGCAGGATGGTAAGACGGAGTCTGGATTTGCTTCCTGTCAGTTGCGCCAAGGGGCCGAGTTTCTGTCAGAAGACCTGCTGGATAGACTCTCTCAGGAAGCCGTCTCTCAGGCCAGTCTGCTTTTTGAGGCCATACGACCCGAGGGAGGCGAGATGCCCGTTGTCATGGCCGCAGGCGAGAGTGGTATCCTGCTTCATGAGGCCATCGGGCATGCGTTTGAAGCAGACTTCAACCGTAAGAATACCAGTATCTTCTCCGACCGCATGGGGCAGATGATATGCCACCCCTCCATCTCCATCGTCGATGATGGTACGGGGATAAGAGATGCAGGAGCGCAAAACTATGACGACGAGGGCGTGCCTGCCCAGTGTACGACACTGGTGGAGGAAGGTAGGCTGGTGAGCTATCTTCACGATCGTATCTCAGCCCGTCACTATGGGGTGTCTCCCACAGGCAATGGGCGCAGACAAAGTTTCCGTCACGCCCCTCTGCCCCGTATGCGTAGCACTTACATGCTCGCAGGCGATGCTTGTGAGGAAGATGTCATCCGCAGCGTGAAGCGAGGCATCTATGCGAAGAGTTTCACCAACGGACAGGTGCAGATAGGTGCAGGCGACTTCACCTTCTACATGAAACTGGGTTTTCTCATAGAAGACGGCCACCTCACCACTCCCATTCGCGACCTCAATATCATCGGCAACGGTCCGCGCGCTTTGGCCGATATCTCCATGGTGGCCAACAATCTGGTCATCGACCACGCTGCAGGTATGTGTGGTAAGGGAGGGCAGTCTGTACCCGTCTCGCATGGCCTGCCCACGGTGCTTGTCGACAGGCTTACTGTAGGATAAGTCATGTGTTTTAAAGGTTGCAAATCGTAACCCATTCAGCCCCGGCGTTTCTCGGCAGAAATTTATAGCTTCCGCATAAAAGCCATCAATTGAAAGAAATAGCAAATTATGGATTGTGAGTTGATCATGCAGATGCTCCACGACGAAGGGTGCAAGGATGCCTCGGTCGTATGGATGAGTAATACCGGTGAGCAGGTAAAGCTCATCGGAGGTGAAATAGACCAGTTGCAACGTAGCAATTCCCAGGCTGCGGCACTCAATCTCTTCATCGAGGGCCGTCAGGGTTTCTTCTACACCAACGAACTGGACATGGACTCTCTCCGGTCCTTCGTGCGCAGGGCCGTGGAGACTACTCGCTTGCTGGTCTCCGATGAGGCCCGATGCCTGGCCGATTCCTCCCGCTATTATCAGGGAGGTGGAGTCGATCTTTGCAATTTCGATTCCGCCCTGGCCACCTTGACCACGCAGGAACGCATTTGCTTGGCTCAGGCGTCCCATCAGGAAGTCCTAGAGGCTGGTCATCCGGCTCTTGTGAGTGTGGAGACCCGCTATAGCGACAATGTCTATCAGGCCAAGTTTCTCATCAGCAATGGATTTTCTGCGGAGGAACAGAGTACCCGATGCACCTTGAGCGACATCGTCAGTGTGAGAGGTGAAGGAGAAGCAAGGCCCATGGACGGGTGGGGACAGACGAGACTCTTCTTCCAGGATATGCCCCGTCAAGGTATCGGCAAGCTGGCTTTGGAGCGAAGCTTGCGAAAGATAGGTCAGCGCCCTGCTTCGAGCGGTCACTACACGATGGTGGTGGAGAGTCCTGTGGCCGACCAGCTCCTTCAGCCACTTCTGGGGGCGATGAATGGCAACATGCTACAGCAGCACCTGTCATTTCTTGAAGGCTACATGGACAAGCCTGTAGGCAGTCCTCTGCTTCATCTCGTCGACGAACCTCACATCCCCGGCACTCGCGGCGCTTCTTATTTCGACTTCGACGGAGTGGCTACCGAGCGCCGTGTGCTCTTTGACAGGGGTGTCCTCCGCACTTGGTTTATCGATACACCTGCGAGCCGACGCCTTCAGTTGCCTCCTACCACTACAGGTATTCACCATTGTCGTCTCGAGGCAGGTGCAAAAGATCTGGAACAGAGTCTGGCCGGACTTGACAGGTGCATTCTGGTGACCGACTTCAATGGTGGCAACTGCAATCCTACCACAGGCGACTTCTCTTACGGCATCGAAGGATTTCTCTACGAGCACGGCGTCATCGTCCAGCCTGTAAGTGGCATGAATATCACGGGCAATATGTTTACCCTGTGGCAAAACCTCGTAGAAGTGGCCGATGATGCCGATCCCTACGAGCGCATGCTCATTCCCTCCCTGGTTTTTGAGGACGTGGCTTTCAGCGGCGTCTGACGTTCAACGCTCAACTCTCACCGCTCGTCGCTCAACGCATCACCTTCCTTCCGCTGACGACGTATACTCCTCGCTTGGTAGGCTTACCAGAGAGTATGCGTCGGCCATACATATCGTAGATGAGGGTAGGCTTGTCCTCTATGTCTGCTATGGTCTGGTCCATGTGGTCTGCGCTGCCCGTGTATGGGTTGACGTAGGCCGTTGCGGAGAAGGCTACCTCTTGGTAAGTGCCCCAGATGTATTGCTCCAGACCGGGGAAGTCGATGAAGGGATTGCGGTTGTGCTGCAGTTGGTACACCGCCTCGATGCGCTGTGTCTCCTTCTCCGACACCACGTCTTGTTCCGACCACTTCATCAGCATCTTGCTGGCCCAGGGGGAAAGTGAAGGATAGGTGTTTTCCTTGAACATGCCGTAGGGTTTCAGGCTTGGCATCTCGTTCTCGTAGCAGGTTACAAAATAAAAATAGGTACGCGCGAAGTCACCCTTGTAGATGTCGTTGGGCTCAAATACGAGATCCTCATGGCATCCCTCTTCTTCCAGCTCTGCCGTTGGTCGTCCCAGTACGTTGAAGTCGTTTTGCGAGGCTATCGTCACCTTGCCCACCTCGCCGTGGCAGTAGTTGGCTCGTACCCCGTTGATCTTGGCGTCGGTGGGGTACACGTGGTAGAGGTCGCTCTTCATGGGTGCTCTCTCGCCGAAGAGGCTCTGGGGGATGGTGTGCTCACGGTTGTAGCCGTCGCCCTCGTTTCGGTAGGCTGCGGCGAAGGCAGAACCTGGAGTATAGTGGGTCGCATCGCTGTACATGTCCCATATACATCCGTCTTCTCTGACGTCCGTAGTCAGGTAGGCCCCTTTGAGTTCTGCGTAGCTTACGGGTGCCGTGGCTTGATAGATGATGTGGCAGAGTGCAGTCTTCAGTTCCTTTCCCTTCTTGCCTTCCGCACTTGCGTAGTAACTGGCCTTGTCAAATACCTGAGCTGTGACGGCAAGGCACAGCCACCATGAAAGTAAGAGTCCAATGTATCTGTTTCTCATGTTTTAGACGGATTGTGATTTTCGGTGCAAAATTACAACAAACATCCTTTCTTACCAAGCCGACCTCCCAAAATGGTGCATAGTTTGTAAAAAACTTGCGCAAACATTTGGCAGAATGGAAAAAACATCGTACCTTTGCATCGCTTTTGAAGAAAAGCCGTGCCACAAAGGGTGTGTAAACATCCCGATGACATCGTTGGAGAGATGGCAGAGTGGTCGAATGCACCGGTCTTGAAAACCGGCGTACTGAGAGGTACCGGGGGTTCGAATCCCTCTCTCTCCGCGAAACTCGCTGATTTTCAGCGAGTTTTCTTTTTTACAGCCAATTTTACAGCCAAAAATTAGCACCTCATAGAGTGTCAATTACAATCAAAATCGCTGTAAATAGCTGAAAAAGGCTGCAATTCCGAGTTTACAGAATTACAG
>JAZLII010000236.1:0-8902 GCA_045617275.1 Bacteroidaceae bacterium
GTTCACGCTAACCTCGACAACAATGCATTCGGTTGGGACGCTCTTTGGGGTGGTCAGGAGACCGTTAACAAGGCTGGTTTCGAGATTCAGTATGAGCTGATCGGTTACACCACTACCAATGGTAAGGAGTCTACCTATGCTACTATCAATGGTTCAACATTGAAGGCTCAGAACCCCGCTGGTGGCGATCCCGTTGTTGAGATGATTGGTCATACTCCTCTGGTACGTGCTAAGTTGGTTTACAAGAACGACAACAACACCATTGTTGAGGTTCGTTACTTCAAGGTTGCTATCGTAGGCCAGAGCAGCAACGTAAACATCGACCTCGATGTAGACGTTAAGGTTGCTTGTGGTGACGAGATCGTAATTGACACTTGCGTTCTTACCGATCAGGTTGTTAAGGATTCTTTGATGTCTGTTGAGGCATTCAAGAAGTTCCGTCTGGTTGAGGTACAGGGTGTTGCTACTCAGTTCAACAAGGACAACAAGACTTGGGGTGTTGTAAGCTACGCTACCCACGCTGGTAAGTACCTGAACCTCAAGGTTAAGAATGGTGAGGCTTACGCTGCATTCTCTAAGAATGTTAACAAGAGCGTTACCGTTAAGTACACCAACGAGGAGCTCGGTCAGGATATCTTCGTAACTATCAACTTGAAGAACAAGGATCTGCTGACTATCCCCGCTCTGAACATCACCGATGCTGACAAGACCGCTACTCCTTGGTTCGCTACCAACAGCACTGAGAAGGGCTTCGACGAGGTTCACGCTCACGTAAATGAGGGTACTCTGGGTGCTTCTATGTGGGTATTTGGTCTCGACAAGGCTTTGTGGAAGAAGGATGGTATTACCGAGACTCTCTACAACGTACTTTCTGCTAAGCAGGAGAAGGATGCTGTTCTGAAGAACCTCGAGGATATCACCTTGACTTACAAGTTCGTTAAGCCTACTGTAACTGAGGTTAAGTGCGCTACTCTGAGAGACTCTAAGGGTGAGCCCATCGTAGCTACTCTTGAGGTTTCTGAGGATGGTACCAAGCTGTATGCTAAGTCTTCAGTATTCCAGAAGACCGTTATCGCTACTTTGGATCCCGAGAATGGTGAGATCGAGTACATGCAGAACGATCCCGCTGGTGAGGTTCTGAACTGGGCTGCACACAACGAGCTGAACAATGGCGAGACTCTGACCGCACGTGTTGGTGTATCTGCTAAGGTTTGTGATCCTATCGGTGATCTGACCATCAACGGTGGTGAGTTCGACGTTAAGTTCCTCCGTCCTATCAGCTTCTCTAACGAGCACGCTGAGGTTATCGATGCTATCCCCGCTGTTTACGATGTTGAGGTACTGCTCAACTTCACTGACTGGCGTGATTGGACTCCCGAGCAGTTCGCTGAGGGTACCAAGGGTAAGGACTTCGCTGAGTTCTATGAGTTGAAGTCTATCAAGATGAACGATAAGGCTCCCGTTATGACCGACTTTGCTGAGAGTGGCAAGTTCGTTGCAATGAATGAGGCTCTCGAGACCTACTTCGAGTTCTCTATGGACGAGGTTAGCCCCATCGTTATCGACGAGGACTACAAGGCTCACGTAGTTGTTAAGTACATCAAGCACGCAGGTGAGGTTGTTAGCCAGTTCCAGGCTAAGATCCCCGTAATCCTCGAGTATGCTTGGGGTAAGCTCAGCTCTGAGATTATCGTAACTGTTAAGCCTACTGAGGCTAACGCAGTTCGCGCTCGCAAGTAATTGAGAAAAACTCAAATTACAAATAAATAATTGGAAGGTGTGCCAAAAGGAGCCATGCTCCTTGGCACACCTTCTTTCAATAACATCTATAAATTACGGATATGAAAAAACTAACAGTATCTTTACTATGCTTGGCATCTTTCCTTCTTCTTGCATGTCACGATGCAAAGAAGACAGACAACAAACCAAGTAACATGACTGACTTTGAAGAGGTTCTCACTCAGCAGGACTCAGACCAAGTCGCCAAACTTATAGATGAATATTTTCAATTGGCCATCAACGGTAGATATTACGATGCTGCTGCGATGCTGTATCGCACAGATGATGACCACCCTCAAAATGAGCCCTTGCCACTTGAAACTGAACAAATAGAAAAAGTTGCCAGTATTCTACAGACTATGCCTCCTATGAACTACAGAATCCAATACATGAAGTTCAGCGAGGAACATCTTAACGAGGTAATGTGTGATGTGATCATTGCCGAAGCTCAAGGTAACATACCCGAGATTAAGACCAAAATGACCTTCATGCCCATTCGCTATATTGGCAGCTGGGTGCTTACCGTGCCTGACTTTGAGACTGGTAAGCATACCATCGTGAGTGGAGATGAGCGTGACTCTGTACGTGAAGCCTACGAGAATCTCGAATATGAGAAGAAAGAAGCTAAAGGTGAGACCGAAGAATAAGCGAGAGCCATACTCTTTCAACAATACAATAAAGGAGGCCCAAAGCCTCCTTTATTTGTTTATAACATTATACCATTAATATTGCGACCTGTTTTTATTGTCTCTTGACGGGCAGAGTAATAGTCTGTATTATTGTAAAAGGTACAAATGCTTGATACATATACGTTGCAAACTCCACACTGCTCTAACAGCCAATTATTAGCCTCCCAGAGGTCGATGTGCCACTTTGAATTCTCGTTATCATTTTTAGTACCATTACCACTCGTAGAGCAAAACAAAGGGAAACGCTTTGAAATATGGCTCATAGGGAATCCTGCTTGATGGAAGGCATCATAAACCTCATCCCCTATCTCAAAGGCTTCGAGTGAAATGCCAGGGCCGATGATGGCATGTATGTCCTCTCCCCTGCTTCCCATCTCTTGAATGGTTTTTTCCACGATTCTACCTACTGTACCTCTCCATCCAGCATGAATAGCAGCAACCAAGTGTAGAGCCTCATCATAGAGTAGCACAGGGATGCAGTCGGCCGTTTTCACAGCTACACAAAGGCCAGGTACAGAAGTGATCACAGCATCTGTATCAGCTATTTCGCCCGGTTGTTCCACCCATGCCACATTCGTACTGTGTGTCTGGCGAGGTATCATGATTTGGTGAGATGGCAAATGAAAACAATCAGTGTGAATACCCGTCTCTCGAGCATCCACACCGTATGCTGTTCCTTCTACCCCTTTACCAGCAGTAAAAGCAAGAACATTGTCTGGCAAGTCATAGAAAATCATGACTTCTCCTCCCAATCTTCCTCAATGTCTTCTATCTCATAATCTTCGAGTTCCTCAATATCTGCATCATCAATGAACTCTATATCTTCGTCCTCTCCCATCGCTTCCATTTCGTCGTGAAGCCAAGAAAGGTCCTTATTGCGGTGAACGATTCGTTCATCGTCCAAGATGGCCTGCAACTTGTTGCTTTCGCTATTTAATGCAGCCCAAAGGACATCCTTGAGTTCCTGGATACCCATATTGGCTACAGCAGAGATGAAAACATGAGGCAGATCGTCTGGAAGATCTGCAGAGAGCATCTCGACGAGCTCGTCATCGAGAAGGTCACGTTTAGTGATAGCAAGTACACGCTGCTTATCCATCAACTCAGGATTGAAGGTTGACACCTCATTGAGCAATATCTCATACTCTTTCTTGATGTCATCGGTATCGCCTGGTACCATAAACAGCAAGAGAGAGTTACGTTCGATGTGACGTAAGAAACGTAAGCCCAATCCACGCCCCTCACTGGCGCCCTCGATAATACCGGGAATGTCGGCCATCACGAACGACTGATTGTCTCGATAGCTTACGATGCCCAGCGAAGGTTCCATGGTAGTGAATGGATAGTTCGCGATCTTTGGTTTTGCCGAACTCAGTGCACTCAGCAAGGTGCTCTTACCCGCATTGGGGAAACCCACCAAACCGACATCAGCCAGCAACTTCAGCTCCATGATGATGGTACGTTGCTGCATGGGCTCACCAGGTTGAGCATAGCGAGGAGCCTGATTGGTAGAAGTAGCAAAATGCTTGTTGCCCAATCCTCCACGACCACCTTTGAGGAGCATCACAACCTCTCCGTCGTGCTTTACATCGCAGATGAACTCGCCGGTATCGGCATCATAAACCACCGTACCACAAGGCACATCGATATACTTATCCTCACCCTTGGCACCAGTACTACCGCTCTTGCCCCCATTGCCTCCATGACCAGCAAAGATGTGACGGTCAAAACGCAAATGCAAGAGAGTCCAGTAATTGCGGTTACCACGCAGATAGACATGGCCGCCACGACCACCATCGCCACCATCAGGACCACCATTGGGAACATACTTGGCACGATGCATATGCATGCTACCACGTCCACCCTTACCAGAGCGACACACTATCTTGACATAATCTACGAAATTGCTTTCTGCCATAAGACCCTCTCCGGCGCATTGCGCCACCTCCCCCATAATGGGGAGAATAATTATACATTTAGTCTATCAAAACACATCCCCTTCCTTGCAGACAGCCCCCTCCCCATTACGGGGAGGGCTGAGGAGAGGGTATAGTGCTTACTTCTGGGTATCCAGGAATGCGAAGATCTCGCCCAGCATGGTCTCCTTGCTACCCTTCCAGGTAAAGGTGTGACGCATGCCTTCCTTCTCAAACCATGCAGCGAGGGGTTCGGTCTGTGCATGGTAAACAGCAAAGCGCTTCTTGATGGTCTCCTCATTGTCGTCTGCACGACCCTGCTCGATGGCACGGTTCAAAAGACGAGCCAAAAGAGTCTCCTCATCAACAACGAGCTCCACCATCACACCCATGTCATGCTTACGTTCAGCCAACATCTGCTTCAAAGCCTCAGCCTGAGCAATGGTACGGGGGAAACCGTCGAAGATGACGCCCTGTCCAGCGGGCAGACTATCGTAGGTATCAGCCAGGATGTCGATCATCAAGCTATCGGGCAGCAACTGACCATTGTCGATGTAGCCCTTAGCGGTCTTACCCAGTTCGGTACCAGCCTTGATCTGTGCACGGAGCACGTCACCAGTACTGATATGGCCCATACCATACTTCTTTACAATCTCATCGCTGTAGGTTCCCTTTCCAGAACCGGGAGCGCCAAAAATAATGATGTTTTTCATTTTTACCTTAAAATATAACTTTTAGTGAGTGAATATACTTTATTGTTCAATCGTATAGATGTCGCGCGTATTGCGTCCAAACTGGTCATAATCCAGTCCATAGCCCACGATGAAGTCATTGGGGATCTCCAGACAGCGATACTTCACGTCGAGCTGCACCTTCAGCTTCTCGGGCTTGAGCAAGAGCGTACAGATGGCTATGCTACTGGGATTGTGCCCCCTGAGCGTTTCGAGCATGTGAGCCATAGTGAGGCCTGTATCCACGATGTCCTCCACGATGATGACGGGACGATCGGTGATGTCAATGTTCAGGCCCATCAGTTCGCGTATCTTACCCGTAGTGTTGACACCATCATAGGATGCCATCTTCACGAAAGATATCTGGCAAGGCAAAGTGATCTCACGCAAGAGATCTGCCGCAAAGATAAACGAACCGTTGAGTACAGCCAGGAAGATGGGCTCCTGCCCCTCATAGTCACGATTGATCTCAGCAGCCACGCGAGCTACTTCCTTCAAGATTTGTTTTTCGGGAATAGAAACCGTAAACTTCTTGTCCTTGACCTGGATTGTTTCCATAATTCGCAGTTTTTCTCGATACAAAGTTATACATTTTATTTGAAATAACCACGCATTAAGCAAAATTATGAAGGGTGTCTTACGATTTGTGGATTAAAATACGTAACTTTGCGACATGAAAAAGCAAGGTGAAGGCATGCAAGACCCTATTTCTCCCACTACGTGGACCGTAGAGGAAGTTGGCAAGATGCTACGCCCTCGTCCCGTCGATGCCCATAAAGGAACCATGGGACACACCTTGCTCGTGGCAGGAAGCAAAGGAATGGCAGGTGCCGCCATACTGGCAAGCCAAGGTTGCCTGCGTAGCGGCATAGGCAAACTCACCCTGCATACTCCAGAGGCCAACCGTGTCATCTTGCAATGCAGTGTGCCCGAGGCCATACTCCATACGGATAGTCACGATGGCATCCTCACGGAGCACTTGGACACAAAGGCTTACCAAGCCGTAGGCATAGGACCTGGCATAGGGACGTCTCCCGAGACAGCGCTTGCTCTCCGACACTACCTGCAAGGATGTACCTCACCCTTAGTACTGGACGCCGATGCACTCAACCTCATCGCACAAGATCCTGCTCTGGAGGCGCTGATACCCCAAGATAGCATCCTGACTCCTCACGTAGGCGAGTTCCACAGACTTACCCATCCTTGCGAAAGCGCACAGGAACGTCTGCAGACAGCCCTCACCTATGCCCAGTCCCACGAAGTGTATGTCGTACTGAAAGGACATCCTTCCATCGTCTGCACCCCTATGGGTGATGCTTTGGCTTGCCCTTATGGTAACAGTGGTATGGCCACTCCTGGAAGTGGTGACGTGCTGACAGGCATCATCACGGGACTCCTCGCTCAAGGCTACCCCACCCTCGCTGCCGCCATCCTCGGTACCTGGCTCCATGCCCTTGCCGGAGACTGTGCCGCAGAAGAGCTTGGAGAAGAGGCTATGCTGGCAAGCGACATCGTCAAACATCTACACGAAGCTTACAAAAGACTGAAGGCAGGTTCTGCCTCATCCCTCTCATAAATATACCCAAAAAGAATATGAAGAAACTACTGACCATAGGCCTGTTGGCTCTTACCTGTCTGACAAGCCAAGCCCAGACCGACGTGACACCTTTCGTTCCAGGAAGTACCTTGGAAGGTGTCAACTACTATCTTCCCCGAACTGCCTTGCGCATCGTAGTGGAAGCAGAGAAGACTGTCACCACTCCTGGCGAATTGGCAAAATACGCCTTCAAGTACATGCGCATGAACGATGTACCCACAGAAACCAGTACGGACTGGAAGATCACCAAGATCTCCATGGAACCCTACGGAGTACCCGACAAGCAGAAGGCATACAACGTGAAGGTGAAGAGCAAGACATTGGCACCCCTCGTGTCGCTTACCCGAGATGGCATACTGATGGCTATCAACAAGGAGGTGGAAGAGGACGTACTCCCCAGCATACCAGAGGGAGAAGAGGCTCCTGCCCTGCCAGACCCCAAGAAGTTCATGAGTCAGGACATGCTGGCAGCAAGCAGTACGGCCAAGCTGGCAGATCTCTGTGCGCAGGAGATCTACGACATACGCGACAGCCGCAACGCACTTGTTCGTGGAGAGGCAGAAAACACGCCCAAGGATGGAGCACAACTCAAGCTCATGCTCGAGCAACTCGACGAACAAGCCAATGTGCTGGAATCCCTCTTCAGCGGAAGTGTGCAAACAAGCACGGAAGTATTCTCCTTCAATTACATCCCCGAACAGGAAACGGAAAAAGAATTGCTGTTCAGATTCTCCAAGAAACTGGGAAGAGTGGACAACGATGACTTGGCTGGAGAACCCATCTATGTAAAGGTCAAGAACATGGAGACCGTTCCTCCCGTTCAGGAAGACATACAGACAAGCAAGAAGAAAGAAAAAATAGAGAAAGGAGTTTACTACAATGTTCCCTCCAAGGCTCAAATCACCGTCTTCACGCCCCAAACCCAATATGCAACCATTGAAACGCCTATGGGACAATTCGGTACCGTGGAAATCCTCTCCTCTCTGCTCTTTGACAAAAAGACCACTACTCAAGTCACCTTCTTCCAATCGACAGGTGGCACAAAGGATGTCATGGAATAATCAACATAAAACAACTTATTTAAACAACTCAAGATGAAAAAGATTCTTATCGCAGCCGTATGTATGGCCAGTGTATCTGCCATGGCACAAGAAAAGAAGTATCCAGAGCAGCAAGCTATGGAACCTGGTATGTCTGAATATTGGACACCTCAGCGCAAAATCGTAACTCCCGGTGACATCAAGACCAACTCCGCCCCCAGCGACGCCATCGTTCTCTTCGACGGAAAAGACCTCTCCGAATGGGTGAAATCAGGTGGCAATGATCCTGCCGAATGGGTAGTAAAGAACGGTGTTCTGACAGTAGCTCCCGGTAAGGGAAGCATCACTACAAAGCGCAAATTCGGCAGTTTCCAACTGCACATTGAGTGGAGCATTCCCAAGGGTTTGGAAGGCTCAAGCCAAGGTCGTGGCAACAGTGGTGTGTTCCTGCAGGACAAGTACGAAGTACAGGTTCTCGACTGCTACGAGAACGAAACCTACATCAATGGTATGACGGGAAGTATCTACAAGCAGACTCCTCCATTGGTGAATGCCATGCGCAAGCAGGGAGAATGGAACGTATATGACATCATCTACACCGCTCCCGTCTTCAAGGAGGATGGCACTTACCTGTATCACCCCTATGTAACCGTTATCCAAAACGGTATTGTTCTCCAGAACCACACCGAGATTTGGGGAACCACAGAATACATCGGATGGCCTAAAGTCAGCCCTCATGGTGATGGCCCCATCTCCCTGCAGGATCATGGCAATCCAATCTCCTTCCGCAACATTTGGATCCGTCCCATGTAATAGGGAGAATTTCCGATTATCCGAAAAGCACAGAAACAAAAGTCGGGGTGTGATTTACATCCCGACTTTATTTTTCCCTACCTCTTCTCTGTCTCTTCTCTGTCCTTTCTCTGTCTCTTCTCTGTCATAACACTATCCAAAGGACAAAGGGAAGACAGACATTGGGGGAAGTTCCCCACAAGAAAAGAGACGCTAAAAGGCCATACATATCATTCAAGAGGAAGGACTCGAACAACACGCACACCCAACTGGGAAGGATGTTGCTGCATATAGTGCTGAAGGGTCATGCTCTCCAATACTACTTTCTTATGGATACTGCTGGCGTTCAACAAGTGGA
>JAZLII010000237.1:0-7441 GCA_045617275.1 Bacteroidaceae bacterium
GCATCGTTGTCTGTGCCGAGGCCATGATAGGACAAATGGCTAACAACAGAGTAAAAAGAAATTTTTTAACCATATTTGATGTATTTAAATAACACTTCTATGCGTAATATCAATATCTATATGAAGTATAGTGCAAATTTATGCAATAATTTAACTACAACAAAATAATCTGCATACTTTTTTTATTGCTCCTCTCCTTTGGGAGAGGCGGGGGTGAGGCCTAATGCCTTCGGTGTCCATCCTTTGAGGAATCGGAGCACTTTATCCTTGTTGTACCCCTCCTCTTCCTCGAGGAAACTGCTGTCCTGTATGTGGAGCAAGGAGCCGTCCTCTTTCAGTACAACGAGTGCGGGATAGCCGAAGCGACCGGGATTGCCAAGACGCTGGAAGAGCTTCTCGGGTGCATCACGTCTGGGATAGTTCACGTGGATGAAGACATAGTTGTCCTCTATCACCTTCTTGATCTCCCCGTCCTTGGTGCAGAAGTCCGCGAACATCAGGCACCAACGGCACCAGTTGCCACCTACCTGACATATCACGTGCTTCCCCTCGCCCTTTGCCTTGGCCACGGCGGAGTCTATCTGCATCATAGGGTCTATCTTCTCGTCATACAGAGGCTTTTGCTGAGCCCAAACCGAGGTGGTGAGGGTCAGCAGGAAAAGTAGTAAATACTTGCGCATAATGATGATGTTTTACCAGTCCTCTTCGTCTTCCAACGAGAAAGTTTGTGTGGAGTTGCGGCCTGCACGAGCAGGCGCGTTAGAAGGAGCACCATTTCTGCTTTCTGCTAACATGGTTTCTTCTCCCAATTCGATTAACTTGCACTTTGGAGTGCTATAAATTTTCTTATTCATGATGGTATGATGTGCTTTTGATTATCTAATTTATTTGCTATATATATCTTGAAGTTTTTTACCTGTTACTACTCCACCGTCTTGAGTGTATGATGAAAGACCTAACATCTTGGCTATGAAGCGGTCAAGGTCAGTGGAACTGATGATATTGTTATGTGCATTATTATCTCCGTGGTCTTTAAAATACTGATTCAGGTAATAATATGCATTCTTTTGCATTGAACCTTGTCCAAGAGTACTAAAACCATTTTTAAAAAATCTGTAATCTGGACTTACCGATGAAATTGTTTTTTTCTTTTTTACTTCACTTGTACCTGTTAACATTAACTTTTCACTTGAGAAATTTGTCAACTCATAGTCATTAGCGACGTTACCGTCGCTAACGCCTAGTAAAGCCAAAATAATCATACCAACACAACCTGTACGATCAGCTCCTGCAAGACAATGGAATGCAACTGGACGATTATTATAAACAATTTGGGCTATGATCCATGCGACATCTTTTACAACTGCGGGATCTGAAGTATGATCTCTCTTGAAAATTATAAAGTCCGATGTATAATCTGTTGGTGTGTTCATTGCTGCACCTGTACTAATATTAAAGAAGCAATATTTTGTAGTATCATTTATACCAAGATTGTCTTTCCCAAGAGATAATCCATGTATTTTACTGGCTCCATCAGAGTCATTGGTTCTTGCTCTCAGATCTAATTCTGCTTTTATGCCAAGGTCTTTCAATATTTGGGATTTTGACATCTCGGATAGTAGGTAGTTACTACTATTGCCTACAGTAGTTTCATTGTATTTCGTTCCGCCTATCCATCTGCCATTCAAACTACCTGTTCGATATAACCATTCATATTGTACACTACCTCCGAGTGAAGAACCCCATCCGCCTAGATCTCTACAATTCCACGAATCATCTATTTGAACCCATCGTAACTGACCCTTTGAACTAAATTTACCAGCCTTTAATATATTAGTACCGTCTGTTATTTCGTATGTGTATATATGATTAGGTACAAGATTGGTGAAAGTATATGATTTATTATTATTTACTTTACGTTTTTCATAAACTATCGCTTGCTTATTTCTATCTATCAAAGATACATAAATTTCATCTGAATTTGATTCAAAAGTAATAGATTTTCCGACAGGTTTATCTTGATTAATATATTGTTTTAAGTCATTGTCATTTTGGCTTATATAGCTGTTTTCGTTCCAAGTCTTATAGTTGGCATTTTTGAGATATTGTTGTGTTTTCTCATTCTCAATATTCACCTCTTCCACTTCAAATCCATCAACTTTCATGTTTGCCATCTTTTTGATGCTATTGATTTTGATGGAATGATCTCTTGAGGAAGTTTTATTGACAGTACTAGGTGTATCGTTGCTATTTGTGAACTCTACGTCAAAGCCTTGAGAGAAGGCACCTACGGGCACTACAAAATAGAAGTCTGTGGGAGTTTCGGTCAGTTCTACAAAGCCACAATTGAGGGTAATGGATGAGCTTCCATCCAGGATGTTATCTACTGAGATGCCCTTTGAGAAATCTTTTGCAGACAATGTGGCAGTTCCCGAGATCTTCTTTCCGGCCTTGTCAGTAATCTTGATGGAGGTGAGGAAATCGTGTTCTCCCGTCAACTGCAGCTTCAGTACGCCCATCATGTTGTAGAACTCGGCACTATAGGTGTCTGTTTCATTGGCTACAGATGCGACAGGACCTACCATCACGTTGGCCTTGTGGTCGAAGGAGCCCGCCACATAGGTTTGAGTCTGTGGGATGGTGATGGTGAGTTTGCCATCGGTATATGCAGTCAGTCCTTCGCTTGGGAAGACGGCCATGGCTGAATTGGTGGGCTGAATAGTGGAGTTGGTAGTACCGGTGAAGCCACCTGATGTGTGGGTGGGAGCATCAGAGTCTGCCGTCATCACCCAGTCGAGTCCATTGGTGTCCATCACGCGGAATTGATCACCCTCGTCCCACAGCACATTGGCACCTTCGAGGGTGGTGCGGGTAGCATCACCAGCAGAGGCTGTGCCGGCAGTCATGTGGATGGTACGGGTAGAAAGTTCGGGTGTGGAGGCGTTGCCACCATTTTCGGGGGCAAGAGGCTCGTCTTGTGCGCATGCGCTCGCGAGCACAAGGCACAACAAAAACATGAAAAATCGGGATACAATCTTCATGGGGAATCAGGATTTACGTAAATGTCTATAGTTTATATGTGTGGGGTACAAAAAATACCTTTACCACTACAATGGGCAAAGGTACAAATTATTTTTGAAAGTAAAACGATTCCTACAAAACTTTTTGACAATATGTCAAATAATGCGCACAACATCCCAACGTAACCTCCGCTCAACGCTCAGTTTTAGTTTGTAACTTCCGCTCAACGCTCCGCTCGGCCCTTTGGGACGCTTGCAGAGCGAAGCGGGGCAAGAACGCTCCACGTTCAACGTTAAGCGCACTATCGGACCAGCATGAAATCGATGAAGGCATCGAGCTGGGAGGCGGGTATCTGGCAGGAGGGGAACTGCTGGTTGAGGTAGTAGTAGGCACGCTCTTGGAGGGTGGTGCATGGGTAGCCGGCAGTCTTGATGCCACGGGCGAGGAAGGTCTGGCTGCTCCAGTAGTCCACGTTGGCGTGACGCACCTGGAAGGTGGGATATCGGCGCTCTATGCGACCGAGCTCGCTGGAATAGAGGGTGAGCTCATAGTCCTTGGCGATGTCGGTCTCGTCCACACCGAGGAGGGCCAGGATGATGAAAGAGACCACACCGGTGCGGTCGGCTCCCGACCGGCAATGGTAGGCGATGGGATGGCCGGAGAGCACTTGCTCTATGAGCCACTTTACGTCCTGCACTACGGCATCCTCGGTGAACGGATTGCCAATGGCGTTGGCCGTACGGATGCGCTTAAAGAGCCAGCCATCGATACCCGTGTTGGCCACCGAATGATTGTCCTGCGTGAGGGAGATGGAGTGCGTCATGTCGTCACCGGGTGCTTCGCTCTTGTTGTTGCGGAAGTCCAGTTCGCCATGGATACCCATGTTGAGGATCTCATCGCGTGAGGTCTGGGAGAACTCATAGTTGGCCGGGTCGGAGATCTCGCTCGCCTTGTTGGCCTGTATCTTGTCGGGATCTGCCGGCTGCCACCACCAGCCTTGGGTACCATAGGTGAAGGGAAGCTTCCAGGTGCCGTTGAGACTGCCACCGCGGTAGAGCCATTCGTAGCGCACATGTCCACCCAGCGTGGAGGCCCATCCACCCAGGTCGCGCCAGTTCCACGAGTCAGAGATTTTTACCATGCGAAGCTGGTTGGGCTTCACGCGAAAGAGTCCGCTCTTCACCTCTTCCCCACCCTCACGAGCTACCGTGTAGCGATAAGTGTGACCAGGGACGAGATTGTAAAATTCGTGCGAGTTACCGGTTACGGTTACGCTTTGGTCGAGTCCCCTGTGACCTTCTGTGAGGTCACTCAACGTTAAAAAAAAATCCTCGCTGTCTGACCCCTCCCAAGCCACTATTTTTCCAACGGGCGTATCATGATCCAGATACTTCTCCAGACGTACGTTGTCGTTGATCCATGTGGACTCCCCGAAGATGGGGCCAGCGGTCAAGTTTTGCCCGAGATACGCCTTTACGGCTATGTTCTCTATGTCCACTTCCTCGATGTAGAGGGCAGAAGTGCCGAGCAAGATAGCCTTCAGTTCGTCGGCATCCGCCTTGTCCACCTGGTGGTCGCCATTGACATCGGCTGAGGCACGATGGAAGCCGGCAGGCGTACGGCCGTTGAGATAGTCGATGAGCCAAGCTAGGTCGGTCACCGTGATCTGTCCATCGCCATCCACATCGCCCGGAGTATCGGGAGTCATAGGAGCAGGATTGCCGATGGTGACGATGGGTATGTCGAGCTGAGAGGTGAAGAAGTCCTCCCACACATCGGGCTGACTAGCTTTGGAGAAGGCAGGATAGACTCTGTAGTGGCCATCGGGCAGGCCGGTGAGGTGGACATAGTATCCGCTATACCCGGAGTTCGGCACAATGTCGTCATAGTCTATGCCCGACATGTTGAAACTCACGCCAGTGCTCACGTTCTCCAGTCTGGCTCCTATGGCTACTCTTTGTGTTACCAGAGAATGGTTGAAAAATCCGCCGAGAAGTGCCAGCCATTCATCGTTGTCAGCCGTATTCCTGTCCAGACTATAAGTTCCTGAACTCATCATGTGGCACGCATAGTCATTACCCTGGTCCGGCATGAAGTTCTTCTCGATGAGTTGCTTGAAGGAGTATGAGTCATCCTCAGCTCCTCCACCCGATCCGGTGCCATTGGGCTTCAGGGCCTCCTCGTTTTGTGTGGCTGTGAGTACGAAATAGCCGTCGCAATATCCGCTCCAGCCCCAGTTCATGTGGTAGTGATTGTCGTTGGCATGATAACCGCTACATACGAATGTGTGACCATATCCTTCCTCCGTCAGTCCTGAGTAGAGCACAGGGCGACCGGCAGCCAGTTCCTCATACACCATCTGCTCCCAAGCTCCTGTAGTGTACCAGTCACGGTCCTCGCAGGTGGTGGACTTGTCATATCCGAAGTAGTCGATGATGGCATTGGGAATGTTTTGGATGATGGCGGTAGATCCACCTATAGCAAATTGTCCATACAGCATTTCATTGGCCACTCCTGCATGATACAGCAAGGTACCGATGGCATCACGCTCCTCTTGCGATTCTGAGCCGTCGTAGGTCTCCTTCATGAGGTCCCATCGGTAGGTGGTGTTGGCAAAATCTGCTTCAAAAGTAACAGGCTGTACACCTCCATTTGGATTCTCATAGTTTATGATATACCCATTACTACCTATGCCATGTTGAGGGTATTTGTAATAATTCATGATCTGCGCGATACCGGTTGCTATACATCCTGTAGCCATCGTGTAAATGCCTTCGTCGCTAGGATCGAGTTTGGGTATCATGCTGTTGTAGGGGTCGGTCTGGTCCCATTGAGTCTTGATCATCGGCTCTATGTCGTGCCTTGCCTCGCGCTTGCTGGCCTTGCGAACAGGTGCCTTTGCTGACGCACTCTCCTGACTGGCATTGTACTTTCTTACGGCCTCTATCTGCTGGTCGTACTGCGAGAGCCACCACTTCAGGTTGTCCGGCATCTTAGCGAGGTCGAAGTTGCCACTCTCGGTGTAGCCCAGTATCTGCTCTGCCTGCTCTTCTGCGGATACGAGTATGAAGCCATCGCCCTCACCGATGTTGTAGGCAAAGTAGTTGTTGCCCTTCTTGCCTTTCGAGGTATGAGCCAGTTTCAGGCTCTGTGCCCCACCCTGCCCTTTCACCTTGTGAGGTCCGTTGCCACCCAAAAATGCTTGAGCTCTCAGCAAAGCCTCAGCCTCCTTTACCTCCTGTGCCCAGAGAGCTGAGGCTCCGATGAGCAGCATCAAAATTGCGAAAAAGTATTTTTTCATGGTTTTACGAGAGTGTGTGTATACATTGTATAAATTAATGCAAAAGTAGAGCATTTTTGTGAGAAATACAAAAATAATCCATAAAATCGTACCCGCTCTATCTTGTTTTATGGGTATAAAATAAAGCGGGGCATTTCTGCTCCGCCTTATCATGTGATGGCTTCAGTTCTTGAGAAGATGCGTGATGACCTGCTGGCGATTGCCTCGGGACTTGAGGGAGACGTGGATCCAGTAGTCCAGACAGTTGGTGGTCTCGAAGATGAGTTGGTCGAAGCGGCAGTTGTCGGCTATCCAGCAGAGCCACTTGCGGGCGAGGTCCTTGTCGGTATGTGTCTGCCCGCTTGGCCACACCTTCTTGGGCAGCCGTATGTCGACGGCCTCGCCGGTCATGTGCTGACTTGTGGAGGAGCCTCCAACGGCTCGGTTGAGCATGGGGCATCGATAGCCGGAGGAGATGATAAGAGGAGACCCCCCATCCCCCTTTAGGGGGAGACAACCCGATGAAGCTTTGTACGCAGGGGAATTGATGTACGAGCGCAAGGGCTCGAGGATCTTCTCACAGAGGCGGCTGAGGTTGGCTACTTGCTCGCGTGAAGGAGTATTGTCTATGCCAAGGCGAGAGGCTGTGGCAGAGCGGGTGAACTCGGAGAGCACAAAGTGCTCGGATAGTTTGATGTCGTTTTTCATTGTCGGTTACGGGTTTCGGTTACGTTGTTGAGGTTTCTGCCACTCTGTGCCACCCATAGATCGGAGAAGTCCTTGCAGCCTTCGGGCAGGTCATGGCGTATGAGGCATGCACCTATCTGGTTGGCCAGCGTGAGCAGTTGGTGGTAGAGCTTTTCGCCTGCTGCATCCTTGTCGGGATAAATGTGGAGTTGTAGCGCTGAGCGTTGAGCGCTGAGGGTCGAGAGTATATCCCTGTCCTCCTTATTCAGGAGGGTGGCAGAGGGTATGGCGATGGCCTTGTGGCCGGCCGAGAGCAGAGCTATGCAGTCTGTGATACCTTCGCTTACATAGAGAGGTTCGTCGGGCTCAAGGAGCTTCAGTATGGGCAGATTGTATATGTGGCACTTGCTCCCACGCGGAAAGCGGAAACGTGGTGGCCCGCCCCCATCTTCC
>JAZLII010000238.1:0-3905 GCA_045617275.1 Bacteroidaceae bacterium
TCACCTTGCCTATCAAGCTGCACCACGGGACACACTTGACTTCCGTGCCCAGACCCTTCTGCTCTTGGCCCAGATACACCTGATGAACGAGGACGGAGACAGCGTACTGCACTATACGGTCGAGGCCACTCGCATCTGCCCCCGGATCGCAGAGACGGATCTCTACCGCATCACCCACGCCTACGGCCTAAGTCTGCAAGGAAGATACGACGAGATGATGGAACTTCTGCCCGACTATATTTCCCAGAGCAGCATCTATAGCCAGGCAGAGCTAATGCGACTCCTAATGTATCGGCATGAGGACACACGGCAATGGAAGGATGCATATGACTGTGCCGTCAGCCTGATGGACATGACAGACAGTATCGCGAGGGGAGAGACGTCGGAGAACATGGTACGCATCCATGCCCTGCAGCATGAGCGACAAATGGAACATCAGCGTGCCGAGCGCGAGGCGGAGCGTGCAAGACTGTTTGTCGTCATCATAGTGACATTGCTACTCTTGCTCATTGCATCGGTGGCCGGACTCTCCTATCGCCGAAAGGCCCGCATAGCTCACGCCAAGGAACTGGAAGCCATGCGCTTGTCGGAAGCCAGCCAGGCCTGTGAGAAAGAGATTCGCGAAGAGAACATCAAATTGCAGAAGCTCTACTACGAGCACCTCTATGCCATCATCCTCCCCATTCTCAACGCCCGCCGTGGCAAGAGCGGACACATCAATCTGGAGGAGTCGTCGTGGGAACTCATTGAGAAAAATACCGACATGGTACTGCCAGGCTTTACCTCTCGTCTGCGCAAACAGCACCCCTCGCTCACCACAGAGGATATCCGCTTCTGCTGTATGATAATGATGAGAGTCCCCAACGCTCTACTTGCTGATGTATATGGCATCGCTCCATCGTCGGTAGCGGTGCGGAAGCAACGTATGAAGAAGAAACTGGATGACGATGTCCAGGACCAGACTATTGAAAACTACTTAAATCAATATATGATATGAAGAGAATCTACACAATGTTCCTGCTGGTGCTCGTTGGCACTGCAGTTTATGCACAGCACCCATTCATCCAACAAGGGAAGACCTGGCATGTGATAGGTTTTACACCGAAAAGCTACATGAACTTTCAGCATCTCACAGCTCCCGATTACGAGATTGACTACTCAATCCCCCAGAACAGCGATACGCTGATAGGTAGTGTGAACTACAAGCGTATTGTAGGCATAAGTGAAGACACCATTTGCAGCGAGAAATACATTCGCGAGGATAAAGGGAAAGTGTATTGCTACAATGAGTCGAACAAGCGTGAGGAACTGCTCTATGACTTCACACTTCAAGCAGGCGAAACTTTTACCCTATATCCCAACACTCCACACGAATTTCGCTGTGAGGTAACTTCCGTTGGGGATTCTCTCTACTGTGGAGTAAAACGCAGAGTCATTTACTTTGACGCATTCTCCAAGAATGGCCCATCGACCCCAGGCATTCCACAAAAATGGATAGAAGGCATAGGTTATCCAGGTGGGCCGGTTGAAGAAGTAGAAAGTGATTGTTATGCTGCAGGAATCCAGCAACTCACACAGTTCGTAACACAGGAGATCGGAATGGAGGGAATCAGCGAGACCGTCTATGCCTCCGATTTCAATACACGCTACTATTTTGGCCGGTATTATGAGGGAGGCAAGGAGAAAGAGATCGACTATGATGATCCTGCAATATGGGACGATGAGGAATTCTGGGAGAACTATCGAAAAGATGATCTACACTATGAGATTGTTAACCATCAACTTCACATATATGGCTACATTTTCTGTTCCTGTTGTCCTCAATACTTGTACCTGACTGTTGACAAGAACAACGAAATCCGTTTCCACCTGACAGAATTAACGGGCATCCTACCAGATTGCGCCGAACAGCATGAGATAGACATGTATTTCCCAGGGTTCTATGAGGACGAACCATATACTGTCGTGAATCGTAACGGCGAAAGATATATTGTGGAGGACTCATGGCGTCCCGAGGAGATAGTCAGCATCTGGCAGGAGGGAACCGTGTGGGAAGTCAACTACGACCCAGAGCCCGGCGTAACTGACGGTAAAGAAACAAAGGTGATCTACCGTCTGCTAAAGGCCGATGATGCCAACTATCTGGCCTTGGAAAGGACACTCGTAGAAGACAACATACCTGGAGAACCCGAACTGCAAGGCTACATCCGCAACGATGGCGACAGTATGGTCTATGTGCGTCCTATTTTGAAGGACGGAATTGTAGGTGAGGAATGCTTGCTCTATGATTTCCGTACCCCCTACGAATATGGGCAGTCCATACTTTATGGTGCAGAGGGAGGCGAGATAAGGCGTGAATATATCGACTGGCAGAAAGGCTCACTCGAATACTACATCATCAATGGTCAAGGCGAGCGCTGTTTACCAGCATGGCAAGGCATTGTATACCATTATGGCTGTCTCGACGGTCCCATGGAACTCTTCTACAAACGGAGTGCTCCCGGCAAGAGCACACGGCCTAAACCCACGAATATCAGCCATGTCATCTTCTCCACCAAGGGAGGAAGCCAAAAGGTAATAGCCAGCAACAGATCAAGCAACAGTCAGAACACGGTCATCCCCTACAGCGAGATGCTCACCGAAGGAACGGTATGGGAGTGCCTGGCCGTACCTGCCGACAATGCCCTCGATACGCATACCTATAAAGTTCAAGTGAAGGGGGAAGTACTCATTGGCAATCGTACTTGTAAGCAGATATACTCACAGGAACATGACATCTGCCTGTCGATGTTTGAGGAAGGGCGCAAAGTATATGTCATAAATACCGACAACAAGCCAGAGGTTCTGCTCAACTTCGGATTGCAGGAGCAAGACATGCTCGACGATGTGACCTGCGTCAGTTACATCCACACAGAGACTTATCAAGGCTACAACTACCGCACCATCACCATTGATACCGGCCTGGACTGTACTCCACACCTTGCAGGCGACACTCTCCCCTGGCTCTATAGCCTTATTGAGGGCGTAGGTGTGAGCAAGGACGAATACCTCCGTGCCTTCCTGCCAGACAGCAACACCGTTTCCTACCTACTCCGATGCTGGAAGAATGGTCACCTCGTCTATCAAGTTCCGGGATACGAAGCCGTATCTGTCAGCCCCATCCTTTCAGCCACCACTTCTATCCTCTACGACCTCCAGGGACGCAAGGTTACTAACGCCCCCCGCAAGGGCCTCTACATCAAGGATGGCAGGAAGGTGGTGAGATAAGTAGGGAGAGAAAAAAATCGCGAGGCTTTAATTAATCTATAGGTGATTATATTTCAGTACATTACCACCCTCCCCCCATTCCTCACTCTTGGTTTAATTTTGGTTTATTATTTTTTTACAAAATATTGTTTATATTCCAATAATTTTATCTAACTTTGGGCCGAAAATGATATTACACACTTAAAGAATATGAAAAAGATTTTATCCCTGATGGCCATGCTCTTGCTGGTCGCCATCATCCTCCCATCCTGCTCGGATGACGCAGAGGAAAATCCCGTAGTGACACCCGAGGAGGAAGAGGAAGTAGGATACGCATTGCCCATGTTGGTTGATGGTAGGAAATGGGTGCATAAATTATCCCCCTGTGGACCATATCCCGACCCCAATCCATACAAATACACCGTGTATGAGATCGACGGCGACACGGTCTACAAAGACAAAAAATACAAAAAGCTCATGTACTATCATATAGATGTTGAGTCGGGAGAGGTCGTGGAATACAGCGCCAAGACCGTCAACAGCCTGATGCGTGAGGAGAATGGAAGGATATATCGGGTGACTGGCCCACTTGGGAAGCAGAACGATGAGACCCTTTTCTTTGACTGCAATGTCAAGGACGGCGACAGCTATATCCAGCC
>JAZLII010000239.1:0-14713 GCA_045617275.1 Bacteroidaceae bacterium
CATCTCCTCGTACTGACGGCGGAGGTCCTGGTCCTGGGTGTTGGTCTTGATGAAGCGAGGGGGCATGCCACAGATTTCGCAGAACTCGGACCAGCAGGCCTGAGCGAAACGCTTGTAGAGGACATGGGGGACAGCCTGGTCGAGGAGGCCGAGGTTGTGGGCGTTGAACTCTAGGAGATAGGTGCCGTATTCGCTGAGCTCGCGGTAAGGGATGCCCTTTTCGTCGGAGGTGTCGATATAGCAGAAGCCGTTGACGGGGTCGATATGACGGCGGTCGACAAGGGAGACTTCTATGGTATCGTTCTTTGGATTGAGCTCGATGACGGAGTAGCCGTAGAAGATGGAGTCGAGGATGAGGGAGATGATGTCGCGGACATAGGGCTGCTGACGGAGGAGGTCGGTGGCTTTCTGGTCTGGGTTGCCTGAGGAAGAGAGCAGGGACCACTCGGCCTGCAGGGTCTGAGCCTTGCGGAGAAGGGTCTGGGAATGGAGGTGGGCGTCGACCATGCAGTAGGAGAAGAGCTCCTGCAGCTTGTCGTACTTGGGGAAGTCGACACGGGTTGCATACTGTTTGGCGACTTTCCAGTCGGCGATGTCCTTGCGGACTACGGAAGCCTGACGGATGACGATGCGCTCGCGGATATTGACGGGGTTGTTTTTTGGGGTGTTCTTTTTGTTTTTCTTTGCCATGGGGATTTTCTTCTTTTTGTCTAGATATTCTAGGGAGCTAGGATTTCTAGGTGTTTGTGGGGATTATTGTGATGGATTAGAAGTTGTGGGTGAATTTGGGGTTGGAAGATATCTGGAGGGTGCCCGGAGGGGTGCCGTCGGGAGATACGATATAGGGGAGCCGTGGGGAGAGGAGTCCCTGAGCGACCTTGTTGAGGAAATCGACGGACTGGTTGTAGAGCGTCTGGTGGCGCTCGTAGATGGCGTCGACGTTGGAAAGCTGGAGGATGTGCCATACGGCGATGTTCCTGACGTGCGAGAGCACAAGAGGGGAACGGTCGCGGCCCCGTTTGGAGAAGATGGCCTGGGTGTCGTAGCGGGAAGCGAGATAGGATTCTACCTCGGAGACGGCTGTGTCGATGGCGGAGATGACGATGGCATCGTCGCCCTGGGTTATCTCCTCGATCTGGTATTCGTAGAGGAGAGACTTGAGTTCTTGAGGTTCGAGAAACATGGTGTCTGAATGGTGTTTGAATGGTTATTAATAGGAACGTGATGGTTTTTGGGATGAGCATTGGCGGACGCTGTCGGAGGAATGAGACCAGCGATGGTCGAGGAGCCAGATGGCGCCTTCGAGAGCGTCGGGGGCATCGTCGTGCTCGCGGGAGCCGCGTTCGAGCGCGAGGAGCTGGGCTACGAGGGTCTGCATGCCGAGGGAGTCTTTCTCCTCTTCGTTGAAGACCACAAGTCCCTGCTCGAAGAGAGGCTGAAGGGCCTCGATGCGGGCGAACTTGTCGGGCTTGGAGCGCTTGTCGGGGCGGACGGCGATGACGGAGCCGTGCTCACGGCCGTATTCGGTGACCTGCTGAACGAGGAGCTCCTGGAGCATGTTGGCCTCCATATAGAAGTAGATGGGGACCTTGCCAGAGACATAGTCGCGGATGGCGTAGAGCCAGAGGATCATGTTGGTGACGGAGGTCTGGTCGGCGAAGGCCTTGAGGAGATGGAAGGAGCCGTCGTGGGTCTTTCCCACGAGCATGGTTGCCTTGTAGTCGTTCTTCTTAGAAGCCTTCCAAGAGGGGTCGGTGTAGCAGATGAGCTGCTTGTACTGACGGAGTGTGAGCATCTTGCCATACTGGATCCAGCGTTCGTCGAAGATGGCCCCGACGGTGATTGGGTTGTTCATCATCTCCTTCTGGAAAGAGCGATATCCCATTTTCTTCCGCTTCTCATCGAGGCGCTGGAGGGTCCAGTACTCGGGCCACGATGGCTTGCCGTTCTTGTCGATGGCGTTGACCTGGGAGACGTGGCAGCCCTCGGTGTCGGCGATGTTGGCGAGGATGGAGGTCTTGGAGATGAGGTTGCCGACCATGATGAAGCGACCATCCTCAGCTCCGAAGGTACCCATGAGCGCCTCACGGGTCCATTCGGTGGCCTGCCGGACGCGGTCAGGATTGCGAGAGAGCTCATCGTCGTCGAGGTCGTCGCAGATGATATAGTCGGGTCGGAACTGGCGGTCGCGAAGGCCACGGGGAGACTGCCCGCGACCGATGGCAGTAGCAGAGAAGCCCGAGAGTGTGGTGAAGGATCCATCGGTCCAATTGCCGGCATTGTACTGTTGTCCGAAATCGCGCTCGTAGCGACGGTTGAACTGAAGCTCGGCCTGCAGGTCGCCGAGGAGCTGCTTGGCGGAGTCTTCGGATTTGCCCGCGAGAACGAGGTTGTGGATGGTGGGCGAATTCTGAGCCATGAGCCACATGGGGATGAAGACTCCCATGTGGGTAGACTTGGCGTGGCCACGAGCCCACTTGAAGACGGCGAGGAGGACGGGGTTGTCCATGATGTGCTGAGCGGCCTTGATGTGGAACTTGGCGCATGGGATAGGCTTGCCTGTGGCTTTGTCGGTACACCAATGAGGGAAATAGTACTGGACAAAGAACTCGTAGTCGGAGCGAGCCTTGGCGATACGCTTGAGGCGGACGGACTCGGACTCGTGCTCGTTGACGGAAGTCATGCTCTGGATCTGGGAGCAGAGCTGTTTCCATTGCTTTATGGCTTCGGATTGGTTGCTTGCCATGGTGATAGAGGATTAGATGAATTTGACCTTGGAGGTGGAGAACTGTTCGGCGATGAAGATGTCCTGGTACTTGTTCATGTCCTTAACGAGGTCTGGGGTGAGGTCGGGATCGATCTGCATGCGGGAGAGCGTCCACTTGTTGAAGGCAGAGAAGACTTCGATGATGGTGACTACGTTGGTCTTCTTGTCGAGGCGTTCGATTGCGGCGGTTGCCTTGATCATTTCGTCGGCGGTCCACTGGCCTGAGTCGAGCTTGTCGTTGATCTGAGAGAGCATCTTGTTGACTAGCTCTGTTCGGGTGATGGTTTTGGCGGCACGGAGCTCTTCCCATTTTCCGTCCTTGACCCACTTGTTGACGGTGTTGGCAGAGACGCCGATGCGGGTGGCTATTTCCTTCTGAGGGACGCCACTAAGATAGAGCTCGTGGGCGAGTTGTTTTTCGACAGAAAGCTGTCCTTTTTTTTGTTTTTTGCTGTCCATTGGATTGAAATTTTTTGCAAAAATACATAGAATAGTAAAAAAGAGGGTCAAACATGTCCAAGGGTATACACAATCGTGTATACCCTTGGACATAGAGAGAGGTTGTTCGGGTAAGATTTTGTAATTTTGCAGTCGAAAAAAAATAATAAAAATGGAACCATTAAGAAAACCCTATTATGAAGCGTTAGAGGCCTCAAAGAAACCCTTTGTTACAACACCGGCTAGACTGTTCGGAGAGTCGTGGATGAACAGCAATGTGCGCCGGAAGCGCAATGTGCAGCGCAAGCGCGGGATGCTGAGATAAGTGCCAGCGGATATGCGCTTGTAACAGTGGCAAAGAAGAAATAAAACAATATATAAATAGTATGAGCAAGACATTTGTATTGAGCGACGAAAGTCTGAACAGCCAGGGCTTCAGGGTGATTACTGGAGGCATAGACCTGTGCCAGTTCAAGAAGTATCCGGTGATGCTTTTCAGCCACGACTCGGACGCATTGCCCATCGGTGTATGGGAGAATGTGAGAGTGGAAGGAGACCGACTGTTGGCGGATGCCAAGTTTGACCAGCAGGACGAATTTGCCAAGAAGGTGGAGAGCAAGGTGGAGCAGGGTATCTTGAAGTGCTGCTCTATCGGCTTTCGAGTGCTGGAATTGAGCGAAGACCCTGCGATGCTGTTGCCCGGACAGAGGTACGACACGGTGACGAAAGCCTTGCTGATGGAGTGCAGCATCTGCTCGATAGGAGCGAACCACAATGCGATGAGCCTGTACGATGCGAAGGGCGAGCGCATGGAGCTGACTGAGGAGAAGATGCTGAGTCTCGGATTCAAGAGAGTAGAAACCCAAATTAATAAATTATCTATGACACAAGAAGAAATCAAAGCTCTGCAGGAAGAAAACAAGACCCTGAAGGAGCAGATGGCCGAACAGGCCAACGAACTGAAGACCCTGAGAGATGCAGCAGCAGCGCAGCACAAGGCCAACATCGAGGGTGCGCTGAGCTCCGCCGTAAAGGACGGACGCATTGCCGATTGTGACCGCGAGAAGTGGGGCAAGCTGATGGAGACGGACTTTGACAGCGCCAAGAGCCTGCTTGAGAACCTGCCCAAGCGTACCAGCCTGAGCGAAATGCTCCATGGCGGATCCAAGGGTGGAAACGCATACGAAGGAAAGAGCTGGGACGAACTGGACAAAGCCGGTCAGCTTGCAGCCTTCAAGGAGAGTAACCCTGAGGGATTTGCAACCCTCTACAAGAAGACCTTCGGCGTAGAGTACAAGTAGAAGCAAATCGCGTAAGTTGAAAACCAATTAAAATCTAATAAGAATGGCATTAAATGTTGAAATTTGGATTCGATCAATCGTCGAGAATTTCTTGCCCAGCAACAGCTTTGTGTTGCAGAGCGTGGACCACAGCGACTATGTAAACGGCAAGACCGTGCATGTGCCCAACGCCGGCGCGGGTGCCGGCATCACCAAGAACCGAAGCAGCTATCCTGCCGAGGTGGGAAGCAGAACGGACTACGACCTGACCTATGACATCGACAAGTTCGAGGCCGACCCCCTGTTGAGCCAGAACCTTGAGGAGGTGGAGCTGAGCTACGACAAGCGAACCAGTATGCTCCAGCAGAGCAAGGAGAACCTCCGTCAGGCTGTCATTGAAGACATCCTCCACAACTGGGCGACAGGCGTTACCAACAAGATCACCACCGATGGTTCTGCTGAAGACGCCCACATTCCCTCAGCAACGGGCAAGCGCAAGGCTATGACCAAGGCTACCGTGATGGAGGTGAAGAAGAAGATGGACCTTGACGACGTCCCCGCCGAGGGTCGATGCATGCTCCTCGACGCCGTCATGTACAACCAGCTTCTCGCCTCTCTCACCGATTCCGACGTGGTTCACTTCCTTGCAGGAGCCAACCCCGAGACGGGTGTTGTTGGCAAGTACCTGGGCTTCGAGTTCTATGAGCGCAGCCGTGCTCTCAAGACTACCACAAGTGGTAACCTGAAAGACTGGGGCAAAAGTGAAGCCGCTACAGACAGCGCAGCAGGCCTTGCATGGCAGAAGGGCTGTGTGAGCCGTGCGATGGGCGAAGTGGAGGCCTTCGAGAACACCAAGGACGCCACCTACTACGGAGATGTGTTCTCCTTCGGAATGCGTGCCGGTGGTTCGCCCATCCGCCACGACAAGAAGGGTGTGGTGCTGATCTATCAGGGAACTGAAGCGTAAACTAACCCGTAGAGCAAGCCATGAATGAACTTTGGGAAATAGTACGAACCGTGATTGAGCTGGTGCTGGGTGGCGCGATAGTGACTGTGGCCACCCTGGCGGCCAGCAAGCGGAAGGCGAAGGCAGAAGCAGGCCATGCCGAGATGGACTTGGCAAAGCACTATGTGGACCAGTTCCGCGACAATGTGGTGGTGCCGCTCCAGAAAGAGGTGAAGGGCTTGCGACGAGATGTGAAAGGACTGAAGAATGCGGTGTCGAAGATTAACATCTGTCCTCATAGCGACAAGTGCCCTGTGCTTGACGAGCTGCAGAAGCAGCAGCGAGATAACCAGGGAGACGAAGAGGGACGTTGAGCAGCTGAGAGTTGCCGAGACAGACACGATACTGGTGCGAGATACCCTGACGGTGATGGACACGGTGAGGGTGAGAGACACGGTTAGTGTGTGGAAGGTAGGCGACACGGTCTATATCAGAGAGAGCCATTGGAACGAACGAAGCATAGAGCATAGGCGGAACAATGGACGGATAGAGAAGGCCCGGCAGCAGAGAGAGACTGCACGAGAGTCTGAAAAAGAGAAAGAGAAAGAGCAGGTCAGTAAACCAAGCGGGGCCGCCCGCCCATGGAAAGGAATAGGCTTAGGATTTACCACCTGCCTTCTCTTAACCGTAACGATCAAAATTTGGAAATATGTTACCAAACGTAAAAATTAATTTCGGCCAAGGTGCCATCGGATCAGTGGAGCCGAACGAGGATGGCGTTGTAGGACTGCTTGCGTCGGCAGCGGCTGTGAGTGGCAAATTCGATCTGAAGAAGCCGTATCTGCTGACAACGTTGGCTGATCTGGAATCCCTAGGTGTAACAAGCACAAGCAATGGTGCCAACGGGAACCTCTACAAGTGCGTGAAGGACTTCTATAGTGAGGCTGGCAGCGGTAGCAAGCTGTGGCTGATGGGCGTTCCATCAGCCACAACAGATACCATCGAGAAAATAGTGGACAAGGATGGCCCCTATGCGCTACCCCTCTTGGAGGCTGCCAGAGGTAGTGTCCGCATCTTGATGGTTAAGGTGACTGACGCGCCGGGATACACCCCATCCGTGACAACGGGAATTGACGGAAAGGTGATAGATGCTGCAGAAAATGCGCAGAAAATGGCAGAATATGTTACAGAAACACACTATGCTCCTCTGCTGGTGCTGCTGGAGGGTACGCATTTCGACGAAAGTAAAATAAATAGCCTCCCTGTGCTGAGTCTTGGACACTACAACCGTGTAGGTATCGTGATAGGAGACAGCGTGGAAAAAAGCAAAGGTGCGGCCGTTGGTCTGGTGGCAGGACGCTTGGCATCCATCCCTGTGCAACGGAGCCTGGCCAGGGTGCGCAATGGTGCGATCAAAGCGGAGACGATGTACATCGGCAGCAAGGAAGCGGAGCTTGGCAATCCGGACAAGGTGCACGATGCAGGCTATATCTGCCCGAGAACCTTTGTGGGAAGGGCTGGATACTACTGGGCTGACGACATGCTGGCCACTGGTGCCGATGACGACTATCAGCTCATCCCCCGCCGGCGAGTGGCGGACAAGGCATACCGCATTGCCTACCAGACCCTCGTGGAGGAGCTGGCAGAGGAGATTCCCGTGAACAAAGAAGGAAGCATTGCCGCCCCGCTAGCCAAGAGCATCGAGGCAAAGGTGGAGAGTGCCATTGCCAACGGGATGACAGCCGAGGGGAACCTTGGGGTGGATCCGTCGGATGCCAACGACCAGGGCGTGGTGTGCAAGATCGACACTAAGCAGAACATCGTAAAGAGTTCGATGCTGAAGGTGAAGCTAAGAGTGAAGCCCTATGGCTACGCCAAGTTTATCGATGTGGATCTTGGATTCAGCACCGAGGCGTAAGCAGGGTTGGTTTTTGTCAATTTAATAACTAATTAAAGGAGGTTTTACCAATGTTTGATTCGAGAGAATATCAGTGGAGCGACGTGAGTTGCCGAGTCGGCACGACGGACATCGTTGGCTTGCGAGCTGTGAGCTACAAGAAGTCGAAGGAAAAAGAACTCCTGTATGGCAAGGGCAACGAGCCTATAGCTGTGCAGAGCGGCAACGTGAGTTACGAAGGTTCGCTGACAGTGCTGCAGAGCGAATACGAGTCTATGAAGGCTGCCGGTGGCGGAAGCATCCTTGACTTGATCACTGACATCACCGTGTGCTACGGGAACCCTGACGAAGGGAGCGTGATGATCACAGACGTGCTGATGGGGGTGCAGTTCACCGAGGAGCCGAACGAACTTAGCCAGGGAGACAAGAACGGGGAGCATGCACTTCCATTCGTCTTCCTTAGAAAGAAAAGAAAGTAACAAACCTGCTGCTGATCCAGGGGCGTAGCCCCCTGGAAAGGTGGCGCAAAAAAAAAACAATCATGGATGTAGTCAATATTGAGAAACTGAAAGAAGAACACGGCAGAATCTTCACTGCCAAAGCAGACGGTATGACGGCCTATTTCCGAAAGCCTACGAGAAAGGAGCTAAGCTATGCGCTTACACTGCAGGGAAAGCCACTGGAGATGACAGAGGTGTTGCTGAAGCAGTGCTTTGTGGCTGGTGACAAGGCGATGATCGAGGAGACGGAATACCTTCTCGGATGTGCCCCTATTGCCGAAAAACTTTTAGAGGTTAAGGCTGTAGAGCTGGGGGAGTGCTAAGGTCGGCCGACGGTGGTATTGAGGCAGACTGGGTGGGTTACATCGATACGATGCTGGAATACTATCTGCATATAGACCCGGAGAGGCTGACGGATGAGGAATGGGCGGCGAAGTTTGCCCGTCTGGTGGACATACGAAAGAAGGAGGGTGGTGTAAAACCTACTTATGTCGGTTATCCCACTTGACGCATTTGCGTAGGAACCATAATGTTAAAACAACAGAAAGCAGTGTAGTCATGGCTTTGTGATTTTTTGCAAAGATACGAAAACAAATAAACATGGAAAAAAATTCCGTTGAATTTGAGATAAAAGTCATCGGTGACGCTCTATCCAGGATCAAGCAGCTGACAGGTGCTGCCGAGAATCTCGGTAAGACCGCCAAGACAACCCAAGGGTTAATGGACGGTATCGGCAAGTTTGCTGTTGGGTTCAACCAACTCTTTGATCTGTTTGGAAAGATAGGGTCGAAGATGAATGCTTTTGTCGAAGCAAACAATGCTCAGCAGGAAGTCGAGGCCAAACTTGCTCTTGTGATGCATAACAACATGGATGCCGGTCTGGGCGAGGTGGATGCCATTAAACAGCTGGCAAGCGCACAGCAGGCGCTTGGCGTCATAGGAGACGAAGTCCAGCTTGCCGGAGCCCAGGAAATGGGTACTTACCTTGAGAAGACCGACAGTCTGAAAGCACTGATCCCTGTGATGAACGACATGCTTGCCCAGCAGTACGGCCTTAATGCCACCCAGGAGGATGCTGTGAACATCGGATCGATGATGGGCAAGGTGCTGGAGGGCCAGGTGGGCGCTCTCTCGCGTTACGGATACAAGTTCGACGAAGCCCAGGAGAAGATCCTTAAGTATGGTACCGAAGAACAGAAGGTGGCTACGCTGGCGGAGGTGATATCGCATAGCGTTGGCGGCATGAACGAGGCCCTGGCTTCCACCCCTGAGGGTAAGCTGAAGCAGGTGGCGAATGCCATGGGCGACATCAAGGAGCGAGTGGGTAACCTGTGGGTGCAACTGCAAACCAAACTGCTGCCAGTAGGCGAGAGCATGATTGCCATAGCCAACGGACTGATAGACGTGGTGCAGAAGGGCTGGCCTGTATGGATAGCTGCTGCAGCGGGCGTGGCGATAGCTGTGACCAAGATACGGAACAAGTTGGCTGAGACCACGATTGCTACTGCCTTTGCCGGAGGAGGATTCATGGGCCTGGCATCTGTGGCCAAGGCGGCATGCAGATCGATAAGCACTGCCATCAAGAGCATCCCTATCGTGGGATGGATAGCGGCTGGCATCACGATTGTGATAGGCGTGGTGCAGCAACTGTGGACGAAGTGCGCCGGGTTCCGTGGACTGATCATGGGCATCTGGGCCATGATCGAGAATATGGCATCCAATCTATGGGCGCTTATACAGCCTGTTTTCGATGCTGTATGGGGTGCCATACAGAGTGTGTGGTCGTGGATCGTGACAGTGTTCGACAGGGTGAAGGGACTAATCGTATCTGTGATAGGCTATCTCAAGAACATGTTTGCAGGACTGTGGTCGGTGGTGCAGGGCATACTGAACAAGATAGTAAGTTTTCTCGCTAAGGTGTTCAACCCAATCATTGAGCTCTGGAACAAAGTGACGGGTGGCAACGTGGCAGCCTTCAAGAGTGGTTATGGCGAAGGCAACAGCCAAGTGAAGGGGGGAGGTGGCAGAATAGAACCAGCCGGCATCCCTGGTACAGGGAAAGGTGACAAAAACAGCGATCTCGGCGGTGACAATGGCCTGAGGTCAGCCAAAGCAGGAGCCGCGGCAGTAGCTACCGGAGGCACGCGAAACACACAGATTACGATCAATCTGGGCAAGATGATCGAGACCGTGGTGTTCCAAGAGGGAACAAAAGAGAACAGCAACGAACTACAACGAATCGTGGAAGAGTGCCTGTTGCGCACTCTGAACGCAGCAACAGCAATAGGATAAGCTATGGCACTTATTAATCAGAAAGAGGAACTCACCATACTGACGTCTAACGGCGGCAGACCTGTTGCCACTGGTTATGCCATCCATATCGGGGACCCTTGGACAGGAAAGCCTATGGTGGGAATTGCGGGAAGATATGATGTGGACTACGGGCTGGAGAGGGGCTATGTGCAATGCCCGCTCTCGATAGGGACGCAAGGCATGGGCATGTGGCAGCTGCCCCTTGATCCGATGATAGGTGTGCAGAGCAAGACTATTATCAGTCGTCGATATGTGGCGAAGAGCCAGCGGCGAGGCAGCATCAAGGAACTGTGGAGTATGGATGACTGGGATGTCGACATCAGCGGAGTATTGATAGGCGAGAGCAACGAAGAGCTGCAGCATCTGGTTGGTAAGCTCAGGGAGTACTGTCAGGTTGGCGAGAGCTTAATGGTGGAGTGCGAGTATCTGAGCGAGGCATTCGACATCCAACGCCTGGTGGTAGAGAGCTACGACTTCCCGCACACGAAGGGCATGACAAACCAGACATTCAGACTGAAATGCTACAGCGATGAGGATTATGATCTTTTAATAGGCCAATAGACATGTACCGTATAACTTGGGACATCCGTATAGGGACCTTCCGCCTGGGGATGGTGGAGAGCGTGACGGTGAAGACAAGCGTCGAAGCCTTGACTGACACGGCAACCATTGTGCTGCCTGGAACGGTGCTGAACCGAGCATTGGAGATAGAGGACAAGGTGAAGGTGGGAGACCGTGTGACGATTGCCTTCGGCTATGACGGCGAGAACCGGGAGGAGTTCAAGGGCTATGTGCAGTGCATAAAGCCAGACGGAGGAAGCCTGACGATAGAATGCGAGGACGACCTATGGCTGATGCGCAAGGCCGTGAGCGACAAGGCATGGAACAACGTGGACGTACAAACGGTGCTTAACTACATATTAAGCCAGGTTGGAGTCGGCATTGCGCTGAATTGCGACTACACCTTCAGCTACGAGAAATTTACCATAAGCAATGCCAACGGACTGGATGTGCTGAAGAAGATCCAGGAAGAGGCCGGTCCGAACATATACCTCGCGGATGGGGTGCTGCATGTGCACCCTAAGTACACGGAGATCATGGGCAGCGCCACATACGACTTCGCGAAGAACATCGACCGCGATGGCGTGGATCTGGAGTACAAGAGGGCTGACGATGTGAAAGTCCTCGTGACAGTGAAGGGCAAGACCGCGGATGGTAAAGAGGTAAAGGTGGAGATGGGGTCCACTGGGGGCGAGAGCGTTGTGAAGGACTTCGGCACATCGGTGAGTAATGCTGCAAGCCTGAAGGCGAAGGCAGAAGAGATGCTGAAGGAGAAAGGATACGAGGGTTATCGTGGATCTTTCCTGGGATGGCTAGTCCCTGTGTGTGGAGCGGGATACAAAGTGACGCTCCGCGATGCTGACTATGAGTATAAGGATGGCACCTACTATGTGCTGGCAGTGGAGACAAGCATTGGAAGTACTGGTGGCATCAGGAAGATAGAACTTGGTAAAAAGATAAGTAAATGAACACAGGCAATCTAAGAGAGATAAAAATGTATCTAAAAAAACTAGGCGGAACTGGCGACGGTTGGTTTGTGACTGGAGAAGTGCTGAACGTGAGCGGGGAGACCTGCTCGGTGCAGGTAGGCGGACTGGTTCTGGATGGGGTGTGGCTGACTGGTGTGCACGACCAGAAAGAGAAGAGCCTTGTGGTGACACCCAAAGTTGGAAGTATGGTGCTGATGGCGGATATGAGCGGCGGTGACCTGAGACAGCTGGTGGTGGTCGGCCATACGGAGGTAGAGAGCATCGTGGTGAACGGTGGTGAAAACGGAGGTCTGGTGAACATAGAGGAGCTGAAGATCTGGATGGGGAATGTAGAGCAGGACCTGAGGACGCTAAAGAACCTATTGAGTACAACGCCTGTGGTAGGGAACGGCGCACCGCTAGGGATTGTGTTTACCCCATCTACGCAGAGCGTGGCAAATAAGATCGAAGACGATAGCATAAAGCATTAGCAATGGCAAAGAACAGAGATATACTGATGAGCGGAGGTGATGTGCTGGTAATGGGATGTGACCTGGCAATAGGTGACACCATTGGGCAGAACATGTCGATGATGCTGAACATGGAGAAAGGTGAGCTGAAAGAGTTCCCGACCCTTGGCGCAGGGATAGGCGCTATGGTGGCCGATGAAGACCGCGCCTACTGGCAGAGAGAAATAAGAGAGACCTTGAAGTCTGACGGCATGAATGTGCAGTCGGTGACATGGGTCAAAAACAAATTATATATCAAAGCACAATATTGACCATGACTACGAACGAAGTATTTGAGGAAATGACCTCTAAATGGATGAACGACCAGGTCGTGGCAAACCTATATGGGTTTGCCGTTGGTACCAGATTCGACGATGTGTACTCTAAGGTGAGCGTGGTAAGGATGATCTTCTGGGTGGTGAGCTATGTGGTGGCTCTGAAAGAGACTATGCTGGAGGACTGGAAGAAGGATGTGCAAGATGTGGCCTCGGAGACACACTACGGCACGAGTGCCTGGTGGGTGGCCAAGGCCAAAGCTTGGCAGAAAGGTGACAGCCTGACAATAGTGGACGGAAAGGTGGACTATGAGCATGTTGACGAAACGAAACGAGTGGTGACAGCCGCCTCGGTGAATGTGGTGGGGCGGACGCTGAGGTTGAAAGTGGCCAAGGGCAATAGTGGAAGTCTTAGCGGCCTGAGCCAGGATGAGTTGGACAGCATGAATGGTTATGTCGAGAGAATCAAGCCTATGGGGCTGATGGTACAGGTGACGAGCGGTGGTGCCAACGTACTGAAGCTATACGGGAAGGTACGATACAGAGGGGAACTGACGAAGGATGATGTGAAGCAACACGTTAGGATAGCCATGAACGAGATGCTACAGAATCTGGAGTTTAACGGTACGTTATACGGCGGACGAATTGTCCGGACCATCGTTGATGTTGACGGTGTGGAGGATGTGTATCTTTCACGTATGACAATGGATGGTGTGGAATGGAATGACAGCGTGGTGCCAACCAATGGATATGCCTCGCTGAATATTGACGGACTGGAATACGAAGCGATATGAACTGGAACCGGATGATAGGACAGCTACTCCCTAATGAGATGAAGCTGGCTGTAAAGCTTAGATTGCTGCTGCAGATTCTTACGAGTCGCACTGTTAAGGATGCTGTTGCCGCGGAGCAATACAAGAATGCGGCGAAGGATGAACACAGGAACATAGGGCAGACGGAAGTGGTTCTTGGGCTACTGAAAGATAAATTCTCGCAAGGGATCACAATCACTGGACAGGAAGACGGAAATGTGAAACTTTTCGGACAAGAGGCCCCATATGTGATTATTTGTGGAAAAACATCAGACAAGGCTGTCATAGTGACGGATGTGGAGCATGCGGATGTGGGATGCGACTTTGTGGTGCATGTCCCTTCGGAGGTACGTGCAGACGAGGTTCGTGCATATGTGGGTAGGTTTGTGTTTGCCGGAGTGGGATTCAGAGTTGAAAATAACAATACTTAAATAATATGAAGATAATAAATCATAGTGGCGACACCGTGCGCCAGATAGTTCCTCAGGACATGAGCTTCTTGAGCGATGCAGACCAACAAATCGTTGAAGCCTTCGGCAATATTTTGGGTATGATGTTCGGGCTGTCCGGAGATAGTGCGCTTGTTATGCAGGGTATGGATAGAACATTCGTGCCGCCGTCAGGAGATCGGATGGGGAGCTTGTCGTTTACGGGAGGTGTGGTTATGCACAACGGGAAGCTGTACTCGTTTGCAGGTGGAGAGGTTGGAGGTATGGGCGGGTTACCGGAGAGTTATGGCAGCCAGTTCTGTCTTAAGTTCACGGAGAACGATACGGTGGCCCCAAGCCCTGTGTATGGTGCCAATATTGAGACGACAGTGAGTGTACACAAGGAACGTCGGGCAGTGCTGGTGGCGACCCCGTCAGAGCCCACCTCTAATTACGTGGTGCTGAAAAATGTGAGGGTGATATCACAGTTGGCAAGTACCAAAGCCATCACGGCATCACTGTACTATGTTGACGAGACGAATACCCAGGGACAATGAAGACGGTGACAGTTCGACGCGGTCAGTCGATGATAGATGTGGCGGTGCAGTATTGCGGTGACGCTGACTATGCCTACGAGGTGGCTAAAGCCAACGGGAAGGAGGTGGACGATGTGATAGAAGCCGATGTGGAGCTGCAGGTCCCAAGTGTAAACACGCGGATGGCTAAGGAGGTGGAGAGGATCGGTGTTACTCCGTGCACGGGAATCCCTGGATAATCCCTGGATAGACCAAGTCCGACTTATTATTAATTGTTGATTTAAATAGTTGTTGAACATGAAAGGTATAATATATAAAGAAGGCGACGACGTGAAGCTGAAGCTGGCGGTCGTGAAGGACGGCGCGGCGGTGGATCCGCTGGAGGTGCCGTTTGAGATCAGGGTGTGGACCGACACTCCCCAGGAATGTGCGGCATGCGGATGGACCGGCGAACAAGTCGGAGGCCAAGCGGTCTTAGGAAGA
>JAZLII010000240.1:0-4469 GCA_045617275.1 Bacteroidaceae bacterium
GCTCCAAGAACTCCACCGGTGCCGACCACGAGTGGCTCTGCATGGGTCACATCAAGATGACCTACATGGGCATGGACGAGATGGCACTTGTAGGCGTGAAGGATGAGGTCGATGCACAGGCTGAGATCTACCGCAATCGCATGGAGCCCTACTATCAGGGCTATAAGGCAGAGCTCGACGAGGCTGTAGGTGGCCTGCTCAGCTGTGCTACTCCTGCCGACATCACCGCTGCCAGTGCGGCTGTCAAGGCTGTCTACGACAAGATCGACAAGAGCGTCGACCTCTATAAGGAGATCAACTCGCTCGTCATGACCGAGGGTACCGGTCTCTATGAGGCTGCCGTTCGCTTCCAGGAGGCTGGTAGCATCTCCGATGCAGAGGCTGAGCAGTATATGCAGCAGGCATCTGAGTATGTAGCTGGCTGTGAGGAGGGTACCTATGACAATGAGGCTGCTGAGGCAGTCATCAAGGACATCCTTTCTGCCAAGGTGGTAGATGTCATCTACATCCGTGGTGGTCTGATCAATGCCTCTGGCGACGACTGGCACAGCTTCGAGTACCCCATGTTCAAGAATGCACAGGGTAAGTATGAGGGTGTGGCAGAGTTCCGTGAGGAGCGTCATGGCAACATCAACATCTATCCTGGCCACCGCGTACTCGTAGTGTTCCACTATCTCGACAAGGACATCTGCTCGGCCGACAATGCCACTCGTTTCCTCAATGAGAATCCTGCTCCTCGCAAGATGCTCGTTGGCAGCAACTCTGCATGGTTCACCACATGGGGTGGTAAGTGGAAGTTCACCATCGACCTTTCCGACTCCACCATGGTATGTGCTCCCGAGGGCAAGATGCTCTATAAGAACCAGATCTATGCCGTAGGTAACCTCCGCGACAACCACTGGGCACTCAATGAGACCACTGCTAAGCACTGGGAACTCGTACACCAGGGTCGTGGTATCTACCAAGGCTCTATTGCCTTCAACGATGGCGTGGAACGTGGTGAGGTTACCCTCTTCACTTCCGATATGTGGATGACTGGCAACTGGGGTGAGAGCCGTATCGGTTCGCCCGAGGATGCTGTACTGCTGGCTGATGGTCAGGAGATCGCCTGCAACCGCTTCGAGGGTGACCGCAAGTGGATCCTCGATCCCGCACACCACTATCTTTGCACCTACGATCTCAACCGTGGCACCGTTCGCTTCGACGTTCGCGACCTCCAGGGCGATGACACCGAGGCTTCTCCTCTGCTCATCAGCGACTATAAGGACATGCTCATGATGCGCTCTTACATGCGTCAGGGCGAGACCCACTACTTCGCGCTTACCGACGATATCTATGTCAACGGCCAGGGCTGGAGTCCCCTCAATGGTGCTGGCGAACAGGCAGGCAAGGAGTATGAGCGCTGGATCCACTTCGACGGTCAGGGCCATGTCATCCGCGGCTTCGTGGGTGCTACCGGTCTGCAGGCCATCGACGACAACTCATTCTTCGGAGTGCTCGGCGGTACGGTGAAGAATGTCGGTTTCCTCAGTGCGAGCCTAAAGGACGATGAGACCTTCCTTGGAGCCTATGCACAGATGAACTCCCGCAGCCTCGCTGTGGTAGCCGGCAAGCTCGGTTCGGGCGCTATGGATGCCGTGGTAGAGAATGTCTATGTGAGCGGCAATGTCGACGGTGGTCTCTGCACCGGTACCTTCGCAGGTGCTGTGGAAGGCAAGTCTACCTTGAAGAACGTGCTCTCACAGGCCTATGTAAACTCTGAGAATGAGGGCACCTCGCTCCTCGTAGGTCTCGTAGACGCACCCCTCACCTTGGAAAATCTCTATGCCTCTGGTACCTGCTATTCATACCACAGCATCGTAGGTGCCGTGGGCGAGGAGGGTAGTGTAGATGCCAAGAACGTAGTAGACTGGACCCTCTATGGCGACACCTACGCACAGTACCACTTCGATGGCAACAACCACGCCGATCTTCAGAAGACCGTCGTTGCCTTCGATCCCGCTGTCTGGGCTTGCGACGATGCCCCCGATGCCTATCCCTACCTCAAGATCTTTGGTCAGAGCATCGTGGACGGCATCCAGCAGGTAGCTCCCACCACCGTCCCTGGCACCATCTTCGACCTCTCAGGCCGCAAGGTAAGCAAGGCACAGAAGGGCCTCTACATCAAGGATGGCCGCAAGGTGATAGTGAAGTAATTCAAGTGATCCCCGCAGTCTCCGTGACTGCATGACATATAAAATGGGGCTCCTCATCCGAGGGGCCCCATTTTGTATAGTGTTGGTTCCTTATTTGTAAACCGAATTTTCGAAGAAGAGAGGTCGGCTTAACCCATGGATGGCTTCGCTCTGCTCTCGCTTACTCGCAGCCTTCATCGTTCCACGCTCATCGTTCAACCCTCACCGCTCCATGCTCCACGTAGAGGCCTCGGTGCTGGGCTGTGACCTGACGGCCCAGGGTGTCGAAGCGCTGGGGACGCGTAGTGGCAGTGGGGGTGGGGGAGGAGATGTGGTCTTCGCTTGCGGGCGAATAGTCGGGGGCAAGGGCGTTCATGCTGGAAAGGGTCTTGTGTACGTTGCTCACGGCAGTGAAGCGCTTGGCGTAGGTGTCGGCACTCTTCATCTCTTCGAGATAGCCTTGCAGCTTGCCTAGGTAGTAGGAGTTGGCCGTGGGGTCGGTGAGGGCGAGCTGTGCGCGTGTGTCGTACCAGCTACAGACGGCTTGGAGGGCTTCCTCATCGTTGTCGCGACGGATGACCTGCACGTTGCCGGCCCAGTAGTGCTCCCCGTCGGCGAGCTTGCCCCTCATGCCTACGGCCATTTTGCCGCTGTAGGCCAGGCCAAAGGCTCGCTGGGGATGCTTGCCATTGAGGAAGGTTTTGCTGATCTCTTCTGCGTCGGCCGGGGCTGCGGCTGTCTGGGCCACGGGGGTGAGCACGCTGCCTGCGAGCACGTCGACCTGGGAAGAGGTGCTTATGTTCTGGAGGCAGACCTCATAGATGGCATCGGTGAGTCCGGTGAGGCTCTGCTGCACGGTGAACTGGCCACCCTGTACGTGCATCACGGGACTGAAGACCGTACCCAGACCGGAGGCGCACTCCTGGCATCCTTCCTGCTGGAGGGTCCAGTGGCGAAAGCCGCTCTTCATGAAGTCGGCGTTCTGCAGCTTATAGCCCATGTTGCGACCGTTGCCATTGTAGAAGACGGGGCCGTCCACCTCACTGGTGCTGGAGCTTCCACCTTCCACGTAGGGCCATCCCATGGCATCCCACTTCAGACGGTCGAGCATGAGCACGCGACCTACGTCGGGTGTCTGCGCGTTGTAGGCATGGTATATGATCCAGTCTTGTCCGGCATCGTCGGTGATGATCTCGCTGTTGTGTCCGGGACCTATCCACTTCTGATTCTTGCTGATGAGCACCGTGCGGTAGTTGCTCGTCATGAGCTGTCCGGTCTTGTTGGTATAGGGGCCCATGAGGTTTTTGCTTCTTCCCACCACGGTCTCGTAGGTGCTTCTCACACCCTCGCAGCAACTGCCTGTGCTGGCGAAGAGATAGTAGTAGCCACCACGCTTGTGGATGAGTGCGCCCTCGAAGGCGGTGCCTGCTATCTTCTTGATCTGGCTGAAGTCCTTCACGGCGAGTCCGTCGTCGGTGAGCTCGGCGATGTAGATGCCATTGAACGAGCCCCACGCCAGGTACTTCTTGTCGCCTTCCTCTATGTAGCAGGGGTCGATGCTGTTCTCCACCTTGATCTCCGTGCTGCGAAACATACGTCCGTGGTCGGTGAAACGTGTGGGACTGGTGGCTGTGGCCACGCCGATGCCCGTACGGCTACCGTTGCCCCAGAGCGCTGAGGCGTAGTACATGATGTACTTGCCGTCCACGTAGTTGACATCGCTGGCCCAGAGGCTGTAGTAGTCGGTCTGCTGCTTGCCGTCCTTGACATAGGTGGAGTCGTTCCAGGTGGGACGGTAGAAGACGTTGTTGACGTTGGTCCAGTGCACGAGGTCGGTCGACTTGGCTACGGCACATCCGGTGGCGTAGGCATAGAAGGTACCGTCGGTGGCACGCTGCACGCTGGGATCGGCGAAGTCTATGTTGTAGACGGGGTTGCTGTAGCGTGTCTGTGCCATGAGCGAGGTGCTGGCCAGCAGCAGGGCGGTGAGTAGGATGTTTCTCATATTCTTTATTTTCTACAAAGATACGCTTTTGTCGGCTCATATACAAGCCATGTATGTACTTTCTCTTGTTTTGTCGAAGAAAGTGAGAAGGCGCCAGGCTGACTTGCCCAGCGCCTCCTGTATTGGTTTCGCTGTCGCTCAACGTCGAGTGATGAACGTTGAACGTCGAGCGATGAGCGTTGAACGGATTACTTCGTGCGCTGACCAGCGGTGGTGTAGGTCTTGCCGTTCTTCACGATGACTACCTTGCCACCCTTCATGTACTTGCCGTCGGCAGCACCCTGCTTGAT
>JAZLII010000241.1:0-4757 GCA_045617275.1 Bacteroidaceae bacterium
TGGTGCTCATGATCTCACCTTGAGCCAGGATCACCTTCTCCTCGAAGGATGTGAAGAGTATCTTGGTGAACGAGCGCAGATAGTCAAACTCCTCGCGGAGGAACTTAGCCGTCATCTCGCGGTATTCCTCTGTGCTGTAGAGTTCGTTGATGTGCTGGGTGTATTTCTGCTCCAGTTTGTTGATGATGTAGTTGGCTCCCTCGGGATTCTTCTTATAGAGGTAGTCGCTTATCTCCACGAGTGAGTTGGTCGTGCCGCTCATGGCGGAGAGTACTACGAAGGTAGGCTCGCCACTGTTGGTGATGAGCTTACATACATCTTTCATACGCTGTGCACTACCTACGGAAGTGCCACCGAATTTCATTATCTTCATACCTTAATATTATATATAATGTGTATTTTGTTTATTCTTACTTTTCCTTCTGGCTTATCGTGCCACCCTGGCAGACGTATACGGTACCTGGGTATTGGTCAGGCCAAGCCTGATTGTGCGTGGTGACGATCACCGTGGTGCCCTTCTCGTGGAGGGAGTAGAGCAACTTCATGATGGCCTCGCCGCTCTGGCTGTCCAGATTGCACGTGGGCTCATCGGCCAGTACGAGGGCGGGATGGTTGAGTATGGCTCTGGCTATGCTCACGCGCTGCTTCTCTCCACCTGAGAGTTCGTAGGTGTGGAAGTTGATCTTCTCTGGCATGCCCACCTGCTCCAGCACTTCGATGATGCGGCATCGGCGCTGGTCCTTGTCGTTCCATCCCGTAGCCTTCAGCACGAAGTCGAGGTTTTCTCCCACAGTCTTGTCTGTGAGGAAGTAGAAATTCTGGAAGTCCATGCCTATCTTGCGTCTCAGTTCGGGCAACTTTGACGTGCGCAGCTTCATCAAGTCAGTCTCCAGTACGACGGCCTTACCAGCAAAGGGTTTCAGTTCGCCGTAGATGGTGTGTAGCAGTGTGGTCTTGCCACTTCCCACAGCTCCTTCTATGTAGACCATTTCGCCTTCTGCTATCTGCAGGTTGCAGTGGCTCAGTATGGGGCGCTTGTCGTGGCAGATGTCCACGTTCTCGTAGGTCAGTATCACTTTGAAAGCTTGTTTTTCTCAGTTCAAAAAATCCAGTGATTGGTGGGTGCTGGGGTGGGTAAGTGTGATTAGTGCTTCTTCCAACCGGGATTGTGGCGTTCTGCCAGTTCGGCTGCCATGTCCTCGATGCGCAGACCCTTGCTGGTGAGCAGTACGATGAGATGGTAGAGCATGTCGCTTCCCTCATAGATGAGGCGCTCGTTGGTACCGTTGGTAGCCTCGATGACCAGTTCGAGAGCTTCCTCGCCCACCTTCTGTGCCATGCGGTTGAGTCCGTCCTTGAAGAGGCTGGTGGTGTAGCTACCCTCGGGCATCTCCTCATGGCGCTTCTCGATGAAGTCGCTCAGCTCGGAGAGGAAAAGCAGAGGATTCTTCTCATTCTTCTCGCCCCAGCAAGTGTCGGTGCCGGTGTGGCAGGTGGGACCGTCGGGGATGGCCTGGATGAGCAGGGTGTCCTGGTCGCAGTCGTTCTTGATATCCACCAAGTGGAGGAAGTTGCCGCTGGTCTCACCCTTGGTCCAAAGGCACTGGCGCGAACGGCTCCAGAAAGTCACCTTCTTCGTCTCTACCGTCTTGTTGTAAGCCTCTTCGTTCATATATCCCAGCATCAGCACCTTGCCTGTGCGGGGATCCTGTATGATGGCAGGCACCAGCCCGTCCATTTTCTTAAAATCTATGGTCATAGTCTTATTGAAATATTTTCTGTGCGTAAATACTGTTTCAGTTCGGGTATCTTGATCTCTCCGAAATGGAATACACTGGCAGCCAGTGCTGCGTCGGCGTGTCCCAGGGCGAAGGCATCGCGGAAGTGCTCCTTGGCTCCGGCTCCACCTGAGGCGATGACGGGGATGGTCAGGTCCTCGCTCAGTCGGCAGAGTGCCTCGTTGGCAAATCCTGTCTTCACGCCGTCATGGTTCATCGAGGTGAAGAGTATCTCGCCTGCTCCGCGCTCGTTGGCTTCCTTGGCCCACTCGAAGAGTCCACGCTCCGTGGGTATGCGTCCACCGTTGAGGTAGCAAGTCCATCCTGCCTCGTCCATCCGGGCATCGATGGCCACCACACACACCTGGCTACCGAAGTGACTGGCTATCTCGTCTATCAGCTCGGGGCGACGCAGGGCGGCACTGTTGATGCTTATCTTGTCGGCACCGGCAGAGAGCATGCGGTCCACGTCCTCCAGGGAGTTGATGCCTCCACCCACAGTGAATGGGATGCTCACGTTGGCAGCCACACGCTCCACCATCTCTGCAAAGGTCTTTCGGCCCTCATGGCTGGCGGTGATGTCCAGGAATACCAGTTCGTCGGCTCCCTGCTCGCTGTAGAGTCGTCCCAGTTCCACGGGGTCTCCTGCCTGGCGCAGGTTGACGAAGTTAGTACCCTTGACGGTCTGTCCGTCCTTCACGTCAAGGCAAGGTATGATGCGTTTTGCTAACATAGTTCACTCAGTTTGATACGGCCCTCATAGATGGCCTTGCCGAAGACTACGGCAGGTATGCCTGCCTTCTCCAGATCCTCGATGTCCTGCTTGCTGCTCACACCGCCGCTGGCGATGAGGTGGCAGGTGGGGTAGGCCTTCATGACCTCTTTGTAGAGCTCTATGGCAGGTCCTTGCAGCATGCCGTCTTTGCTGATCTCTGTGCAGAGCACGTTGCGTACACCCTCGTCGAGGTATTTTTTCAGGAAGGGGATGAGATCTTCCTCGCTGTCCTCCTTCCATCCGTTGATGCTTATCTTGCCGTTTCTTACATCGGCTCCCAGTACGATGCGCTCTGCACCGTAGCGGTGGAGCCACTCGAAGCTGCGCTCAGGGTCGGTCACGGCTATGCTGCCGATGGTCACCATGCTGGCACCTGCGTCGATGGCCTTCTCTATGTCCTCGTCGGTCTTGATGCCTCCGCCGAAGTCCACCACGAGGTTTGTCTCAGCGGTGATGCGACGGAGCACGGCATCGTTGACGATATGCTTGCTTCTGGCACCGTCGAGGTCCACCACATGGAGGCGCTTGATGCCGTACTGCTCAAACTCCTTTGCCACGCTCACGGGGTCCTCGTTGTACACCTTCTTCGTGTCGTAGTCACCCTTGGTCAGTCTCACACACTGTCCTCCGATGATGTCTATGGCGGGTATCAGTTCTATCATAGCTCCAAGAAGTTTTTGAGTATACGCTCGCCTATGCTTCCACTCTTCTCGGGGTGGAACTGAGTGGCGTAGAAGTTGTCGCGATGCATGGCTGCGCTGAAGGGCTGCACATAGTCGGTGATGGCTGCCGTGTCGGGGCAGAGAGGCACGTAGTAGCTGTGCACGAAGTACACATACTCGCCCCCTTTCATTCCCTTGAACAATGGGCAGACATCTTTCTTCGGGGTGCTGGAGAGGCTTGAAGACTTGCAGCCCTCTACGCTCTCTATACCCTTGACCTCGATGGTGTTCCATCCCATGTGAGGCACCTTGTCCTCATGACGCTGAGGCTGGAATCGTACCACGTCGGCGTCAAATATGCCGAGGCAGTCCACGTCGCCTTCCTCGCTGTGTCGGCACATCAACTGCTGCCCGATACAGATGCCCAGGATGGGGTTTTTCAGCGAGCGGATCACTTCGTCCAGACCACGCTCCTTGAGGTACTGCATGGCATTGCTGGCCTCGCCCTGGCCGGGGAATATCACCTTGTCGGCCTGTCGCAGAGTCTCGGCGTCATCCGTAAGTATGGGATCCACACCAAGGCGCTGCAAGGCATGGATCACAGAATAGATATTACCTGCGTTATACTTAACTATGGCTACCGTCATGATCTTTTTACTTTAAAAACAGGCGCAAAGATAACAAAATAAGTCGTTATGGCGAAATAATTATAACTAAACTTGCGCTTTTCGTTTCAATTTGTAATCTGCCTGCCCGTTTTTTCGCTCACCGCTCAACTCTCATCACTCAACTCTCATCGCTCATCGCTCAACGGTTCTTCTTCAAGAAGAGCCTATGGTCGATGCAGGGAGGCAGTTCCTCCTCATAGTGCGTCACCATCACGAGCGTCTTGTTCTGGCGCTGGCAGAAGGTGTCGATGATCTCCTTGACGAGCGCACGATTCTTGTTGTCCAACCCATGGAGAGGTTCGTCGAGGATGAGCAGTTCGGGGTCCTTCACGAAGGCACGTGCCAGCAGGCAGAGGCGCTGCTCACCGCTGGAGAGCTTGAGGAAGGTGCGCTGTGCCAGGTCCTCTATGCCGAAGATGCGCATCCAGTCCAGACATATCTGTCGTTGCTCGGGGCGTGGACGTGTGTAGAGGCCCACCGAGTCACTCAGACCGCTGGCCACGATGTCGATGGCGGGCAGGTCCTTCAAGTAGGCGCGGTGCATCTCAGGGCTCACGTAGCCTATGTGCTTCTTGATCTGCCAGATGCTCTCTCCTGTGCCGCGCTTGTGGCCGAAGAGATGTATGTCGCAGGCGTAGCTCTGTGGATTGTCGGCACACACCAGGCTCAGCAAGGTACTCTTGCCCGATCCGTTCTCACCGCTCAGCGCCCAGCGTTCTCCCTCGTTGACCGTCCAGTCCAGTTCCTTGAGGATGGTGCGTGTGCCGTAGCGTATGCTCACCTGATTGAACCGCAGTATCTCTCCACCCTTTTCCGGGTAGAAACTCTCCTGAGTCAGGTCCCTTGTAGGCAGGTTCAGGATCCACTGCCTCTT
>JAZLII010000242.1:0-2960 GCA_045617275.1 Bacteroidaceae bacterium
GTGGCACCCGACAGTCTTGGCTTTGACTACAGCTACATAATGGCTGCCACGGCCGATCGTGTACCATGTGTCTTTATTGAACAAGGCCACATAGCCAACTTTGATCCATCGGCGCCTATTGAGGTGAGTTACAGGAAGAACTTTGAGGGTGAGCCTACTGGCGCTTCGCATCCAGAACTTCTCACCAAGCTCAAGCCCAGCCACGGACACGATATGAGCATTGTGAACGGCATAAGTCGCATTGGCTACATGAAAGGAGGTGGCAAGGCACTCTGGCGCGACGAAGACATTGCAGACAGTATCACAGCACACGCCTTGCAATTCATCGACGAAAACAAGGATGCGCCATTCTTCATGTATCTGTGTGCCAATGACATACATGTGCCTCGCATGCCTCACGAACGTTTTCGTAGCAAGAGCCCCATGGGTCTGCGCGGTGAGGCGATTCTCTCATTAGATGACATGGTGGGAGCCGTGACGGCCAAGCTGGACCAGCTGGGGTTAAGAGAGAACACTCTGCTCATCATAACAAGCGACAACGGCCCCGTATTGGATGACGGCTACGATGACCAGAGCGAAGAGCTTGCTGGCGACCACAAGCCAGGAGGACCTTTCCGTGGCGGCAAATACAGCGCCTTCGAGGCTGGCAGCGTAGTACCCTTCATCGTGAGCTGGCCAGGCCATGTCAAGCACGGCGAGAGTCACGCCCTGGTCAGTCAGGTTGATGCTGTCCGCACGTTGGCAGCGATAGCAAAGATCAACTTACCTGCCCAAGCAGCCCCCAACAGCCTGGACATGCACAAGACGTGGTTGGGCAAGAGCAGCAAGTCGCGCCCCTATGCTGTGAAGATGGCAGCCAACCATGCACTGGTTTTGAGAGCCAGCGAGTGGAAGTACATAGAGCCCACACCTGGTGCTCCTATGATAACATGGGGACCAAAGATTGAGACGGGCTACTTGCAGCAGCCACAACTCTATCGTGTTTCCCATTCACCTTACGAGCAGGAGAACGAGGCCGCCTCCCACCCCGAGCTAACCCAGAAATTTCAATCTATTTTGGATGAACTGAGAAAAAAATAAGAATATATAATTAATATGAAAAGAACTATTCTAAGTGGTGTTGTGCTCCTGGCATCGCTACTCTCATTTGGCCAAAGCAAGGGCAACTACATTTTGCCCGCCAAACAAACATACGGCTATCTGAACTGTCACATGTCTGACCGCGGGCAATGGACAGCCTACGCCCTCTCGAGAGATGGCTTGCACTACCACGATCTGCTAGGCGGCGACAGCATCTTTTCGCCACATAAGATGGCAGGAATTGAGGGAGGTACGCGCGACGCCTACATCTGCCGCCGACACAACGGGAAAGGCTACCTTATGGTCACCACCGACATGCATAATGGTACGACAAAGCGACTCAACAAGCCAGATGTCTGGTGTAACTTTGGCATAGACCTACTGACGTCCGATGATCTGATAAACTGGAAGTCAACAACTATCGACTTCCGGAAGTGGCAACCCACGGTACGACGTGTGTGGGCTCCGCAGGTAATGTGGGATGAAACATACACTTGGCCCGACGGTCACAAGGGCGGCTACATGATCTACTACTCCATGCTGGACCCCGAGCGCGAGACCTACGACCGCATGTACTACAGCTACGCCGACGAGGACTTCTGTCAGATAACACGTCCCGAGCTACTCTTCGATTGGGGTTACGCTACCATCGATGCCGACATCAACTGGGTGGAAGCAGATGGCAAGTTCCACATGATGATAAAGAAGGAAGGCGGAACGACGGGGATCTTCAGCACAACATCTCCTATGCTGAAAGGCCCCTGGCCTGAACCCGACGCAACAAACTACGTGGACTTCGAGGGTAAGAAGAAGTGTGAGGGACCATCAGCCTTCCAACTGGCCAACGGTAAGTGGTTGATAGGCTACATTGAATACAGCAGTCGTCCGCGACACTACCGTCTCTGCGACGCCAACGAGACGCTGACAACATACTCCAATCCTCGTGACATAGAAGGCATCAACGGTCCACAACACGGATCATTCCTTCGCCTGACGAAGAAAGAATACAAACGTCTGCAAAAATGGAGCGACGCGCAAAAGAGCAAATGATAGGGAATTAAGCTGAGTATATCCAAGACGGACATATGGCCACGAAAGGTGACAGGGTGCATTAGAGCGGGCCATGGCTTGCTCGGGAAGACACCCGGCCTTCGTGGCCTTTTGCAAGAATAAATCTCGGACTGTCAGAACTTGACAATCCGAGATTTATTCTTATTTAACGCTTAGAGAATTACTTACTCGTCGATGCCATCGATGGTCTGAATCTTGCCATTCTCGTCGAAGGTAATCTCGCAAACCTTCAGGCTACGCAACCATGACTTGCCGCCACTGGGCACACTATCGTGGTGGAAGAGGTACCACTTGCCCTCCCACTGGATGATGGCATGATGAGTGGTCCAACCAACAACGGGAGTAAGGATCTCGCCCTGATAGGTGAAAGGACCGTAAGGATTGTCACCTACAGCATAGCAAAGCAGGTGGCTGTCACCGGTAGAGTATGAGAAGTAATACTTGCCATTCATCTTGTGCATCCAGCTGGCCACGAAGAAGCGGTGGGGAGCGTTAGCCTTGAGGGGCTCTCCATTTTCATCAACAACGAGGATTGGACGGGGAGCCTCTGCATAGTTCATACCATCCTTGGTGAGACGAACACAACGGCTAGGCAGGGCGTCAACACCACCTTCGGGCAAATAAGGCTCCTCGAGGTGGATGTTGTCCTTGTAGCGCTGAAGCTGACCGCCCCACAGACCGCCAAAGTAAACATAGACCTCACCATCGGCATCGTCGCGGAAAGCGCACATGTCTATGCTATAGCTACCTGCAACGGGGGCGGGCTGAGGAATGAAGGGTCCTTCGGGATTGTCAGCAATAGCAGTACC
>JAZLII010000243.1:0-21073 GCA_045617275.1 Bacteroidaceae bacterium
ACAACAAGGTGAAAGTCTTGAAGAGAAAAGCATATGGCTATAGAGATGATGAATACTTCAAACTACTATTGCTTGGAATGAAGGACGAGACCGTCAAGACAGAATAACGCATATCCGACCAACGGGAAAAGCGGAAGAACCCCTTTTTTCGTCTTTTGCTTCATTTTCTTGGGTAATAGTTTGGGATGCTCATTATTTTTTCGTAACTTTGCATGTGTGTAAGTGTGGTAGTTCTACATCATGCTCTGTCATGGATGCAAGGTCCTCCTTACCCTCAAAACCTGATAACCTGATAAACCCCACATATCATGAAGAAGCTATTTCTCATCCTTACTTGCTGTCTCATGGCGTTGGCAGCCAGTGCACAAAAGAAAGTGTCCGTTCTCGGTGACTCCTATTCGACCTTCCAAGGTGCCAACCCTGCCAATCAGGCTCCCTTCTATCCCAACAACCAAAATGACGTGAAGCAAGTGGAGCAGACCTGGTGGAGCCTCTACATCAAGGCCATGGGTTATCAGCTCGAGGTGAACGACTCGTGGGGTGGTACCACGGTTTGCAATACCGGCTATGGCCATCGCGACGTGTCTGCTTCATCATTCACCGCCCGTATGGATCGTCTGGGTAATCCCGACATCATCTTCGTCTTCGGTGGCACCAACGACGCTTGGGCCAACTCGCCCATCGGTGAGTACAAGTACAAGAACTGGACCAAGGAGGACATGATGAACTACCGTCCCGCCCTGGCTTGCCTCCTCACCGGCCTCAAGAAGCAGTACCCGAAGGCTAAGATCTATGCCCTGCTCAACTCCGAACTGAAAGAGGAGATCAACGAGTCCACTCGTGTCATCTGCAAGAAGTGCAAGGTGCAGCTCATCGAGCTCCATGACATCGAGAAGCAAAACGGCCATCCCTCCATCAAGGGTATGCAGGCCATCAGCGATCAGCTCGTAGAGGCCATCAAGAAATAATCCTCGCCGCTCTTCTCCCCTCGGTCTTCCCTCGCCACCCTTCCCAACGTTGACGTTGGGTACATCTATCCCCTCAGCCTATGCGACTATCCCTCCTCCTTGCCTCCCTCTGCCTTTCCTTCCTTCTCCATGCTCAGCAGCCATCGGAGAACGAGGGCTCGGATGTCCTCACGCAGCTCGCTCAATATGAGCAAGCCAAGGGCGGAAAGCGGCTGGAGCTGGCCAATAGCCTCATGAGGCAGTTCGCCGATCTGGCCGACACGCTCTATGTCTTCGATCGACAGACGGAGGACCGCTACAGAGACGGCATGGTGTACTACTGGTCTGCCTATAGCATCTGGGACGAAGGGGACTATGCACAGGCACTCTCCCTCAATGAGAAGGCCCTGTCGCTGCTGGAGAAGACCGACAGTACCGACACCTATGCCGACTGTCTGGCACTCACCACCATCATCTATACACGCCTCTCCGACTTTGTCTCTGCCGCACAGTATGCTGAGCGTACCCTCGCCCTCGACCGTAAGTCGGGACGGCCGGAGAACATCAGCAGTTCGCTCAACACGATAGCCGCCATATGGTCGGGTGCCAAGCAACCGGAAAAGGCCGAGAAATACATCCGTGAGGCACTCGACATAGAACGACAGCTCGACAGACCCGACATCCTGGCCATCCGCCTGGGACTTGGTTCGGAGATCCTCCTGAAGACCGACAAGAAGGAAGAGGCACTCAGATGGGCACAGGAGGCACTCGAGACGGATCCTCGCGAGGACCGCAAGGCGGTACGTCAGTCGCAGGTGGGTGCCGTGCTAGCCGCCCTCTCGCGCGACAGCGAGGCCAAGGAGATGCTCCTTAAGGCTAAGGAAGGACTGCAAGCTGTGGGCAATATCAACTCCCTTTGCATCACGCTTCGGCAGTTGGCAGAGATAGCCCTACGCCAAGGTCAGCAGACAGAAACCCTTAGTTATCTCGAACAAGGCATGGAGATATGCCAGACCACCCACAATCTCATGCTCGAGTCCCAGCTCTGCCGTATGTACAGCGAGGCGCTTGCCAAGACTGATCCTGCAGAGGCCCTTCGCTATGAACAGCGCTATGCCCAGCTCAATGACACGCTCTACACACAGCAACTGGCCCAGCAACTTCAACTCTTCGATGTGAAGTACGACACGGCAGAGAAGCAGCATCAGCTCGACCTCCAGGCAGAGCAACTCTCTCGCAACCGTCTCTGGATGGCCCTCCTCTCTCTCGTGGTGCTGGTCATCATCGTGGTGGCTCTTCTCCTCTTCCGGCTGGCCCGTGCCCGAGGTCGTGCCAATGCCATGCTGGTGAAAGCCAACCTTGCCAAGGACGAACTGCTCCGTATAGCCCGCGAAGAGAAACTCCAAGCTGAGGAGGCTCGTCAGCAGTTGCTCGACGTGGCAGACCGTATCACCTCCCTGGGCGACATGCCAGAGGTGAAGCTCACCAAGCGCGAGCAGCAACTCGTACAGCTCTTCGCCCGTGGCCTCCTATCCAAGGAGATAGCCGACCAGCTTGGCATCTCCGTTCGCACCGTGGAGACGCACAAGGCCCATATCTACAAGAAGATAGGTATCAACAATTCCGTGGAGCTTCTCCACTTCGCCAAGCATCAAGGGTGGGTGTAGGAGAGGTTTTAAGGTTGGGCCCATGACCTCACAACCTCACCCTACTTTTCGGTAGGCGACCATTTTTGCCTTCATTTTCATACGTAAATCTACGTACAAACGCCATTTTGTACGTAAATTCTCGTATTTTTTCATTCTTGAAATGCTAACTTTGTGGGTGTAAAACCTCAAACCATCTGCGTATGTCCACAAAGAAAAGCATGCTGACTGAGCGCGAAAAACAGATCGCTATGCTCAGTTACAAAGGAAAAATCAACAAGGAGATAGCCAGCGAAATGGGTATCTCGGTGCGTACCGTTGAGACTCACAAGACGCATATCTATCATAAGCTCGGCATCAACAACATCGTCGAGCTGGTGCGCTATGTGGCAGATCATGAGGAGATCTTTTAGATGGCGTTTGGCTTTTTTAGATTTCCCCCCCCCCCCCTCGAATAATCGTATCTTCGAATTCTCGAGATATCGAAACCTCGATCAATCAAATAACCATATATAATAAAGTAAATCATGAAAAAACTATTGTTGCTTTGGATGTGCCTGCTGACAGTCGTCACTGCCAGCGCTCTGAATGGCACTAAGCCCTCAGGACAGGGCACAGAGAGTTCACCCTTCATCATCACCACGGCCGAAGAGTATCTGTATCTCGCGGAATACATCAACATTGACCGTCACTATGACTGCTATGTGAAGCTGGGCAATCGCATCAACCTGAGAAGTATCGCGTCAAATGGCAGTACCCCACATCTCGAGTCTGTGAAGTCCTTCGACGGACAGGGACACTCCATCTGGGGCTTTCAAGGTACCCACATGGGGTTCATCGGCCAGTTGGCAGAAGGCGGTACGGTGAGCGACCTCACTCTTTCTCCTTCTTCCGACTTCACGTTTCCCGACAACGGCACTGTGGGTTACGGCGTCCTGATATCCGATGCCTCAAAGGGCGGTACGGTGAAGGGATGCACCGTAGAGTGGGTACCCACCGTGACGGTCCCTAATGGTTACCTTGGCGGTATCGTTGGAGTGGGTCCACAAAGCGATGCATACTCGCTTGTCATCCACGACTGCGTTAACAAGGTTCCCCTTTATGGCGTGGACGCTGTGGGCGGTATCCTTGGACGCGGCACGGCCAACATCTACCGTTGTACCAACTATATTGACATCAAGGGTACCGGCAAAGGAGTAGGCGGTATCGTGGGCAGTGGCACCAACTGCACCATCTCCAATTGTGTCCATTACGGCGCCATTCAGGGTTCAAGTCGTGTGGGTGGCATCATCGGTGAGTCCTTTGGGACGCTGATCATTCGCAACTGTATTATGACCGGGGGCTATATGTCGCAAAAGGACAATGGAGCTGAATCCACAGCTTGCGGTCTGCTTTTCGGTTGGAGTCGCCCAGTGGGGGCAGATCGCTTCGTCAGCATCACGGGTTGTGCCATAAATGGTACTGCCCATTTGGATAACAAATTCACTGTGCCTCGCGACAACGACTACTATGGCATGCTCATCAACGACAGTGGCTCTGAAGTGACTCTCGGAGAGGTGACTTGCTACACCAATGAGGACCTGAAGTCGGGCAAGGCAGCCTTTGAGCTTCAGGGCTCGCAGCATGGTACTCAGTGGGGTATGGCGATCGGTACGGATGAATATCCTTTGCCTATGACCCAGAACCAAGTTTATCAGGACCGTGTGAAGAACTGTCTGGGCGAGATCAGCGTCCTAGGCTATACCAACGTTTCATCCGCTCCCCGTGAGCTCGGTCACGAGTACCACAATGGTATCTGTGAGCTCTGTACTGCCTCCAATCCTGTCTCTGCAGAGGGCGGTGTCTATCTCATCTACAATGCTGGCCATCTGCTCTCTTTCGCTAGAGACTTCAGCGAGGGCAAACTGACCTCCCACGACCTTCGACTCATGGCCGACATCGACCTCTCCACCTGGTGCCACCCTGCACAGGCAGCAGCAGGCCTTGAAGAGCGCTCATGGGAGCCTATAGGCTATTTACCTGAAAAAGAGACCGTCAAAAGTTTCTCCGGAACCTTCGATGGAAATGGCCATAGCATCTCGGGCCTATACATCGCCAATCTCAAAAAAACGTCCAGTCTCGGCCTTGTGGCCTATGCCGATAATGCCACTTTTAAGGATTTGACCATCTCGGGCGAAATCAGCGAAGTGCTTGAAGAAAAATATTCGGAAAACGGAATAGGTATGTTAGTCGGTAGAGCCACTGATGTGAATTTTCAGAATATCACTACACAAGGATATATTGACCTACACGTGGGACAAAGTACACGAAGCACCTATTTGAGTGTAGGAGGTATAGTAGGAAGTTTCGTTGCTTCAGCTTCTGGGGCATTGATTAAAAACTGCCATAATTATGTTCATATAAGTTCTGAAGGTTACAATGATGTTGGAGGAATTGTCGGAACAGTCTATATGGCCGTGATAGAGCAATGCAGCAACCATGGCAATCTTTCTAGCGGTGCCGACATAGGTGGTATTGTTGGAATAGTCAACTACAACGCAATCCTCAGCAATCTGGCCAATTATGGAACCATTACAGGATTAGAGAAAAATTGTGGTGGAATTGTAGGTGAATACACAAATATAAGTAGTGTAGAATGTCGCTATTTGTTGAATTGCGGAGATGTCCTAAATAAATTGAGACTTGATCGTGCATTCCCTATATGTAAAAACGATCCGGCTCTCGACAACCCCGTCGGCCTCTACTACGACAGCAGCAAGATTATCGGTTCGCCTACTTACATCCCAACAACTGCCTACCTGGGTACTCCCGTTTCGTCTGCCCAGCTCGCAAGCGGTGAGGTGGCCTATCTGCTCAATGACAAGAAGAGCGATGCCAGCGTGGTGTGGAGACAGAGAGTGGACTTCACTCCCCAGCAGTCTGCACCCCGACTGAATGGCAGCATCGTCTATGGCGTGAAGTATAAGAACTGCCAAGGTCAGGCCATAGCCGACCACTTGTTCTACTCCAACTATATCAATGCCAATGAGCGCTACAATGGCACAGGCCATGTCTATGCAGAGAACCTTGGCCACTGTAAGTATTGCTCCGATGCCTGCACGCCCCAGATCGACGCAGAGAGCCACTATCTCCTCTCATGCTTGGAGGACTTGCTGTGGTTCCGCGCTCAGGTGAAGAATGGCAACGTCGCTTACAAGGCTCGTCTCACAGCCGACATCGACCTCAGCAGCGTATGCAGCTCGGCACTCGGCAAAAGCTGGACTCCCATCGAGTCCATGAGCACGACAGCCTACAGCGGTACTTTCGACGGACAGGGACACAAGATCTCCGGCCTCTACATGTACAGCCTCAAGCAGAATCTCAACGGCTTCTTCGGTGAAGTGAGTGGTACGATACGCAACCTCTCCGTAGAGGGCAACATCACGGGCAATGACGATTGCGGACTCATTGCCGCAAAGACCACGGCCACCAGTGCAAGAATAGAGAACTGCAAGGCATACGGCATGATCAACGGTAACTTCTATGCCGGCGGTATCGTGGGTGAGGGCAATGGCCAGATCTCCAACTGCGAGAATCTTGCACATGTACTTGGCTATGAGAAAGTGGGTGGTATAGTAGGTGGCCACACCAATGGAACCATCCAAAGATGTGTCAACAAAGGCCTTGTTGAGGGTACGCGTGAGGGAGGATATTCTGCCTACGTAGGTGGAGTCGTGGGCTATGTTAATGCTGCACGCCAAACTTTCCTCCTAAATAGTGCCAGCGCTGGCAATGTGAAGGCAAGCTTAGGTGTCGGTGGTCTCGTCGGTGGCATATCGGGCAAGACTCTTGTTCTCAATGGCTGCTGGTTCAGCGGTGACCTCACAGAAGCCACTCAAAGCGACGAGACTGTAGGCCTTCTGGTAGGCGATGTACCCTCCACGACAACGGTAAACTGCAGCAATAGCTACTATAAAAATGCCTTTGGCAAATATAGTTCCAAATACGGCACTCTTATGTTTGAACAGGACTTCAAGTACGGTACAGTGGCTGCTCGACTCGGCGCACCTTGGGGACAAAATGTGGACTACGATGAGACGCAGAGAGATCTTTATCCCGTATTAGACGGCATGCCTATCTTTGGTACATCTCCATATTATTATGATGCTACCAACATCTCCATTGGTCTCATCCCATACCTTGTGAAGAAGGCTCGTGAAGAGGGTAAATATACCAAGCAGGATATCGACATCTTCGTGGATCGACTGAGCAAGAAGCAGTAAGTCAACATAAATCGACAGACGTCAATACCTTAGATTTATAGGAATGGTTTTGTAACAACAACTAAAACAACATAAACAACTTATATGAAATTTTATTCCTCGCAGTTATAGGAAATATCAATATTGTTGTTTATGTTGTTTTTGTTGTTGTTCCATCCAAAAACCATCCCACTTTTCGCGATATTTCTTCAAGAATTAACAAATTTACGCAAAAATCATCTTTTTTTCTTCCATTTGTTTGGCTGTATGAAATAGATTTTATATTTTTGCGTAAAATTATACATAGTGCATTCTCGTGCCTATGTTATTAGAATGTAGTTAACTGGATTATTCACACTTTAAAATTATACCGTTTTGAAAAAGTTAATGTTAATGGCTGCCATGGTGCTCAGCTCCCTGTGCATGTCAGCAGCAGACGAGGTAACTGCCAAGGTTTCTGGCACCAACCTCAACATCGGTCTTGTCAATGAGACCTCGTATGTAGCGTTCCAGATGGACATTAAGTTGCCCGCTGGTGTTTCAGCTTCTTCTATCGAAGCAGTAGCTAACCGTTTGAGCCAAGAAGGCAGCGACACTGAAATTGGTGGTACCAAGTTCATTGTAGCTTCCAACGTCCTCGAAGGCAACGTCCTCCGCGTCATCGCTTACAACTTGGCAAATGCAGCCATCGACAAGGCTACTGGCGACATCCTCGCTATCACCCTTGACAAGGCTCCCGCTGCAGCAAGTGACATCAAGATTACCAACATCAAGTTCGTAACCGCAACCGATCTCGCAGAGATGAATCTGGCAGATGTAACTGGTGAGAATGGTGGTAATAAGGGAGACGTTAACAAAGATGGCAAGGTTGATGTTAATGATATCATTGCAGTTGCTAATATTATTCTTGGTAAGGATACTAGCAAGTACGATATGGATGCTGCAGATGTTAATAGTGATACAGCAATTAACGTTAATGACATCATCGCCATTGCAAAGATTATTCTTGGAAACTAAAAATATATATTATATGAAAAAGTTACTTTCAATAGCTTTATTAATGATGAGTGCTGTTTCATTTGCAGACAATGTAATGACAGTAAGTCCCATCAAATCAAAAGTAAATGATCCAGTTGCCACAACTGAGAATACTTTGACTTTCTGTATCCCTGACAATTATGGAGATTACCAGGGACTCCAGTTTGACCTCTATGTACCAGAGGGTATTGAGATAGATGAAACTTTTATAGAGAAAGGATCTGGACTTCCTTTCACAGTAAACCGTGGCGTAGTAACCTATAAGCACACTTTGGAGGGTAGTGAAAAGCCTTCTGACATGGACGGATTCAAGAAGTATACTTTCTTGGTATATAATACTTCTGATAGTTATTTTATAGATAGTGAAATTTTTAGCATTTATTGCGGTACTACTTCAACTGTAAAAGAAGGTATTTATCCTATTTATATTAAGGATGTAAATGAGGCAAAGACTGATGTAGAGAGTACTAAGTTTGATTTTGTCACAACTTATGTAGTTGTTGGTAATCCTACAGGTGCTGAACTTGCTTTGCAGGGTACAATCTCAGAAGGCCTTAACGAGGCTCTCGCATCTGAGACTGCCATTGGTACTCTCGACCTGACTAAGGTAACTGCTTCTAGCGGTACCTTCACCTATAAAGACGGTCGTGCCGTTAAGGCTCCCGCAGATCTCAAGGGTAAGGTTGCTTACAAGCGTGAGGTAAGTGGTTTGGCTTCAGTATGCCTTCCTTTCGCAGCTGATCTCAAGGCATACACCTACTCTAACATGGCTGGTGAGTATGCTATCTTTGATGAGGTATCTGCTCTCGAGGCTAACACTCCCGCTATTGTAGATGCAAACATCGACATCACCGTTGAGGATGCTACTATCAGTAGCGTAGAGGGCAAGACTATCAACTCAGGTTACTACCTGAAGGGTGGCAACCTCTGCAAGGTAAATGGTAGCGCTAAGATCGCTCCTCTGCGTGGTTGCTGGGATATCACCGCTCCTGTTAAGGGCTTCAAGTTCAATGATGCTGACGCTATCTTGACTGTTGACGCTAACGCTAACGAGGATATCTTCAACCTGAATGGTGTGAAGCTGAACAAGGCTCAGCGTGGTGTAAACATCATCGGTGGTAAGAAGGTTATGAAGTAATCTCTTGAGAGAGTTTAAATATTTGTTGAACGAAAAAGAATTTGAAAAGATGAAAAAGACATATATGACTCCCGAAGTAGAGGTTAACGAAACTCTCGTATCGTCTATGATGGCTCTTAGCCTTAACGTCGTTGAAGGTACTGATGGCGACGAAGGCGAAGTAAAGGCTGCTAAGAATGATTGGGATATGTGGGGTGAGGACTAATCTCCCGGATATCTAATCCAACATAACAGAAGACGGCTGCACTCCAATGCGAGTTGCAGCCGTTCTTTTTTGGCATGATTTTTGCACATCTTGTTTTGAATGACTATATTTGCAAAATAAAAGCATAACATAATATGAAATGGATCGGTGCCCTTCTGGGCTTTCTCTATACGCACACCTTCTGGGGAGCATGCTGGGGTTATTTCCTCGGCTACATCATCGGTTCCCTCTTCTCCTCAAGTGCACATATCGATGTGAAGATGGGAAGTGGTGGGGGCGACCGGGTGTTCAACCAGCCGGACAACAGCCATGATTGCTTCATCCATGCCTTGATGGTGCTTGCCGCTCATGTCATACAGGCTGATGGCAAGATCATGCACTCTGAGATGGAACTGGTACGCAATTTCCTTCGCGCCAGTTTTGGCGAAACCACCGTACAGCAAGGCAACGACATCCTTCTCAAGCTCTTCGACTATCATAAGAAGTATGGCGATGCGATGTGGAATCAGCAGGTTCAGACATCCTGTCAGCAGATGTGCCACTACATGGAGTACGAGCAGCGTCTCCAGTTGATAGCCTTCCTCTGCGAGATCGCCAAGGCAGACGGACATCTTGACCCTACCGAACTCCAGGCTCTTCGCCAGCTTGCCGTGTCCTTGGGCGCCCCTGCCGATGTCATCGACCAGATGCTACACCTTGGTGGAGTAAGCCTCGACGATGCCTATGCCGTACTCGGCCTCACTCGTGATGCCTCGGACGATGAAGTCAAGAAGGCTTATCGCAAGATGGCCATGCAGTACCATCCCGATCGTGTCGCCACCCTAGGCGATGACGTGAAGGCTGCTGCTACGAAGAAGTTCCAAGAGATCAATGAGGCCAAGGAGCGCATCTTCAAGGAGCGTGGCCTATAGTTGTTTTTTAAGAGATATACCTATGAAAACTACTCTTCTTACCACCTGCACCTCTGCTACCGAGGCAGAGCAGATACAAAAAAAACTGAAGCTTGCCGGATTGAAGTGCAAGCTTCATAAAGTAAGCCATAAGGAAGATGCCAATCTTCACGAAATTGAGGTGCTGGTGGCAGAGTCTGACCATCAGCGTGCCCTTGAAGCCATGAATGCTCCCGAGGTGCAAGAGGTATCCCCAGCTCCGCAGTCCGCGTCACAGAAGGCCATGAGCATAGAGGAACTGTTGGCTCGTGCCGTGTTCTACTTCATTGGTCTTCCTGCTGTCCTCTTCCTGCTCCATACCTTCACGGGTCGCACTCAGAGTTGGCAGTACTATTTGGTACACGGATTCTTCTTTGCGCTCTTCATGACTAGTTTCCATTTCTTCCAGAAGAAACGAAACCGCTGAATATTTTATTTATAGCTGATGCTCTTTCGTACGCTGAAGAAGTCCTTTAGCATCTCCTCCTTGTCGGTAGAGGTGAAGGCTTTTATATAGTAGATACGATCGCCTTGCTTCGTGACAGAATAGTATCCCACGAAGTACTGGTCGTCCTTGCTGAAGCTCACCTTGGAAGTGGAGTAGTGTAGTCCGTTCACGCTTTCGGCGTGAGGATCCTCCGGGGTGAACATGTCGAAAGCGATGTGTGCGGCATGGAAGCACGACTCAATGGCTTCGCCCAGATCGGTGCAGTCATCCTCACGGTCACGGAACACGTTGATATACATATCCTCATTTTCTATCTCCACTCCGTAGCCCGTCTCGTCGTCGTAGGGCGTGGCTACATAGTCTGCAGCAGGCAGTACGAGACTTATCTCGTCGTTGCACACTTCCATGGGTGTGGCTTCCGTGCTGTCTTGTGGTGTCTCCACAGCCTCTTCGGCGGTTCTTCCTTCCTCGCTATGGTTCTTCGTGCCGCCACAACTTGTCAAAGCGAAGCAGGTAGCCATGAAGCTACCTGCCACCAGTATCATACATTTCTTTTTCATCTTATTTCATACCTTTCATCAGCGCTTCACGCACCTTGTCTACACCGGGGAAACCGATGTAGCGATCCTGTATCTGGCCCTTGGCATTGACCACCACGTAGGCGGGGATACCCTGTGCGTTGAACTGATCGAGCAAGGTCTGCCACTGTTCCTGTGTCACGTAGAAGTGATCTCCATGGATGTCGGGGATGGTGGTGTTCCAGGTGGCCTTGGGAGAGGTGACGCCGGTCACATAGACAAACTTAGCCTTGCCCCAGAGTTCCTCCTTGACGGGCAGTACGGTCTTCATGGCTGCCTTGCAGGGACCGCACCAAGTGGCCCAGAAGTCCACGAGGATGGGCTGGCCCTTATAGCGCTCTATGATGCCCTGGAAGATGCGAGGACCGGTGAGGGTGTCGCTCAACTCCTGTATGCTAAAGGTGGTATTCTTCTTGTTGTCCTCTATCATCTTGAGGAGATCGGCATTCTTGGCGAGGATGACGTCGTCGTAGGTGGGAAGTACCTGGGAGAGGGTAGCCTTCTGCTCATCGGTGAGAGGACGGAAGTCCTCTATCTGGCGTACCATCTTCTGTGCGAGACCGAGCTCCTTCGTGCAGGCAGGTGCCTCTACCTTGCTATCGAGAAAGTTCTGCAAAGCACCGGGAACCTCCAGGGCTACCACGCCGAGCGTGCCGTAGAGGGCTGCATTGCTCTGCATGGGCTTCATGGTGTTGTACTCCGCAAACATCTCCTTGGTGACGGTGAAGTTACCCTGTCCACCATTGGCATACATCAAGATCCTCTCACCTCCGGAGAGCATGATGCCATACATCATCTGGTACTGAGCCGTGGTGTACTCACGGAAGTCCTTGCCCAGACGCTTGTCGCCCTGCACCTTCTTCACGCCTTCGGTGAGCAGTCCGTAGAGCTTGTCCTTATAGTCTTTGATGGACTTGCCACGCATCTGTGTGAGGCCCATGCCATTGATCTCTGCGAAGAGACTGTTGGGTGCATACTCAGCGCTGTAGTTGGCGAGGTCGCTGTTGAGCGATGCATTGCTGCCCGTAGCCTTCCAGGCTTCCTTCTGGCTCTTGTCCTGCATCTGGCTGTTGTCGCCATCGAGCACGAGCGTCTCGCCAGGAACGAGCAGGATGGTAGCTCTATGCTTGTCGATGGGCATGGCACCTCCGGCACGAACCATAGCCATGGCTACCGAACCGTCAGCACTGGGCTTATCCTTCACCTGAAGGGTAGCTATCTGTGTGGTACGTATGTCGGCCTGACATTCGTATTCGCCATTCTCTTTGAGGGTTACGGGCAGACTCACAGCCATACCGCCCACTACGGGCTGGTAGCTGAGCGTCATGCTCTCCACATTAGATGCACCTTTGATGGTACCCTTTACCACAGCAGGCTTCTTGCTGTAGGTGAGCACGGGCAACTGAGCCCATGCCATGCTGCTCGCACCGACCAAGAGGACGGTGAGCAAAGTCTTTAGCTTATTCATTGTATCCTGTATTTTGTTTGATCAATCCATCTGTAAGTCTCAGTTCGTACTCAGGCACGGGAAGATTCCAGCGTGAGGGGTCGATAGCACCCAGCACGGTGTCGCCAAGGGCATTGCCTGTGCGCATGAGATCGTAGCGATACTGACTCTCGTGGGCCAGCTCCTTGCGACGCTCTGTCAGGATGGTCTTGATGAAATCGTCCTGACTGGCAAAGTCGCTTGCTGTGAAGAGCGCAGGCTTCTCATCCTCGGGATAAGCGCGCTGATGTATGTCGTTGAGCTGTGAGAGTGCTTCCTCGCTGATGTTGCCAGCGGTGCGTGCCAAGGCCTCTGCCAGGGTGAGCTTCACCTCGGAGAGACGGATGTAGATGACATCGTCGTACTGTCCACCCGTGTACTTCTCACTGGTCCAGAGGCTTACATTGTCGTTGGGCGAACCATGTGATATCAAGTAGCTGCGACGTACGTCGTTCTCCTCGTAGAGGTCGAGCATCGTGGCGGGTATGTAGTAGCTCTTCTTGGCATAGTAGGCCAGTCCGTTGGGATAGTTGGCCGTGTAGATACGGCTGGGCTCTGCCAGCATCACCTCTTCGCTATAGCTCGTGGGGTCGGGATAGCCGTCAGCCTGAGTGTACTCGTTGCTGGGGAAGAGATTGATCTCATACTCTGTGCTGAGAGGACTGAACTTATATCCACCCTGCAAGGCTTGACGTGCATAGTTGGCTGCAAGGGTCAGTTCCTCTCGGTTGTTGGTGTAGGTTCCCTTCCACAGGTAAACTCTGCTCAGCAGGGCCTGAGCCACAGCCTTGGTGGCACGGTTGCGTGCATTGACGGCAGGCACGGTGGTGGGCAGGTCTTCGATGGCCTGCTCAAGGTCGCTGATGATGAGCTTCCACACCTCGGCATTGCTGCTACGTGGAGAAGGCTTATCGGGATCGTAGCCATTGTAGGGAAGCGTCTGAAGCACGAGACCGTCGCCCTTGTCATTGCCCATGAGAGCCTGGTCGCCAAAGAGTGCCAGCATCTGCAGGTATTCGTAGGCACGGAGGAAACGAGCCTCTGCGATGAACTGCTTCTCCATCTTCTCATCAAACTTGCCGTACTTCTCGATGCCACGTATGATGTTGTTGGTGTAGTCGATGGCATTGTAGCCCCAGCGCCATACGCTGTAGAGCAGCCCTGAGTGGTCGGAGCCGCTGAACTCACTGGTAAGCAGACAGTTGAGCGAGGTGACGTTCTCCTGCAGAGTCAGGTTCTCGGTGGTGAGGTCGCCACACAGCCAGGTGTAGGGATTGTTGGCATAGTTGTTTTGATCCTGAGGAGCACCGCTGAGGAAGACGTTGAAGCGTACGTAGGCACCCATCAGGGCAGCCTGTGCAGTCTTCTCTTCCTTGTAGACCTTCTCGTCCACGTAGGTGTTTTCGGGGGCATAGTCCAGTTCGCATGCAGTAAGAGCCACTGCGGCCAGCATGCATATCATATTACGTATCTTCATGTTCTTTAATTTCAAAATATTGAATGTATCAAAAGTCCGCTCGCCCGGCTTTCCGCTTAGCAGCTCGCCTGCATAGGAACTCCTGTTAACTTCCTATTAACTCCCGCTAACTCCCATGAAACTTGAGCTTGCGAAAGTTGTATCTTTTAGAATCCCAGTCTTACACCAAACTGATAACTGCGGCTACTGGGCATCGTGCCGTTGTCGTAACCGGCTGCTGTGGCGCTGCTACCGAAGGCACTCACCTCAGGATCAAGACCTGAGTACTTGGTGAGGGTGAGCAGGTTGGTCATGGTGACGTAGATGCGAGCCTGGTCGAATATCTTCAGCGGGCTGAGTGCCTTTCTGGGCACGCGATAGGCGAGGGTGAGGTTCTTGAGTCGAAGATAAGAGTTATTTTCCAGGAATCGGGTGCTGGTGATACTCGTGGTGTAGTCGTAGGCACCGATGATGGAGTTGTTGCGCATCTTGGGTATGTCGGTGATCTGTCCGGGATACTGCCACAGGTCGGTCACCTCAGCTGCGAGGTTGTTGGCATCCTCGGTGTAGGTGAGCAAGCTGGCACGAGTGCTGTTCATCATGCGGCAACCCACAGCGTAGGTGAACATGAAGTCCATCTCCCAGTTCTTCCATTCAAAACTGTTGGTGAGGCTACCGTAGAGCGTAGGCAGGGCGGTACCCATGACAAACTTGTTGGCCTGTGACAGACCGTCGTTGCTGGCAGGAGGAACCGTGCTTGTGGTGCCATCCTTGTAGATCCAAAGTGGGTTGCCCGTATCGGGATCCACGCCACCCCACTTGTGCAGATACCATTGAGCCACAGCCTGTCCTTCTTCATAGTACTTAAAGCTACTATTGGCTTCGTCGAGCTGGTTGCCCTCGAAGTTGAGCTTGAGGATCTTGTTGCGCTGACGGCTCAGGTTGAGTATGGTCTGCCACATGAAGTCCTTCTTACGGATATTGGTGCTCACGATCTGGAAGTCGATACCCGTGTTCATCATGTCGGCTATGTTCTGGTTCTCCTTGGTATAACCCGTGTAGAGAGGCAGGTTGCTGGAGAAGAGCATGTTGGTCGTCTTCTTGTAGTACCAGTCGAGGGTGACGCGGATACGGCTGTCGAGCATGTCGAGGTCGAGACCGGCATTATAGGTCCATGTGCGCTCCCAGCCGAGGTTCTCATTGCCGGGCTGCGACATGGTGAGATAGTTCAGCCCGCCATAGGTAGTGAGGGTGTTGAGGCTATAGGTGGCCTGTGCGCCATAGTAGCTGTTGTTGCCATCCTTGCTGCTCAGACCCACCGATCCACGAAGCTTACCTACGTCGATCCACTTCAGGTTGTTCTTCACGAAATCCTCATTGCTGAAGCGCCAACCCAAGCTGGCAGAAGGAGTGGAGAGGTAACGGTGGTTCTTATTGTATCGCGAACTACCATCCAGACGGTAGGTGACACCTGCCAGATAGCGCGACTTGTACTGATAGTTCATACGGGCAAAGGCCGAGAAGAGAGCCGACTTGCGCGTGTAGGCCGAGGTGACACGACGGCTCTGTGCTGCACCCACGCCGATGAGGTCGGGACTGAAGAAGTCGCTTCCGGCCACGCCATTGTAGCGCTCTTGGCTTGTCTCGTAGCTCTGGCCAAGTACACCTTGGATGAAATGGTCACCCACGATCTTGTTGATGTTTAGTGTGTTGTTGACCACGTATTTGTTTTGTAGACGGGTATTCTCACTGGCCTGATTGCCCACTACGTCGGAGAGTGTAGCGGGAAGTTCACCCTTACGGATACTGCTGAACACGTTGTACATATCCGTACCTACCTCTGTCTTCCAGGTCAGCCAGTCGAGTGGCTTCCACTCGATGTAGGCATTGCCGATGACGCGCATATCCTCGCTGTACTCATCGTTGATGTAAGCCATGGCCACGGGGTTGTAGCAGTCCGCATTGCCTCGGGCGTTGGGGGCATAGCCATAGTAGTAGGTGCCATCAGGGTTGTAGATGGGCAGGTTGGGTGCCTTCTTGAGGGCAGCCGAGTAGATGTCGTTGGCCTGCATGGCGTTGTTGTCGAGCTTGGCCAGAGAGAAGTTCAGACTCATCTTCAGGTTCTTGGCGATGTCCGTGTTGAGGTTGAGTCGGGCATTGTAGCGCTGCATATCCTGATTGATGATGTAGGAATTGTTGTCCGTGTAGGAGAGGCTCAGATAGTAGGTGGTGCTTCCCTTACCGCCCTGTACACCAGCATTGACGGTGTTGCTCACGGCTGTGCGAGTCACGGCATCCACCCAGTCGGTGTTGATGCCACTTGGGAAGCGAGAGTTGGGATAGTAGTACTGATAGATGGTGCTATAGTCGTCGCCATCGAGCAGTTTGAGCTTGCCCATGAGTTGGTCGACGCCCAGTGAATAGTTGACGGTCACCTTGGTACGGTCGGTACGTCCCTTCTTGGTGGTGATGAGCACCACGCCGTTGGCACCACGGCTACCGTAGATGGCTGTGGCGAAGGCATCCTTGAGTATCTCGATACTCTCGATGTCGTCGGGGTTGAGGTTGGCCAGAGGATTCTTCTCGAAGTTGTACTTCAAGTCGTAGTTGTACTCCAGCGTACCACCACCGGTCTGTGTGCCACCCATGCTTACGGCGGGCACAGCGCCACCTGAGAGGTCGGACTTGTTGTCGCTACGACCGGTGCTGTAGATAGGCACACCGTCGATGACGTAGAGCGGGTCGGTGTCGCCCAGGATGGAGCTGACGCCACGGATGGTGAGCACGTTGGCACTACCCAGCGCACCCGAACTCGTCGACATGTACACACCGGGAGCTTTTCCCTGGAGCATCTGGTCGACGGTCTGGAACTTCACGTCTTCGTCGAGCTTCACGCTGGATACCGATCCCGTGAGGTCGCGGCGCTCCTGACTGCTATAGCCCGTCACGACCATCTCCACGAGGCGCATCTTGTCGCCATTGTCCATCACCACGTCGATGCGGCTGCGAGTCTTTACGGTCTGCAGTTTCTGCTGGTAGCCCACCAAGCGGAAGATGAGTGTGTCGCCACTCTGAACTTCAATGGCATAGTGTCCGTGCAGGTCGGTGCTGGTAGCATGCTGCGTGCCTTTGATGTTCACAGTGACAGATTCGAGGGGTTCCCCCTCATTGTCCACCACGGTTCCTGATATCATTCGCTTGGGTGTCTGAGCCAGAACGGAGAGTCCTGTGAGGCAGAGTAGTAATAGAGTGTATAGACGTCTCATCGAGTTGTTATTACTGTATTTTCGGTCGTTTGCCGTCAAACCGAAATTATTTTATATAAGGAAGAAAGCGACCCCACGCTCCCTTGTGTTGGGAGCGTGAGGTCTGTGTGGTTATGGGTATTAGAACTTCACGTTCCAGCCCTTAGTGCTATAAGTGTCGGTGTCACCGGGGTTACCATAGTTGCCAATGGTAGTGGTGTTGAAGCCACCGAAGAGGTATGCATAGCCGTTAGCAGCTACACCGGTAGCCAGACGGCAACCCTCGAAGCCCTCGGGAGTCTCCACCTTGGTCCAGTTGATACCATCGGTGCTCTTGTAGAGAGCAGCTACGAAAGAGTGGGTAGCGCCATCTTCCTCGATCTGCTCGCCACCGAAGAGGTAAGCGGTCTTGCCATCGCTGATGACCTTAGCCTGATACATCACGGGTACGTTGTTCTCCTCGGGAGTGACGTTGGTCCAAGTGGTCAGATCCTCAGTGCAGAAGATGTCGTTGGTGATCATGGTAGAGCTAACGTAGCTTCTGAAACCACCCATTACGAACAGCTTGCCACCGAGCTCAAAGAAGCAGGTACCCAGCTGAGGAAGGTTGACAGAAGCACCCTCAGCGTCTACTGCCACCTTAGACTCCCAGTCCTTACCGTTGCTTGATACGAGGAGCTGACGTGAAGGCTGGAACATACCGTAAGCCATCATGTAGCCACCCTGAGCCACGAGCTTGCCATTGAAAGAAAGGATGTTGGCATAAGCATTGCTGTACATGTCCATGAATGTGGTCATGTCGTTCTCACCCTGAATGAGAGTCAGGTCCTTAACGCTGGTGAAAGCTACACCGTCGGTGCTCTCCCATACACGGAAATATGAGTCGGGAGCCAAGCCCATCCAGCCTTCGCTTGCCTCTACAGCACCGCCATAGATGTCCTCACCCATGGTACGCAGGCCGCTGAATACAAAGAGCTTACCATTGTTGACTACGAGGCGAGCACCCTCACCACCGATCAAGCCAGCCTCACCGTCTACGGTGTACTCTACCTTGGTCCAAGCAGCACCGTCAGTGCTCTTGTAGAGCTCGTACTTCTCTACGTTCTTCTCCTCACCCTTCTGCAGGCTTACAGCCAGATTGTAGAACTGACCATTGAAGATGGTACCGTCCATCCAGATGATGTTCTCTGCATCGCCGAAGGTGGCGGGCTTACCATTGAGGAGGATCAACTTGGTCTTCTCCTCGTCAGAGCAAGAAGTCATGACGCCTACGCATACCAGTGCGAGGGCAGCCATCAAAAGATTCTTAATCTTCATACCTTTTGTTTTGTTTTGGGGTTAATAATTAATTGTTATCTTTACTTTTTCTCATTTTCTTTGGAGAATTACATCATCATGGCGCCCATGCTGATGCTTACGGTCTTGCCCTCCTGTGCGGGCTTACCGTCGAGACAGTCCTGTACGGCCTGGCGTATCTTCTCACCGCGTACGTTCTTGCGGTATATCTTGCCGTCCTTGTCGATAACGATGATGAAGGGGATGCCGCCAAACTGATAGGTCTCCATGGCCACCTTGCCACCATCGGGAGTCCAGCCCTGCGACCATGCCATGCCTTCCTCCTTGAGAGCCTTCTCCCAGGCTGCCTTCTTCTCGTCGATGCTTACACTCAGGAATTCCACCTTCTTCTTGTCAAATCCGGCATAGTACTCCTTCATGTTGGGCACCTCCTGACGGCAGGGACCGCACCAGCTTGCCCAGAAGTCGAGCACGATGACCTTGCCCTTGAAGTCGGCCAGATGCTTCACCTTGCCCTTGGTGTCCTGGAACTCCAGTGCGGGAGCAGGAGCACCCACCTTCATGCGCTCGATGGCCTCCTTGCGAGCGATCTGCTCGTTGCGGTAGGCATCCACGAGGGGCTTGTTGGCAGCGTTGGCCTGTACGAGGCGGTTGAGAGCACCCTCGATGAGTTCGGTATCGGTGTCATAGTTGAGACGGTCGATGGCCACCATGACCGAGGGACGGTCGGCATAGTGCTCCACGAGGAACTTGCTGTATGCCTCGTCGTTGTCGTTGTTGTACGAGTAGAGTGCCGAGGTGATCATGTTCTTCTTCTCATCGTCCTCCACCTCAGCCTTGTAGACCGACTGGCTGATGGCTATCATCGACTGGTAGCTGCGGTATGACTGGTAGTTGAGCCAGTTCATCAGCTCGTTGTTCTTACCGGGATTCTTGATGTGCACGTAGGGAGGATTCTTGATGATGACCTTGGCAGTGTCCTTGCCACGGAAGTCCACATCCAGATTCTCGTCCTGCAGCCACACGTTGGTGCTCTGCCACTGTCCGCAGTCGAGCACGGCCACGCCAGGCTTTGCCACAGGTACCTCCAGGGTATAGTTCTGCGTGTTGGGGTCCACCTCAGCCTCTGCGAGCACGTTCTTGATGGTGCCTTCACGCTGATACACCGTCACGCGGAAGCCAGGGTCGATGAATTTCACATGTCCTTTGATGGTCACCTTGTTCTGTGCATTCGCCTGCAGTGAGCAAGCCATCATCAAGGCAACACTAAGCATAGAAAATGTCTTCATTGTAGTGCAAATTGTTTTAATTATCAAATTTGTTTGCAAATTTAGTCATTTTTTTCCTAAAAATGCATCAATTTGCCTATTAATATTAATAAGGTGTAGCAAATATAGCAAAAAAAGACCCGAAAGCCTCATGGCATCCAGGTCTTAGAGAATGTGGTCTGTGGGAGCGGCCCCACATGATGATTGACGTCCAGGCTCTTATCGCTATGCCTCGAAGTCGTAGCGATCGAGCTGCTTGCCACACTTGGAGCAGAACACCTCGTGTCGGTAGATCGTGTTGCCGCAGTCGTTGCAGTGGTAGGTGCGCTGTTCCTTCTTGGTCTCTTCCTTCTTTTTGTTTGGGTCTTCCATGTTATGATTGATTTGTCGATTAGTCGTTTTTTGGGGGGGATACTACATCATCGCACCCAGTATCTTCTGGAAGAACTGCATGTGCTCATCTCTCCATTGAAGGATGGCGGCTTCCAACTGGTCGAGGTTGGCCTCCTCTGGTGTCACCGTACGGCCATCGTCTTGTACGAGGAATAGTTCGTAGTTGTCGTTGTTGTACGCTTTCTGGAATCCGTGGTAGCCCAACACCACCTCGCCCTCCATCGCCGAGACGATGGCATCGAGGGTCACTGTGGCCTGTTCGAGTCTGAAGGGATCGTTCATTGCTTGGTTGTTTGGTCGCTTAGGATAAATATGTAAAACAAAATAAAGGTAATGATATACGATTAGGCACGCAGGATAAAGAATTAAACTGCATTTTCACTTTGCCATCTGGTATATCTTCACCATGTCTTCACGGTGGAGCACCTTGAGGCCGCCGATGGTACCCGTACCGCCGTTGCTACACTTGAGAGCCATCTCCTCGATCTCCTCGTCGGTGATGTCGCGACCGATGAGGTCGTGGATGCAAGTGGGCATGCCGATGCTCTGGAAGAAAGCCTCCATAGCCTGGATGCCGGCCTCGGCCTGCTCTTCGTCGTTGAGACCTTCGGGGTTGATACCCATCACGTTGCGTGCAAAGCGAGCGAAGCGAGGCATGTTCTCGCAGCGGGTGTATCGGGCCCAGCTGCCCCATACGGCTGCCAGTCCGGCACCGTGGCTCACGTCGAAGAGGCCGGAGAGCTCGTGCTCGAGGTTGTG
>JAZLII010000244.1:0-28649 GCA_045617275.1 Bacteroidaceae bacterium
TCCTGGAAATCTTCTTGCAGAAGACATAGGCCATCTTCTTGTTGGTGCTGGCCGCTGTCGAGATGGCGAAAGTCTGATTCACAGGCACGGAATCCACCTCAGCACCCTCGGTGCAGAAAAAACCGGAAGACGCACTGAAAAGAGAGTCCGCCACCGCCTGGTTGCGTTCCTTCCAGTTGTCATAGATAGACGGCTCCTTGACTTCCTCACAGGATGAGAGGAAAAGCACACAAAGCACACAGAAAAGGGGCAGGCATAAAAGCGGATGTCTCATGTTCTCGATAATTGGGAAGGTTAATGTTGGAGTCTGGACGGAAAAGTTCTTTAGATTTCCCAGACTGCTTACTGAAGCTTCTTGAGAAGGCTGGTCAGGCTGACGCGGTCAGCAAGCAGGCTGCAGAGCTGGTCGATGGGCACGCGCTGCTGCTCCATGGTGTCACGGTCACGAAGGGTGACGCAACCATCCTGGAGCGTGTCGTGATCCACTGTGACGCAGTACGGGGTTCCGATGGCATCCTGACGGCGGTAACGCTTGCCGATGGAGTCCTTCTCATCGTAATGCGTGTTGAAGTGGAACTTGAGCTCATTGACGATCTCTCTTGCCTTCTCGGGCAGACCGTCTTTCTTAACCAGAGGCAGGACAGCCAGCTTGACAGGGGCCAAGGCTGCGGGCAGTTTCAAAACGACGCGGCTCTCACCATTCTCCAGCTGTTCCTCCTTGTAAGAAGCACAGAGAACACTCAGGAACATGCGGTCCACACCGATACTGGTCTCCACGTCATAAGGCACGTAGCTCTCATTGGTCTCAGGATCGAAGAACTTGATGTTCTTTCCGGAATATTTCTCATGCTGCGAGAGGTCGAAATCGGTACGGCTGTGGATACCCTCCACCTCCTTGAATCCGAACGGCATCAGGAACTCGATATCCGTGGCGGCGTTGGCGTAGTGGGCCAGCTTCTCATGATCATGGAAACGATAGTTCTCCGCGCCGAAGCCCAGGTTCTGATGCCACTTCATACGAGTCTCCTTCCACTTAGCAAACCAGTCGAGCTCTGTTCCAGGCTTTACGAAGAACTGCATCTCCATCTGCTCGAACTCACGCATGCGGAAGATGAACTGACGGGCTACGATCTCGTTGCGGAAGGCCTTGCCGATCTGAGCGATACCGAAAGGAAGCTTCATACGACCGGTCTTCTGCACATTGAGATAGTTCACGAAGATACCCTGTGCGGTCTCAGGACGTAGATAGATGGTAGAAGCACCTTCTGCGGCAGCACCCATCTCAGTCTTGAACATCAGATTGAACTGGCGCACGTCGGTCCAGTTGCGAGTACCGCTGATGGGACAAACGATCTCCTCATCGAGGATGATCTGCTTCATACCCTCCAGGTCGATGCCGCCTTCAGCGTTCATCACTTCCTGATAGCGCTTGTGCAGGTTGTCAAATTTCTCCTGATTCTCCAGCACGCGGGCATTGGTAGAGCGGAACTGAGCTTCGTCGAAAGCGTCGCCGAACTTCTTGACAGCCTTCTCGACCTCCTTGTTCATCTTGTCCTCATACTTGGCCAGCTGCTCCTCGATGAGCACATCAGCACGATAGCGCTTCTTAGAGTCGCGATTGTCGATCAAGGGATCGTTGAACGCATCAACATGTCCACTGGCCTTCCAGGTGGTGGGGTGCATGAAGATGGCAGCATCGATACCCACGATATTCTCGTGAAGGAGCACCATGCTCTGCCACCAGTACTGCTTGATATTGTTTTTCAGTTCGACACCGTTCTGTCCGTAGTCATAAACAGCGCCTAATCCATCATAGATATCACTTGAGGGAAATACAAAACCATACTCTTTGCAATGAGACACGATTTTCTTAAATACGTCTTCTTGAGCCATAATCTTTTTATCTTTATTATATATTTCGCGCAAATTTAAGCATTTTCTGCGAAATAATTGCTATCTTTGTGCGAAAAATCTTACAATATGGCTGACAATGTAACAAATATCGAGGGAATCACGCATCATTTGAACCAAATGTATCAAAATTGGTTCCTCGACTATGCGTCTTATGTAATCCTTGAAAGAGCCGTCCCTCACATCGGTGACGGCTTCAAACCCGTACAGCGTCGCATCATGCACAGCATGAAACGAATGGACGACGGACGTTACATCAAAGTGGCCAATATCGTGGGTCACACCATGCAGTTTCACCCTCATGGCGACGCCAGTATCAAGGATGCTCTTGTACAATTGGGCCAGAAGGACTTGCTGGTGGACTGCCAGGGCAACTGGGGTAACATACTCACCGGTGACGATGCTGCTGCTGCCCGTTACATCGAGGCACGTCTGTCCAAGTTTGCGCTCGATGTAGTGTTCAATCCCAAGACGACGGAATGGAAGCTGTCCTACGACGGACGCAACAAGGAGCCTATCGTCCTGCCCGTGAAGTTCCCTCTGCTTCTGGCACAGGGTACAGAAGGTATTGCCGTGGGTCTGAGCAGCAAGATATTGCCTCACAACCTCAACGAACTCTGTGATGCCGCCATAAGCTACCTGCACAATGAGGAGTTTCACCTCTACCCTGACTTCCCTACAGGCGGAAGCATCGACGTGTCACGCTACAACGACGGACAGCGTGGAGGTAGCGTTCGTGTCAGGGCAAAGATAGAGAAGCGTGACAACAAGACACTGGCCATCACGGAGATACCGTTTGGCAAGACAACGGGTAGTCCCAAGGCTCCGAGCTCGTTTATCGAGAGCATCCTCAAGGCTGCCGAGAAGGGCAAGATAAAGGTCAGAAAGGTAGAAGATTTGACGGCTTCATCGGTAGAAATTCTCATTCACCTTACTCCCGGAGCCTCGTCCGACAAGACCATTGATGCGCTGTACGCTTGTACGGACTGCGAGGTAAGCATATCGCCCAACTGCTGTGTCATCGACGACCGCAAGCCCAACTTCATGACGGTCAGCGACGTGCTCCGCCGCTCTACCGACAATACCTTAAATCTGCTGAAGCAGGAGCGTCTCATCCGCAAGGGAGAACTGCTCGAGCAACTGCATTTTGCCTCTTTGGAGCAGATATTCATAGAGGAACGTATCTATAAGGATAAGAAATTTGAGAATGCCGCCACCATGGATGCCGCCTGTGAGCACATCGACGACAGACTGACTCCCTGGTACCCCAAGATGATACGCGAAGTCACCAAGGACGACATCCTGCGACTCATGGAGATCAAGATGGCTCGCATCCTGAAGTTCAACCACGAGAAAGCAGAGGAGAACATCGCACGCATCAAGGATGAGATAGCGGCTATCGACAAGGAACTGGCCAATATGGTGGAGGTCACCTGCGACTGGTTCCGCTTCATCAAGGAGAAGTATGGCAAGGATCATCCACGTCTCACGGAAATCAAGAACTTCGACACCATCACCGCTGCCAAGGTGGTAGAGGCCAACCAGAAGTTGTACATCAACCGTGAGGAGGGCTTCATCGGAACGTCGTTGAAGAAGGACGAGTACGTCTGCAACTGTTCGGACATCGATGATGTCATCCTGTTCTACAAGGACGGTACCTACAAAGTGGTACGCGTTTCGGAGAAACTATTTGTAGGCGAGACCGAGCGATCCAAAGCGGAGAAGAAAAAGGCCGAGATCATACATGTGGCCATATTCAAGAAAAACGACCAGCGTACCATCTACAATGTGGTATATCGCGACGGAAAGGGTGGCACTTCGTACATCAAGCGTTTCAACGTGACGAGTATCACTCGTGACCGAGAGTATGACGTGACTCAGGGAAAACCAGGCAGCCGAATCACCTACTTCACGGCCAATCCCAACGGCGAAGCGGAAATCATCAAGGTGACTCTGAAACCCAACCCGAAGCTGAAGCGTGTATTCTTTGACAAGGACTTCAGCGAGATAGCCATCAAGGGACGTGCCAGTATGGGCAACATACTGACCAAACTTGACATCTTGCGACTTGGCCTGAAGAGCCACGGCGGCAGCACGCTGGGCGGCAGAAAGGTATGGTTTGACCCAGACGTGAAGCGCTTAAACTACGATGAACACGGGGATTTCTTGGGAGAATTTACCGACGACGAGAAGATTCTGGTCATCTTGCGCAATGGCGAATACTATCTGACCAACTTCGACATCAGCAATCACTATGAGGATAATATCTGGCGTATAGAGAAGTACGACGAACAGAAGATATGGACGGCTTGCCTCTTTGACTTTGATCAAAACGGATATGCTTACATCAAGCGTTTCCCCCTGGAGGCATCTGCCCGTCAGCATCAGACTTTCCTCGGTGAAAACGAGAAAAATCAACTCATTCTGCTTACCGACACGACGCATCCACACCTTTTGGTGAAGATGGGCGGGAACGATGACTTCCGTGAGCCGATGGACATCGAGGCAGAGGACTTCATCGGTGTGAAGAGCTACAAAGCAAAGGGCAAGCGTCTGACTACCTTTACCGTAGAGAGCATCACCGAACTGGAACCTACGCGCATCGATGAGCCTGCCCCCGAACCAAGTAACGAGGAAGGTGAGGATGGCAACGTTGATACGGAGACTAACGATCCCGACGAGGGCAAGAGCCAGAGCGAAGTGGCCGACGAGATCAACGGACAGTTGCATCTGTTTTAAGTGATGACAAGATAATTAGTTGGAACAAATTTGCCTAAATTCTCGACTGCTCCCTTACTTAAAAAAACGACGGGGCGGGTATAGAATGAGAGACGTAAGGAAGAGGACGTCGGCTGTAAGTATGACATGAGAAAGCTTCTGCTTATAATGATAATGTGTGCCTTCGGCATGTCGCTGCAGGCTCGTCAGCCGCGTATGAAACTGAGGGCTTCGCGTGCATTCGTTGTAGGACTGGGCAGAACACATCAACTGGACACTTACCTCTCGCCCATGGAGTTCAAAGGTCCGAGCTTCACACTCCTGGAGGAATATCGGAGGGTAATCGATTGGAATGACAATCGGGGCACCTTCCGTTCCACCATACAGGCAAGCCTATCTCCTGGCCATGCATGGAAAGGCAACTTTGATGCTATAGGAGGCGACCTTCGCTATGATGCCACCTGGCAATATCACTTCTGGATTCCAGGTTTGCCGATCACCTTTAAGGGTGGAGGTGGCTTCAACACCACACTGGGAGGAATGTACGCTGCACATGACGGCAACAATCCGGCCCAAGCACACGCCCAGGTCCAACTGCTTGGCGCACTGACCGCGGAGTATCAGGTACCCCTGAAAAGATCATGTTTGGCACGCTACTATGCCGAGTTGCCCTTACTCGGTGGCATGTTCTCCCCTGCCTACGGACAGTCTTATTACGAGATTTTCTCACGTGGCAACTACGACCACAACATCGTTCTCACCCATCCCTTCCGGGACTTTTCCATGCGTCAGCAGTTTTGGGTGGACATCAGCCTGGACCGAAAGACAAGGAAAACACCACCGTTTTTCTATTTGCGCGTAGGCTACCAGAATGAGATTCGCCAACTGCAGCCCAATCACCTCAAACAAAAGGCGATCAACAATGCCTTGCTGCTGGGAATAGTCAAACACCTTTAAGAGAGCCCCAAGAGATGAGAACACTACGCCATTTGCTCTGCTTGTTCATCGTACCCCTTCTACTTACAGGTTGTCTGGAGGGTGAGGAGGCCACGCGCAGTCCCATGCAGAACTTTGAATCGCTGTGGTCCGCCATAGACCAGCACTACTGCTTCCTTGACTACAAGCAGAAGGAACTGGGCGTGGACTGGCAGGAAGTCTACCAACGATACAAGGCGAGAATCAACGATAAAATGGGGAATTATCAGCTTTTCGAGGTTCTCTGCGAGATGCTGGCCGAACTACAAGACGGACATGTAAACCTTTATTGCAGCGCAGACATAGGCCGCAACTGGTCATGGAGGGAGGACTATCCTAAAAACTTGGACGAAGAAGTGCAAGAGGCTTACTTGGGAAAAGGCACAGACTATCGTATCACAGGCGGGATGAAATACCGCATCCTTTCTGACAACACAGGATATATCGTCTGTGAAAGTTTTGGCTATACACTCAGTGAGGGAGGTATGAATGAGATCTTTCACTACCTGAGAGCATGCAACGGTATCATCCTTGACATCCGAGGCAATAGCGGAGGCTATTTGAGTTCGGCAGAAGCCTTGGCTTCTCGCTTCACCAACGAGCGACGCCTTGTGGGCTATTTCCATCACAAGACTGGCCCCGGGCATCAAGACTTCTCCACTCCTCAAGCAGAGTACCTGGAACCGAGCAGAGGGGTGAGATGGCAAAAGCCCTGCGTGGTGCTGACCAACAGATCGTGCTACAGTGCGGCAAATACCTTTGTGCGTAACATGAAAGTATGTCCTCTTGTCACCGTACTCGGAGACAAAACCGGAGGCGGAAGCGGCATGCCCTTTACCTACGAGCTGCCCAACAGTTGGATCTTGCGTCTAAGTGCCTGTCCGATGTATGATGTGGAGATGAACCAAATCGAATTTGGTGTAGAGCCAGACATCTACTGCCCACTCGACTCTGCCGATCTGAACCAAAACAAGGACAGCATGATAGAGAAGGCCAGACAAATCATCAGCAGAGGCACCGTCTCGGGTCAATAGAACGGCGTACGTGCGCACGCGTACCTATCTTAAAGGTTTATTTCTTTGGTAGTCAGAAAGTTTTTTGTACTTTTGCAGATAGAAATAGCAAATTAACCGAATCAATAGTATAAAACATGAAAAAGTGGTTTTTATCATTGGCACTTGCCTCTTTGGCACTAAGTGCCGCACAAGCCCAGTCTACCGATGAAGGTTGGACAGCAACATGGGCCACAGCAGTTGAGTTTACCGGTCCTGGCGATATGCCCAAGGCAAGTCTTTCCAACCGTTCACTTCGCGAGATCATCCACATCTCCATCGGTGGTGAGGAGATGCGCATGCAGTTGAGCAACATCCACAGCAAAGAACCCGTAGACATAAAGTCCATATACATCGCAACTCCTGTAGACAACAGCGATATCGACCCCAAGACCGCCAAATACCTGACCTTCGGCGGCAAGAAGTCGGTAACGATAGAACCTGGCAAGGCAGTATACTGCGACGTGATGAAGTATCATCTTGATCCGCTGCAGTTGCTCTCCATCACCATCAACTATGGTGAGTCCACCCCCAAGAACGCATCCTCTCACCGCGGTTCGCGCACCACGTCCTATATCATCCCTGGCGAGTCAAAGCCCAAGACTAAGTTTGTGGACCCTGAGAAGTGCGACCACTGGTACAACATCTCTTGCATCGACGTCAAGACCAGCGCTCCCACTCCATGTGTAGCTGTACTGGGCAATAGCATCACCGACGGTCGTGGAAGTACTACCAACAAGCAGAACCGCTGGACGGACTTCATGGCAGAGGCTTATGAGGGCAAGGCAGCTGTGCTCAATCTGGGTATCGGAGGCAATGCCGTGGTACGTGGCGGACTGAGCGAACCTGCCCTGAAGCGCTTCGACCGCGACATCTTGGAGCAAACCGGCGTAACCTCCGTTGTGATCTATGAAGGTGTAAATGATATCGGTGGTTTCAAGCCCAACCACATGGACATCGTTCGCAGCTTGCAGGATGCATACAAAGAACTCATCAAGAAGGCTAAGGATGCTGGCAAGAAGGTTTATCTGGCCACCATCACTCCTTTCTTCGGCAACTCTTACTACACGCATTTCAGTGAAGCCGCTCGCCTGACCGTCAACGACTGGATCCGCGCCAACAAGGATGTGGATGGCATCATCGACTTTGACAAGCTCGTACAAGATCCTGCCAATCCCAAGGCACTCCTCAAGGAGTACTCCGACGACGGTCTGCACTGCACTCCCAAGGCCTACGAGGCAATGGGTAAGTATGCCGCACAGCAAGTTAAATACTAAACAATAGTCAAGGCATGGAAGGATGTCACCTTGTGTGACGTCATCCCCAATAGCAAAGCGACGATGAACCAACATTCATCGTCGCTTTGTTGTTTGCCACTTCAAGTGAGTAGTCTTCTCTCTCAGAGGAAAAAGTTTTTTATCGGAAGAAACTGAAATTCACACTGCCATACGAGCGATGCTCCAGGAAGTTGGGATGGCTGGAAAAATCATTGTTCTTGCCATGCTCTAAGACAAAGATGCCACCTTCTTTCAGCAGATTGCGCGCCATGACGATATCGGGAATTTCTTCCAGATTGGGCAAGGCATAGGGCGGGTCGGCAAAGATGAAGTCGAACTTTTCATTGCAACGGGCCAGATAACGGAACACATCGCCACAAACAGGCACACCTGCCTCATCCTGCAGTTTCTCCAGGAAGCCCTTGATGAAACCATGATGAAGGCGGTCCTTCTCAATAGAGATCACACGAGAACAACCGCGTGAGAGAAGCTCCAGTGTGATGCTGCCGGTGCCCGAGAAAAGATCGAGAGCTGTCGGTCCTTCCTCAAAGTCAAGATAGCCCTGAAGCACATTGAAAAGGTTCTCCTTGGCAAAATCGGTTGTGGGTCGAGCCTTGAACGTGCGAGGCACGTCGAAGTGGCGACCTTTATATTTACCCGTTACTACGCGCATAGACTTGTGGTGGCATCAACTCTCCATGGAGAGCGACATGACATTAATGTTTTGCAAATACTTCTTTGCCTCCTCCGACAGATACTCCACGCTGCCACTCTCTCCCGCCACATAGCACTGGTGCTTGCGCGCATTCAGGTTTAATGTCTTCCACACGGACAAGAGATAGAACAAGCTGTCCTTGGGCTGATCCAGAGGAAAGCTATTGGCAAAAAGGAGTTTGTCATTGCCTACAGAGTACAAGAACAGTTGCCAAGGCGTAGTGTAGGCGAAAAGGGCACCGTCGGGCAACTGCTGACGCTTGCAGAAAGTGGCAATGCGCCCCAATACTACGGCAGAGGCATTGGTGAAAGTAGCATCGGGATACACCTCGGTGATGGCACGACGTACCGCCTTGGAAACGGCAAATGCCATCACGATGTCCAACTGCGGCAAATGGGTGTAGCCCACCTCCTGAAGTGTATCGTCTATGGGAGGAAAGACTACGTTGTACAGTCGGTCGAGATGTTCAGAGACAAATTCCTGCTGGGGTATGCATGTGGCATCCGTGGTGGTTATCACGCGCACACGTGTAAATTTATAGGTGGAAAGCTCTGGAATACGTAGCTTCTCCGCCAAGAGCTCCTCCACCGGCTTGTCGTCTGCGACATTAAAGTCCTGACAAAGCAAGTTGTCACCGGAGATACCTTCGGTGACAATAAATGAAAATCCATCCGCTTTTACACGGATGGATAGATTATAGTATGTCGACTTATTCCCAGTTACCGGCATTGTTGTTCCACTGGTCCTTGGCCAATTCACCGATCTTAAGACCGGGGTATGCACCACGACCCTCTTCGTACTGAGTCATATTCACGATCTTGCGGTCGCAAAGCTTACCCATACCTGAGAGGAAAGACTTGAAGGGAGCAGCACACTCCATTACATAGTGCATGGGGATGTCCATCTTGAACTCTACGCGCTCTCCGAACTCCCACTCTGCAAACTCGCCGAGAGGCTTTGCAATACCGCCGTTCTCATGCTTCTCCCACTGATCGCTGAAGGGGATGTAGCGAAGAGAATCCAAGCAGAAATTGTCACCATAGAGAGCCTGGATGGGGCTGTCTGCCCATACGGTATCGCACCATACGCCATAAAGCTGCTTAGCATCGAGGTCTGCCATGATCTGCTCCTTGCTAAGACCCTGCAACTTGAGCTGGTAGATGTGGTCGGCAACCTTCTTCTCGGTCCAACCCTCACGCTGCAACTCCTCCTGGATCTGGCCTTCCTTGATGATCTCCAAGGGCATGCGGCCATTCTTCAGGAAGTCCTCCAACTCGTCAAAACTCAATGCGAAGCGACCCATAGTCACTTCCGACATCTCCTGTGATTCGGGGTCCAGATAAGACACCACGGTGTCGTGAGTTTCCTTAAATGCCTCCTGAGCCTTCTTGATGTCAAGCAGACGGGCAATAACTACCTTCTTGCGAGCATCAATCTGGGCGTCAAGAGCTTGGTCGTCCATAATGCTACCCACGCAGATGTACGCCAAAACGAGGGCGCAGACACCTAAAATCACATTAATTGCTGTTTTCATGATGATATTTGTGTTTTTATTATTATATTCGCATCGCAAAAATAAGACAAATTCTTTGAATATTCGTCATTCCGAGCAACTTTTTATAAAAAAAATGATAAGAAAAGGCGATTTAGGGGCATTTATCCTGAAAAACTTCCCTCATAACCCTACATTTGAACAAGAAGTAGTGGTCAGTCGATGGGAGAACTTCCTCTTGTCCAGGGACAAAGACACCCTATTTCTTTTGACCGGTTATGCGGGCACGGGAAAGACCTCATTGGTGGGTGCATTGGTCAAGTCTATGCAGCAGCTCAAGCAGCCTGTGGTGCTCATGGCGCCCACCGGAAGAGCCGCCAAAGTATTCTCGATGTATGCAGAGACACCGGCCTATACCATCCACCGACGCATCTATCGGCAGAAGTCTCTGGAGTCTGAAGACTTCCAAGTCAACGTCAATCTCCACAAGCAGACCCTCTTCATCGTCGACGAGGCATCCATGATAGCCAACGACGGACTCGCCGGTGCCACTTTTGGAACAGGCCGGTTGCTCGACGATTTGATACAATACGTCTACAGTGGCGACGGATGCAGACTGCTCCTCATCGGCGACAGTGCCCAGCTCCCGCCCGTGGGAGAGGAACTCAGTCCCGCCCTCATGCCGGAGGTGCTGAGTGGATACGGTCTCGCGGTCACCAAGGCCAACCTGCATGAGGTGGTACGCCAGGTGGAAGACTCCGGCATCCTCTGGAACGCCACCTATCTTCGTCAGTTGCTGGTAGAGCAAGACGTGTTCTCCTTCCCGGTACTGCACCTCGAAGGGTTTGCCGACATACAGACTGTCTCTGGTACAGAACTCATTGAAGCTCTGGAACAAAGCTACTACGAAGTAGGCACCGACGAGACCATCGTCGTGACTCGGAGCAACAAGAGGGCCAACATCTTCAATCAAGGCATCCGTGGACGCATTCTGGGCTATGAAGAGCAGCTGTGCAGCTCCGACAGAGTGATCATTGCCAAGAACAACTATTTCTGGTTGGAAAACGGAGAGAAAGGGACAGTGGAAAACGGAGAGAGGAAAAGCAAAGATGCCTTCATTGCCAATGGAGACATGGCTTTGATACGAAGGATAAGAAATCAGCGCGAAGTCTATGGTTTTCAGTTCGCCGACGCCACGCTTAGCTTGCTTGACCACGAAGAACAGGAGGTGGACGTGACCCTGATCCTTGACACTCTCCTATCGGAGGCTCCCGCCTTGACACGGGGGCAGCAGGAGGCGCTCTTCACGTCTGTGTGGGAGGACTACCCGGAGATACCCAATAAGCGCGACAGGATGAAGAAAATCAAGGAAGACATCTACTACAATGCCCTCCAGATAAAATACGCCTACGCCGTGACTTGCCACAAGGCACAAGGCGGACAGTGGCAACACGTGTACATCGACCAAGGATACGTCACTGAGGAGATGCTCTCACCCGACTATTTCCGCTGGCTTTACACAGCCATCACACGTGCTACAGACAAAGTGTTTCTAATCAATTGGCCCGCTCAGCAGCAATGCTAAACGGGCCAATATTTTGTATTCGGGGTTTTCGGTTTATGCCATCAGTATCTCGATGAGCTTGTCTACGGCTGCAGACAGACCTTCGGGATTCTTACCACCTGCAGTGGCAAAGTGGGGCTGACCGCCACCACCACCCTGGATGAGCTTGGCAGCCTCACGAATGTTCTTGCCGATGTTGACACCAGCTGCTACGACACTGTCTGCAGCAATAGCCGTGAGGAGAGGCTTGCCATCGGCTACGCTACCGATGACTACGAGGCTGTTCTCCACCTCGCCCTTCAACTGGAAAGCGATATCCTTCACCACGTCGGCAGGCATGGGCACTACGGCCTTCATCACATTGAAGCCCTTCATCTCCTGAATGTCGGCCTTCATGGCAGCCTTCACATCGGCAGCCTTCTCGCGCATCAAGCCTTCGAGCTGAGCCTTTAGAGAGGCACTCTCGTTCAAGGTCTTCTGGATGGCAACCTTAGCATCGGGAGCATTGTTGAGCAGGGCACGTATCTCTGCTGCATTGTCGAGCAGGGTGTTGAGCATCTCCTCTACCTTAGCGCCTGTGATAGCCTCGATACGACGGACACCAGCAGCCACGCTGCTCTCGCTGACGATCTTCACCATACCCAGACGACCCGTGCTCTGAGCGTGACAACCACCACAGAACTCAACGCTGGTGCCGAACTGTACCACGCGAACCTTGTCGCCATACTTCTCACCGAAGAGGGCAATGGCACCGAGCTTCTTTGCCTCCTCAATGGGTACATCGCGGTGGTCCTGAAGAGCGATGTCTTCGCGGATCTTCTCATTGACGATATGCTCTACCTGACGCAACTGCTCGGGAGTCACCTTCTCAAAATGAGAGAAGTCGAAGCGGAGTGCGTCGGGAGTCACCAGTGAGCCCTTCTGCTCCACATGGCTTCCCAGCACCTCACGGAGAGCCTCATCCAAAAGGTGGGTACAGGTATGGTTGGCCTCGATGGCATGGCGACGCTCCACGTCGACGCAAGCCATGAACTCTGCCTCAGGATTGGCGGGGATACGGTCGAGGATATGCACGCTCACACCGTTCTCCTTCTTGGTGTCGAGTACCTTGATGGTCTCGCTGTCGTTGACCAGCACACCGGTATCACCGACCTCACCACCCATCTCGCCGTAGAAAGGAGTCTGGTCGAGGATAGCCTCGTAGACGGTACCCTTCTTCTGCTTCACCTCACGATACTTGCTGATGTGGCAGCTATATTCGGTATAGTCGTAACCTACAAACTGGGAAACGGCAACCTTGTTATCGTCATCGTTATCGTTATCGTTGACAACCACCCAGTCACCCAACTCACGCTGAGCAGCATTGCGGGCACGGGCCTTCTGCTTTTCCATCTCAGCGTTGAAGCCAGCCTCATCGACGGTCATACCGTTCTCACGGCAAATCAGTTCGGTGAGGTCGAGGGGGAATCCGTAGGTATCAAACAGGGTAAATGCCTTCTCACCGGCAATCTCCGACTTTCCGGCAGCCTTGGTCTCTTTCATCACACCATCGAGCAGACGGATACCAGTCTCAAGTGTACGCAGGAAGCTGTCTTCCTCCTCCTTCATCACCTTGCTGATGAGCTCACGCTGAGCCTCCAGCTCGGGATAAGTGGCACCCATCTCCTGGATGAGCACGGGAAGCAGGCGATAGATGAAGGCTTCCTTCTGGCCGAGGAAGGTATAGGCATAGCGTACGGCACGACGCAGGATACGGCGGATCACATAGCCAGCCTTGGCATTGCCGGGCAACTGACCATCGGCAATAGAGAAGGCGATGGTACGCAGGTGGTCTGCGATGACACGCATAGCCACGTCGGTCTCCTCCTTCTCACCATACTTGCAGCCTGCCAGTTCACCAATGACCTTGATGATGGGCTGGAAGACATCGGTGTCGTAGTTGGAGTGCTTGCCCTGGATGGCACGAACGAGGCGCTCGAAGCCCATACCGGTATCGATAACGTTCATACCCAGGGGCTCCAGATGGCCGTCGGCCTTGCGCTCGTACTGCATGAACACGATGTTCCAGATCTCGATGACCTGTGGATCGTCCTTGTTGACCAACTCACGTCCGGGCACCTTGGCCTTCTCCTCGGGAGTACGGCTGTCGAGGTGTATCTCAGAGCAGGGACCGCATGGACCGGTGTCACCCATCTCCCAGAAGTTGTCGTGCTTGTTACCGTTGATGATATGGTCGGCGGGAACGTGCTTCAGCCAGTAGCCGGCAGCTTCGTCATCACGAACGAGGTTCTCCTCAGCATTACCCTCAAACACAGTCACATAGAGATCCTTGGGATCAAGCTTCAGTACATCTACCAGGTACTCCCATGCCATATCGATGGCACCCTCCTTGAAGTAGTCGCCAAACGACCAGTTGCCGAGCATCTCGAACATGGTGTGATGGTAGGTGTCATGACCCACCTCCTCAAGGTCATTGTGCTTACCGCTTACGCGAAGGCACTTCTGTGAGTCGGCACGGCGACGGGGTTCGGGGTCACGTGTACCCAGGATAATATCCTTCCACTGGTTCATACCTGCATTGGTGAACATCAGCGTTGGGTCGTCTTTGATCACCATGGGTGCAGAAGGAACAATCAGATGGTCCTTTGACTCGAAGAACTTCTTGAACGAGTCGCGGATTTCGTTTGCTGTCATCATATTATTTACGGTTTTACGATTTACTATTTACTATTTCGGAGCCGCTTGACCGACCGGCAGAAGGCCCCGAAGCAGGCATTTACACCTAATATTATACAAAGTACGTGCAAAGTTACGAAATAATTCATAATTTATGGTTCACATTTCGCAATTATTTGTTACATTTGCATCGTTTTATTCCAAAAGCTCGTTGAATAAGGATTATGGCACAGAACAGCAGCGATAACTTGAAGATGTTTTATTCCATTAGCGAGGTGGCCGAGATGTTTGACGTCACCGAGTCTCTTCTTCGCTATTGGGAGAAAATGTTTCCCAGCATCAATCCCAGAAAGACATCCCGCAACATCCGTCAGTACACTGCTGAAGACATTGAGGACGTGCGCATTGTGCACAATCTGGTGAAGGTGCGTGGCATGAAGCTCTCTCTGGCCAAGGAGATCATCCGCAAGAACCACCAGGGTGCCAAGGAGACCACGGAAGTACTGGACCGTCTCCTCCATGTACGAAGCGAATTGGAATGCATCAAAAAAGAATTAGACCAGTTGGACTAATTCTTTTCTCTATCAACGCCATATTCAATATCAGGTTATCAACTGATACGCACCACTGAGTCGATGTCCTTCAGTTTCTTAAGGTCACGGCAGATGGTCTGCACGTCCTCCACGTCGTGCACCTCCAGCTGTATCTCGCCCCGGAAGATACCGTCGCGAGTCTCTATGAGCAGACGAGGGATGTTGACGTTGAGCTGCTGGGAGAGGATGGCCGTGATCTGATGGAGCACACCCACTCGGTCGATGCCCTCTACATGAATGGTAGCGGGGAAGAACAGCTTCTTATGGGTGTCCCAGTTGGCTGCCAGGATATGATTGCCATCACTGGCCTTCAGTTTGTTGGCCTTGGCACACTGACGTTTATGGATGGTGATATGGCCCGTATGGTCAAAATATCCCAGCACATCATCACCAGGAATGGGCTTACACAGATTGCATATCTCATAGTGAGAGATGGTCTCTTCGTTGAGTATCAGCGGTTTCTTGCGGTCTATCTTGGCCACATTCACCTCTGGGGGCACTTCTCCTGCCTCTTGAGCCGTCTGATCCTTCGCCATTTCCTCTTCCTTCAGTTTGCGGCTGAAGAACCTGAGATAGCGTCCCCACTTGCGCCTGCCACTTGTATCCTCACGCAGTACGGCGAGATCCTGATCGCCCAGTATCACGCACTGGTTGCCAATGGCCGTATAGAGCTCCTCCCGAGTGTGTATGCCGTGCAAGATACAGAGCTTGTCCACGTTGATGCTATTCTGCTCTATTTCAGACTTTTCGAAGAATGCCGACAGCATGGCCTCGCCTTCCTTCTGGCGCTCTCTGTCACGACGCTTGAGTATGTTTTGTATCTTGCCCTTGGCCTTGGCTGTGGTCACGAAGTCAAGCCACTCCTCCACCACCTTCTGCTCCTTGCTGGTGAGCACCTCCACCTGGTCTCCGCTCTGCAGTTCCTGACTCAGCGGTACCAGTTTGTGGTTGACCTTCACACCCATGCAGTGGGTACCCACGAAGGTATGTATGCTAAAGGCAAAGTCGAGTGCAGTACTGCCCGTTGGCATGGTGCGAAACTCGCCCTTGGGTGTCACGACAAATATCTCCGAGGCGTATAGGTTGAGTTTGATGGCATCGAGGAAGTCGATGGCATTGGGCTGCGGGTCGTCGAGTATCTCCTTGATGGTACCCAGCCACTTGTCGAGCTCGTTCTCACTCTCCTCACTGGTCTTGTTGCCCTCCTTGTATTTCCAATGAGCGGCAAAACCGTGCTCTGCCATCTCGTCCATCCTGCGGCTACGTATCTGCACCTCCACCCACTGGCCCTTCTTACCCATAAGAGTGGTCTGCAGGGCCTGATAGCCATTGGCCTTAGGATGACTTATCCAGTCGCGGAAACGCTCAGGATGAGGCTTATAGATACTACTTATCGTGGCATATATCTGGAAGCACTCTGCCACCTCCTGACTGATATCGTCGGGATCGTAGATGATACGTACGGCCAGGATGTCGTATATCTCTTCGAAGGTCACGCCCTTGTTCTGCATCTTGTTCCAGATGGAGTAAGGTGTCTTGATACGGGCTTTCAGTTCGTACTTGATGCCCTGACTGTCGAGCTTCTCACGGATGGGCACCGTGAACTCATCGAAGACCGTATGCAGATGGGTATCGATGGAGTTGAGACGATTTTGTATGGCAATGTATTCCTCCGGATGCTCATAGCGGAAACTGAGATCCTCCAGCTCCTCCTTGATCTTGTTCAGTCCCAGACGATGGGCCAAGGGCGCATAGATGTAGAGCGTCTCTCCGGCTATCTTGTACTGCTTGTTGGGCAACTGGCTGCCCAGTGTGCGCATATTGTGCAGGCGGTCGCTTATCTTGATGAGTATCACACGGATATCCTCACTCATCGTGAGGAGCAACTTCTTGAACGACTCTGCCTGCACAGAGGCCTTGTCGCCAAAGATACCACCCGATATCTTCGTCAGTCCGTCCACGATCTGCGCTATCTTCGGACCGAAGATATTTTGTATGTCCTCTACGGTGTAGTCGGTGTCCTCCACCACGTCGTGGAGCAGAGCCGAACAGATGCTCGTACTACCCAGACCTATCTCTGAGCAGGCTATCTGGGCTACGGCGATGGGATGCATGATGTAGGGCTCGCCACTCAGTCGGCGCACACCCTTGTGTGCCTGACGAGCAAAGTGGAAAGCTTTGTTGATGATGTCCACATGCTTCCTGTGATGGGAGTTGAGATAACTGTCGATAAGTCGCTGATAGGCCTCGTCCACCATGCGCTCATCCAGTTCTTCCCTGATCTGTTGCTCCGTCTTTTCCATACCTAATTAATATAAAGAGGTAAACACACCCATACCTATACGTCAGATTTTACTTCACCTTCAACTTCTGTCCGGCACGGATATTGGTGCCACGCAGTCCGTTGAGTCGTTGCAGCTTGGAGACAGAGATGCCGTTGCGGCGCGCTATGGCACCCAGTGTATCACCATTTCTCACCGTCACCGTCTTGCTGGCCTTGCTGCTACTCTTGCTTTTGCTGGTTGCAGCGGGAGCAGGTTCGGTAGCGATAGCGACCTCCTTGCGATTCTTGAAGAGTTCGTCGGCTCTGTGCGTATAGATGCTGTCGCCTGCCTCCAAGAAAGCATTGACGGCCGTGGTGGGGAGTTTGAGCGTGCACTGATGCGAATCACCAGGGATGAGGTCGGTACGATACTGTGGGTTGAGCGCCTTCAGTTCCTCCTTGTCCACATGGCAGAGATCCACCAGCTGGTCGAAGTGCAGGTCACGGCTCACCAGGATGGTGTCGGTGGCCAGAGGCAGACGTGTGTTGACGGGGCAGATATTATGCTCGCAGTAGTAGTTCATGATGTAGTTGGCCGCGATGAAGGCAGGCACGTAGCCTTGCGTCTCCTTGGGCAGATACTTGTAGATGGCCCAGTAGTCCTTCTCGCCTCCGGCACGCTTGATGGCCTTGTTGACATTGCCCGGACCACAGTTGTAACTGGCTATCACCAGTGTCCAGTCACCGAAGATGTCGTAGAGATCCTTTAGGTAGTGAGCAGCGGCAAAACTGGCCTTGATGGGATCGCGACGCTCGTCTATGAGACTCGTCACTTCCAGTCCGTATTGCTTGCCCGTGGTGATCATGAACTGCCACAGTCCGGCCGCACCTACACGTGAGGTAGCACCGGGATTGAGCGCACTCTCGATGATAGGCAGGTATTTCAGTTCAAGGGGCACCTGATAGCTCTCCAGGGCCTCCTCGAAGATGGGGTTGTAGAAATTGCTGGCACCCAGCATCAACGACACCGTGCGGCGCATGCGTCCGGCATACTGGTCTATATACTGGCGTACCACGTCGTTGTAGGGCATCTCCATCACGTTGGGCAGACGGGAGAGACGAGTCACGTAGGTCTCACGCTCGAAGACGGGATTCTCGTTGGTGTTCTCACAGCTCTCGTCGAAGGTCAGATAGTTGCGTGAGGCCCACTCGTTGAGCAGGCTATCCATCTCGCTGTCTGTCATACCCTCCGGCAGCACCATCTCTCCCGAGTCAGTGGCCACGTCTTCTACTTCTTCCTCGTCGTCTTCATCATCATCCACCACATCCTGTGCGTACATGCCGGTGGTCGATACCCACGCAGCAAGGCTCAGGAGTGCTATTTTCCATGTGTGTGTCATTTACGTTCGTTTGGTTTTGGTGTTTGGTCTTGGTGTTTCTTTAGTGTGTCTCCTCCGGTTTCATCGTGTCGTTCAGAAACTGAAGCTGCACTGCACGCCGTAGGACCTCTCGCCCAGGCGCTGTGCCAGTTTGTTGTCGTCGTTCATCCTCGTCGGTTCCCACTTCAGGGAGAGGTCACGACTGATGTCGAAGCACGACAGTTCGGCATCTACATAGGCATCTACCACGCTGATGAGATACACGCCTGCAAAGGCAAAGAGACTCATGTCGCGATACTTCCGGTAGTAGTTCTTCTTCCTTTTGAAGATGTCCTTGAAGCGTTCCTCCTTGCCGGCGATGTTGTAGCCCAGAGGAAGCATCTTCATATAGCTTGCCGTATTGGGGTCGTCGTCCATGATGTCCAGATAGGCCTGCGTGTAGTCGCGCAGCATCTGGCCGTTCCAGGAGAGGGCATACACACAGCCTAAGAATCCGCCATACACGATAGGCAGCTTCCAGTACTTGTGGTTGTATATCTGTCCCGCACCGGGAAGGATCAGCGAGAGCCAGAAGGATCGCAGGGGGTCGGGAGTGAACAGCTCCACCTTAGGCAAGGCAAAGCCCACGATGGAGTCCCGACTGATGGCATGTGCGGTGCTGTCCAGCACTTCGGCCACAAGGGTCTCTCCCATAGCCTGCAGCGTGTCGAGCGCCACTGTCATGGCAGGGCGCTGCTCCTCCACCTCCAAGCTATCGGTGTCCACGGACTGAGCGCAGAGCGAAGCCACGCCACACATCCATGCCAGCAAGCCGTATGCTATACGCTTGAGCATCAGCGTGTCTGTTGGTCTATCAGTTGTAAGATGCGCTCCAGTTCGTCGGTATTGGCAAACGGGATGCTGATCTTGCCTCGTCCCTTGTCGGTACAGGTGAGCTGCACCTTGGTGCGGAAGAAGGCCGAGAGAGAGTCCTTGAGTTGGACGTATTCGGCAGGCAACTTGTCGCTGCCTTTCAGTTTCAGGCGTCCCTTGTCCTGCGTCTTCACGGTGCCACCCTCCATGAGTTCCTTCACGAGGCTCTCCACCTTGCGCACACTGAGGTTCTCCTTCTGTATCTCCTCGTACACCTTGATCTGCAGGGCAGGGTCCTCAAGAGGCAGGATGGCACGGGCATGGCCCATGTCTATCACTCGCTCCTTCAGGCCCATCTGGATGGGTGCAGGCAACTTCAGCAAGCGCAGGTAGTTGGTCACGGTGGCACGGTTCTTGCCCACGCGCTCACTCAGCTTCTCCTGGGTCAGTCCATACTGCTCCATGAGATGCTGGTAGGCCAGGGCTATCTCCAGCGAGTTGAGGTCCTCTCGCTGTATGTTCTCCACGAGAGCCATCTCCATCATGTTCTCATCGTCCACGGTGCGTATGTAGGCGGGGATGGTGGTCTTGCCGGCCACCTGAGAGGCTCTCCATCGGCGCTCACCGGCGATGATGATGTAGGTCTCGTCGCCCATGTCGCGCACGGTGATGGGCTGTATGATGCCTATCTCGCGTATGCTGTCGGCCAACTCCTGCAGCGCCTCCTCGTCGAAGTCGCGTCGGGGCTGGTTGGGATTGGGGCGGATGGCGTCTATGTTCACCTCGTTGATGGAGGACGATCCACCGGTGGTTATCTCACCTGTCGTGATAAGGGAGTCCAGACCTCTTCCGAGGGCTGCTCCTTTGCCAAGGGTTGGAAATTTCTTATGTACTGCCATTATTTCTTTTCTCTTGCTATGATTTCTTCTGCCAGTGCCAAGTGGTTCTTCGTACCTGTGGCATCAGCATCGTAGAGGATGGCGGGCAGTCCGTGACTGGGTGCCTCGCTGAGCTTCACGTTGCGCTGGATGACGGTATTGAACACGAGTTCCTGGAAGTGGCGCTTCACCTCGTCGTAGATCTGGTTGGCCAGGCGCAGACGACTGTCGTACATCGTCAGCAAGAAGCCCTCGATCTCGAGTTTGGGATTGAGCTTAGTCTTGATGATACGTATGGTGTTGAGCAACTTGGAGATACCCTCCAAGGCGAAGTACTCACACTGCACGGGGATGATGACGCTCTCCGCTGCCGTAAGGGCATTGACGGTGATGAGTCCCAGCGAGGGCGAGCAGTCTATGAGGATGTAGTCATACTCCTTGCGCAAGGGCTCGAGCATGCGCTCAAACACCCTCTCCCTCTCCTTCATATTGAGCATCTCTATCTCTGCGCCCACGAGGTCTATGTGGGAGGAAATGATGTCCAGTCCCTCGATCTCGGTGGTATAGATGGCCTCTCGCACGTCCACATCGCCCACGATGCAGTTGTAGATGGAGCAGTCTATCTTGGTCGTGTCCACACCCATGCCGCTCGAAGCATTGGCCTGCGGATCAGCATCGACCAGCAAGACGCTTCTTTCCAGGGCTGCCAGGGAGGCTGCCAGATTCATGGCAGTGGTCGTCTTTCCCACTCCACCTTTCTGATTGGCTAAAGCAATGATCTTACCCATTCTTCTCTTTCTTGGTTTCTTCTGATGGTTTTCTTTATGCAAAGATAGCGAAATCGTGCCGATTGCCCACACTTTTCGGGCCAAGAATGAGCATTTTGTTCATAACTCGCCGTTTTTGTGCATAACTTTTTATATAAGTACGCTTCACACGCGTGCGCCAAAGGCATGGCAAAGGTAATATTTTCTGCACGAATCGATGGCACTTTCAAGGTTTTTTCTTACTTTTGCCCTTGAAATATAACATGAATTAACATGTCCCAACTCATTTTAATCACCAACGACGACGGTGTACAGGCCAAGGGCATACGCACGCTGGCCCGTCTCATGGCTACCCTCGGAGAGGTCTACGTGGTAGCTCCCGACTCGGCCAGAAGCGGTGCGAGCTGCAGCTTCACACCCACCCAGCCCGTCAGACTCTGTCCCTTGGAGACAGAAGCCGGTGTGCACTACTATAGTTGTTCGGGCACCCCCGTCGACTGTGTCAAACTGGCCTGCGAGCATGCGCTTCCCGCTGCCCCAGACCTTCTCGTGTCGGGTATCAACCATGGCGACAACGCCTCGGTCAACATACACTACAGTGGCACCATGGGTGCTGTCTTCGAAGGTTGCATGAAGGGCATCCCCTCCATCGGCTTCTCGCTGCGCACCTTCGACCCACAGGCCGACTTCACTCCCTACGAAGAAGCCATTGTCAAGATTTCTCGCGCCATCCTTCAGCAAGGCCTTCCCACTCATACCTGCCTCAATGTCAACTTTCCCGAGGTATCCCAACTGCAAGGTATCCGCGTCACCCGCATGGTGCGTAGCCAGTGGAGCAACGAGTGGATAGCCGTAAAAGATCCTGCACAAAAAGGGCTTTTTAAGATTGCAGGCAACTTCACCTGTCTGGAACCAGACGCCACAGATGGTGACATCTGGGCTCTTGATCACGGCTTTGCTTCCGTCACCCCCATCCATCTTGACATGACGGACTACGATTGTCTGGAAAAATTACAGCAATCATTCATCTAAGTTCATCCACCCCACCATACATTCCAACGCCCATGAAGTACTACCTCATCGCCGGAGAGGCCAGTGGCGACCTCCACGCCTCCCATCTCATGCACGCCATCAAGGAGCAAGACCCCACGGCCGAGTTTCGCTTCTACGGTGGTGATCTCATGGCCGCCGAAGGGGGTACCCTTGTGCAGCACTACCGCCATCTGGCCTACATGGGGTTCATCCCCGTATTGCTCCACGCACGCACCATCCTCAAAGGCCTGGCACAGTGCAAGCAAGACATCACCACCTGGAAGCCCGACGTGCTCATACTGGTGGACTATCCCGGCTTCAACCTGAAGATAGCCAAGTTCATCAAGAAGCACACCCTGATACCCGTCTGCTACTACATTGCGCCCAAGATATGGGCTTGGAAAGAGCATCGCATCAAGGCCATCAAGAGAGACGTCGACAGGCTCTACTCCATCCTTCCCTTCGAGGTGGACTTCTTCGAGAAGAAACACCACTACCCCATCTCCTATGTAGGCAACCCCACAGTCGACGAGGTGACAGCCTATCAGGCATCACATCCAGCCGACATGGAAGCCTTCTGCCACGACAACCAGCTTGACTCCCGCCCCATCCTGGCTCTCCTAGCCGGTAGTCGCAAGCAGGAGATACGCGACAACCTCTCTCGCATGGCCGAGGCCGCCCGTCCCTTGGCAGGCGACTATCAATTGGTGCTTGCCGCTGCTCCAGGCATCGAGGCCGACTACTATACAGCATGTGCGGGCGACCTTCCCCTCCACATCCTCTACGGACAGACCTATCGCATCCTGCAGCACTCTTCGGCTGCCCTCGTCACCAGTGGCACTGCCACTCTCGAGACGGCTCTTTTCAGAGTGCCACAGGTGGTGTGCTACTACATGCGCATGGGTCGCCTCTTCAGTTTTCTGCGCCGTCACTTCCTGAAGGTACCCTTCATCTCGCTGGTCAACCTTGTGGCCGGACGCGAGGTGGTGACCGAACTCGTAGCCGCCGGCATGACGGTGGAGCGTACACGCGAGGAGCTCCTTCGCATTCTCCCCGGCCAACCAGCCCGCAAGACCATGCTCGACGGCTATGAGGACATGGCCCAACGCCTCGGCCAGCCCGGAGCCCCGCAGCATGCAGCCTGCGAGATATGCAAGAGTTTGAAAAAAGACAGCTGAGAAAATACTGCTTCCACAGCAAGGCACACAGAAGACCATCGGCATACGGCTTCACATGAGAGACAACCCCACCCGGTTGCCTCTCTTTTTTTTGCTACAATCCGCCGACATACGCATATGGAAATCATCTCTTTACATGACGTTTTGCTATACAAAACCGCCATCTCGAAGACAAAAGTTCACAAAATCACACGATAATCACAACATTTTATCACAATTATTTGCACAATAATATCTTTTTGTATACTTTTGCACCACAAAACAAGACATAATGCAACCGGATACCCTATTCCGACTTTCACAATGTCACAAAACCGCCCCGCAGAAACCGACACATTATCAAAGTACAATAAATCAAAAAGGAACAGGAAGAACTAATTGCAGCAACCCCCAAAACAAACCCAAAAACGATTCAGAATATTAATAAATAGGTATGGCTTACATTAATTTGAGAGACCTGATTGATAGCAGGGATGCCGTCAACAGATGGATGGAACGATTTGGCGTACGCTTTGGCGTATACAAACACGGAGTATTCAATGAGCAACTGTTCCCTTTTGACTCCGTGCCTCGCATCATTCCCAAGAAAGACTGGGACTATCTGGAGGCAGGACTGAAGCAGCGCGTGAAGGCGCTCAACATGTTCCTTTGGGACATCTACCACGACAAGCAGATTGTGAAGGATGGCGTCGTACCCCAGGAGTTTGCATACTCCAGCAAGGGATACATGCCAGAGTGTGAAGGTGTGGACCCTGTCAACAAGGTCTATGCACACATCGCCGGCATCGATCTGGTGGAGGGAAAGAACGGGCAGTGGTATGTGCTGGAGGACAACCTTCGCATACCCAGCGGTGCCAGTTACCCGATGATTGCACGCAACCTCTGCCGCAAGGTGTCGCCCAAGACTTTTGAATACAATGCTGTGGCTGACAATCGCGACTACAGCGAACTGCTGCGTGAGATGATGGAGGATATGTGCGTGGACGGTGGCATCAAGGTGATCCTGACTCCCGGGCGCTACAACTCTGCCTTCTTCGAGCACAGCTATCTGGCCGAGAAGACAGGTGCCACGCTGGCTTATCCTGGCGACCTGTACGTAGAAGACGAGAAGGTCTACTATGCAGGCATGTTTAAGGAGAAGATACGTGTGGGTGCCATCTATCGCCGCGTGAGCGATGAGTACATGGACCCCCTGATGTTCGAGGCATCATCGCTGCTGGGCATCCCCGGCGTGATGCAGGCCTACAAGGCCGGAAATGTGGCCCTTATCAATGCCATCGGAAACGGTGTGGCAGACGATAAGGGTATTTATTATTTCGTGCCGAAGATGGTCACCTACTACCTCCACGAGGATCCCATCTTACAAAATGCTCCCACCTACTTGCCCTACTACGAGGAGGACAAGCGCTATGTGCTGGAGAACCTGGAGAAGCTGGTGATCAAGGATGTGAGTGAGGCAGGTGGCTACGGTGTCATGTTTGGCAAAGACATGGATGCCAAGCAGTTGCAGGAGATGCGTCAGCTCATAGAGGACGAGCCTCGCCGATGGATAGCCCAGGAAGTGATAGACTTCAAGGACCTTGAACTGCTGGAGGGCGACGAGATCGTGGAGCGCAAGGCCGACCTGCGCGCGTTCGTCATCTCGGGCAAAGACACCAAGGTATGGAAGAGCGGCCTGACCCGCTTCTCGCGCAATCCCGACTCTTTCGTGGTGAACTCCAGCCAGGGTGGTGGATTCAAGGACACCTGGGTGATGGAGAAGTAGAGTGAACAACCGAACAACCGAATAACCGACAAACCGAACAACCGAATAACCAATGATAATAAGTGCAAACAAAGCCAACCGCCTGTTCTGGTTGGGAAGATATGTAGAGAGAGTATATATGACGCTTCATCTGATGCGTCGGGTCTCGGACAAGATGATCGACGGTGCTCCGGCCGACTACGAGTCGTTCTGGAAGAAACTGGACATGACGGACAGCTACGCCACTACGGGCGAGTTCACCTTGGGCATGATGTACGACGAGCAAAACCCCGGTTCGGTACTCTCGTCGCTCAACCGAGCCATGGACAACGCCATCATGCTGCGCGAGGACATCAAGAGCGAGACGATGTCGTACATCGAGATGAGCATCAATCAGATGAAGAGATTCCGCACACAGGCAGAGTCCAACATCACCAATCTGCAGTCCATTACCGACTGGATGCTTGCCTTCCGCGGTTCTGCAGCCCAGCGTATCGAGGAGCCCCGCGTATTGGCCACGATTGCTATTGGGCAGTTGGTGGAGAAGATCGACATCATGCTGCGCTTCTGCTACTGCTACGACCGCATCGCTGTGCAGTACGGCATGCTGAAGACTTGGGCCAAGCTGTGGCCGGAGCTGGTGGATGAGTGCATCGATGCCCAGATAGAGGAGATGCTCACACCCGAAGGCTATGAGCACGCCGACGAGGAGTTCCGCTGGAAGCTCTGCAAGTATATCAACAGCGTGATCAGGGCGTGAGCCTCTCCCCCAGCCCCTCCCCAAAGGGGAGGGGTGGCTGCAAAAACTCAAAAAGAAAGCAATACTTGTGGGAATAGTGTTTCAAATTCAACCATTCACACACCAAGAAAACAATACAGTAAACTAAAAACAATAAGACAATGAAAAGTGTAAAGAAACGTTGGATCATCCTGATGACCTGCATGGTCATCTTTGCCATCTGGGGAGCCTTTGCTCCAGAACACCCCTTCAGTTGCGAGTTTGGCACAGAGGAAGGTCAGATCAACCCGGCCGATGTAGCATGGCTCATCACAGCCACCATCTTCGTACTGATGATGACGCCTGGCCTCTCTTTCTTCTATGGAGGTATGGTAGGAGCCAGAAACGTGATTTCCACCATGTTGCAGTCGTTCATCGCCATGGGTCTGATATCCGTACTGTGGGTTGTCATCGGCTTCTCCCTCTGCTTTGGAGACGATGTGGCCGGACTGGGCATCATCGGCAATCCTTTCTCCTTCCCCATGCTCGACGGTGTGGGCGGGGCCACCTATATCACGGAGAATACGGGCAAGTTCGTGGGTGGAGCCACCATCCCCTTGGCGCTGTTCGCCCTCTTCCAGATGAAGTTTGCCATCATCACCCCCTCCCTGATCACCGGTTCGTTTGCCGAGCGTGTGCGCTTCTCTGGCTACATGTGGTTCATGGTCTTCTTCTTTTTCTTCATCTACTGTCCGCTGGCACACATGACGTGGCATCCCGACGGTCTGTTCCTCAACTGGGGCGTAGTGGACTTTGCCGGTGGTATCGTGGTACACGCCTCCAGCGGTGTGGCGGCCTTGGCCGGAGCCTTGTTCCTGGGTCGCAGAAAGACGAAGAACCGCAATGCCGAGCCTGCCAACATCCCCTTCGTGCTCCTGGGTGCCGCTATGCTGTGGCTGGGATGGTTCGGCTTCAACGCCGGCTCGAGCCTGCATGCCGACGGCATTGCCGTGAAAGCTTTCCTCAACACCAACACGGCTTCCGCTGTGGCCATGATGACCTGGATCTTCTTTGACTGTCTGCGTGGCCGTAAGCCCAGCGCCATGGGCGCAGCCGTGGGCTGTGTCGTAGGTCTGGTGGCCATCACTCCCAGCGCGGGCTATGTCACTGTAGGTCAGTCCATCACCATCTCCTTCATCATCACCCTCATCTGCAACTGCGCCGTTCACTGGCGCGAGAAGAGCAGCATCGACGATGCCCTCGACGTGTTCCCCACTCACGGCACGGGCGGTATCTTCGGTACCGTGCTCACGGGTATCTTCATTCAGGAGGGTCTCATAGCCGGCAGTTGGGAAGGTTTCGTCATCTTCCTCTACCATCTGCTCGCCATCGTGCTGGTGATCGTATACACCTTCATCATGAGCTACCTGGGCTATTGGTTGGTAGACCACTTCATCCCCATGCGCGTCAGTGAGAAGTCGGAGGAGATCGGCCTCGACATCTCTCAGCACAACGAGCACTACGGACTGGCTCATGTGGCCGACCGCGAGATAGAGGAATACGCTCAGTACGAGACGGACAAGAAAAAGAGATAGGGACATTGCGACTGAGATTCGAATATAAGACTCACGTTGATTTCACTCCTGCCGTAGGGCGACACCATCTACTGCTGAGATGCCTCCCCGCAAGAGAGGCATTTCAGACGGCATGCCAGGAGGAGTTCAGCATCAGTGCCGGATTCTGCTACAAGGAAGCACAGGACGGGTTCGGCAACCGGATCGTCACAGCATGCACGGACGACATGCACACCCACGTCGACTATGCTTGTGCAGGAGTCGTCGAGACTGACACTTACTGTCTTGCCGACCCGGTCCCCCATCCAGTCTTCTCCCTTGCCTCCCGACTCACGGGGTATACCCGGGAGATGCGTTGCCTGATGCCAGTCATGACGGGAGATTTCCTCGGTGACTGCCTGCAGATAGCCCATGCAGTACACCGGCATAACGTCTACACCCCAGGCACCACCGGCATGTTGACCACAGCCGAGGACGTGTTCCGCCATCGACAAGGTGTCTGTCAGGACTACGCCCACCTCATGATTGCCCTTTGCCGGCAGGCGGGCATACCCGCCCGATATGCCTGCGGACTGATGATGGGCGAAGGTCAGACCCATGCCTGGGTGGAGGCTCATGACGGGCAGTGCTGGTATGCCTTCGACCCCACCAACGACACGGCCATCGCCACTGGCTACATCAAGCTTGCCCACGGGCGGGATGCACAGGACTGCCCCGTCAGTCGGGGAGTGTACCTGGGTGTGGCACAGCAGAAAACATCCGTAAACGTTATAGTTAGAGAAATATGATAAAGACTATAGTAAATACCGAACTGCCACTGGCTGAGCGGTTTATGGTAAAAAAGAACGTCATAAAGGGTGGCACGGGCAGAAAGCGCTTCTGCATCGTCACCGGTACGCATGGCGACGAACTGGAGGGACAGATGGTGTGCTACGAGATGGCACGCCTCGTGCAGCAACACGCCGACCAGCTCAACGGCACCATAGAGATATACCCCGCTCTCAATCCGCTGGGCATCGACACCATACAGCGAGGCATACCCAACTTCGACCTCGACATGAACCGCATCTTCCCCGGCAATGAGCATGGCACCATGGCCGAGCAGGCAGCCTACCGCACCTGTGAGGACTTGAAGGGGGCCGACATGGTCAACGACATCCATTCCAGCAACCTCTACCTGCGCGAGTCGCCTCAGGTACGCATCACCGTACTCAACGAGGAGCAACTCGTACCAGAGGCCCGCCATCTGGGTGTAGACTTCATCTGGGTGCACGATGCAGCCACCGTGCTG